>CBDTYM010000051.1:0-15251 GCA_965364605.1 uncultured Muriicola sp.
TTCCCGGAAAAAGCTGAGAAATTCAGGGTTCAGGACCGGGTCCTGGCGATGTTGCGGATCATCCCCCCGAAGATAAAATAGTGAAAAGGGACTATGGCATACCAGTAAAGCCTGCCTCTCAGTCCTTTGGGCCTGAAGGTCGCCGTTTGGTGAAGGACAGCGTCCTTGTCAATCCTGAACTCCAGCCAGGCCTCCCCGGGCAATCTCATCTCTGCGAAAAGCAGGAGTCGCTTCCCCTTCTTGTCAGCCAGTAGGACGCGCCAGAAATCCAGGGAATCTCCGGGGTATATCTTGTCGGGATGGGTTCGCCCCCTCCGCAGTCCGACTCCCCCCGTGAGTTTGTCGATAAAGCCCCGGATCTTCCACAGCCAGTTGCCGTAGTACCATCCCTGTTCGCCACCTATGCGCCAGATATTCCTGAGCACGGCTTCGGGGTCGTCTACCTTGATCTTCTTTTCATCTTTTAGGACCCCGTACTTGGGTACCTGTATATACTTCTCCAGATTTTTCTGGAACCGGCCGCTGACCATACTGTCCTTCCAGCTACTGACCACCAGATTCTGTTCGATCTTTTTAAAGGCCATATCGATGGCTTCCATGTATGTGTGGGTCTCCAGGCCCAGGAGCTCCTGTAACCGGTTGTCACGGGCCACCACCTCCATCTTCATGCTGTCTACCAGGTTCACGGCCAGCTTGTAGGAGGTAGAGGTGACAAAGTACAGCCAGTAGGAGGAGAGTTTCGGCGTCATGACGGGCACGGTGAGAATCCAGTTCCTGAAGCCCCTGGCCCGGGCATACTGGTGGAGCATTTCCTTGTAGGTCAGGATGTCTTTCCCGCCTATATCAAAAGACTCATCAAAGGTGTCTTCCCTCCCCAGCACGCCGGTCAGGAAGTTGATCACATCGCGAATCCCGATCGGCTGGGTTTTGGTCAGGACCCATTTTGGTGTAATCATGACCGGGAGTTTTTCACACAGGTCCCGAATGATCTCGAATGAAGAACTGCCGGATCCCACAATGATCCCAGCCCGGAGGACGGTCAGGTGATAGTTTCCCTGGTACAGGATATCCTCGACGTTCTTTCGGGACTTGAGGTGTTTTGACAATTTTTCTTCATTGACGATACCGCTGAGATAGATCACCTGCTTTACCGAGGTTTGCCTCATGTAGCGGTTAAAATTCTCCGCCGAGATAGCCTCCTTTTCATCGAAATCTTCTGTGGAAGAACTCATGGAATGAATGAGGTAATAAGCTGCATCGATGTCTTCCGGGATCAAACCTTCGTTGAACTCCTTTAGAAAGTCGATCTCCAGCACTGAGATCCGGGACAGGGTCTCTTCATCCACGGACAACCGTTTTTTGTCACGGACGGCACAGACCACTTCATGGCCCATATCCAGTAGTCGGGGAAGCAGTCGCATCCCGATATAACCATTAGCTCCGGTCAGAAGGATTTTCATGGATCAGAGGTCTTCTATTTGGGTAGGGGCATTATCCGCCTTAAGATCCATCAATTTTTTGAAGAATTTCTGTACTGCCTTGGTATCGGACCGCACCTTGATAAAATGGTGATCGCGGTAGATGGAATAGACGGCCATGTCTCCTTTGTATAG
The DNA here is from genome assembly GCA_965364605.1 of uncultured Muriicola sp. GTDB lineage: Bacteria > Bacteroidota > Bacteroidia > Flavobacteriales > Flavobacteriaceae > Muriicola. The sequence goes on from CBDTYM010000051.1 coordinate 1,614, forward strand.
GGTGAGTTTGTACCATGGGATCACCAGGGCAAAGGTCTCTAGGAGGGAGCGGAAACGCACGATGATCCCCTTGGGCCTGATCTCGACATTGCAGCTGTCCAGGTTGTTGTCCAGGATGAGCAGGTTTCGTATCTCCACGCTGGCCTCAGTGATGAAGAGCTTGGGAGAACCTATCCCACCCATGGCCCAGCGAACTTTCAGGGGAAAGGGCTTCCCCACTTCCTCATCTATGTTCCGGGTGATTTCTTTATTGTTGTAGGATACGTTGACTAGCATTTTATCTCTTTTTCGATAGCGGCCTAAAGTTACCGAAATCCTTGGGGAATCCTTATTAACAGGATTATAAAAGGGTAAAAAATATGTAGTTTTGCAACTTTAAACAGGGTTTGCCCAATCATATGGAACACCAATTGATCTCAAAGACGCAGGAAGCGGTCAGGAAGCTTTTCGATGCAGAACTTCCAACGGTTGAACTCCAACCCACTCGAAAAGACTTTGAAGGTGATATCACTGTGGTGATCTTTCCCATGCTGAGATACGTTAAAGGGAACCCGGAAAAAATCGGGGAAGCCATAGGAGAGTACCTGAAGGGTGCGGTTCCGGAGATTTCTTCTTACAACGTCATTAAAGGGTTTTTGAACCTCTCCTTTTCAGATGAATATTATCTCACTGCGTTTGAGAACATACGGGAACAGGAAACTTACGGGATTTCAGCCCGTCAGGATAAAGGGGTTGTCATGGTAGAGTACTCTTCTCCCAATACCAATAAACCGCTCCACCTCGGTCATATTCGAAACAACCTCCTCGGGTATGCCGTGGCTGAAATCCTGAAGGCTTCAGGAAAGAAGGTCTACAAGACGCAGATCATCAATGACCGGGGTATTCATATCTGTAAGAGCATGCTGGCCTGGCAGCGATTTGGGGAAGGCCAGACCCCTGAGGACTCAGGGATAAAAGGGGATAAGCTGGTAGGGAATTATTACGTGGCATTCGACAAGGCCTATAAGCAGGAGATCGAAAAGCTGGTGGCAGAGGGCAAAAGTAGGGAAGAAGCCGAACAACAGGCTCCTATCTTACGGGAAGCTCAGGATATGCTGAGGCGATGGGAAGCTGGGGACGAAGAGGTGGTCTCCCTGTGGAAGACCATGAATTCCTGGGTTTACGATGGTTTTGAAGAGACCTATTCCAGGTTGGGGGTAGATTTTGACACCCTTTATTACGAAAGCGACACCTACCTCCTGGGGAAAGAGGTAGTTGAGGTGGGCCTGGAGAAAGGGGTATTCTACAGGAAGGACGATGGCAGTGTCTGGATAGACCTAACGGAAGAAGGCCTGGACGAGAAGATCGTACTGAGGGCTGATGGGACCGCAGTTTACATGACCCAGGACATCGGTACGGCCATACAGCGAGTCAGGGATTTCCCAGACATCACCGGTATGGTCTATACGGTGGGGAACGAGCAGGATTACCACTTTAAGGTCCTCTTTCTCATCCTTAAAAAGCTGGGATATTCCTGGGCGGAAGACCTCTATCACCTCAGTTACGGTATGGTAGACCTTCCTCAGGGCAAAATGAAGAGTCGTGAGGGCACTGTAGTGGACGCTGATGATCTCATAGACGACATGGCCCGGACGGCGGAGGAGATCTCCAGCGAATTGGGCAAGCTGGAAGGATATTCTGAGGAAGAAAAGCAAGAGCTCTACAGGATCATTGGCCTGGGGGCACTCAAATATTTTATTCTAAAAGTGGATCCAAGGAAGCGAATCCTATTCAACCCAGAAGAATCGGTCGATTTTCAGGGAAACACAGGTCCCTTTATACAATATACATACGCCAGAATCCAGTCTATTCTGCGGAAGGCAGATTTCGACGTTGCAGAAAAACGTCTAAGTGCATCAAAATCTCACATTTCCCTTCATCCCAAAGAGCGGGAACTGGTCAAGCAACTGCTGATGTTTCCCGGAGTAGTACAGACAGCTGCCGAACAGTTCAGTCCGGCTGTGATCGCAAATTATATCTACGACCTGGTCAAGGAATTCAATTCTTTCTACCAGCAGGTGACTATCCTCGGGGAGGCCGGGAAGGAGATCCGTCAGTTTCGCGTAGCTCTTTCCGCAGAAGTGGGGGAGGTGATCCGCTCAGGCTGCAACCTTTTGGGTATTCAGGTGCCGGAGAGGATGTAAAAAAAAGGCCGCTGAAAAGCGGCCTTTATAAATATTTGTTCTCAGGAAAATTATTTCTCGGAGCTTTGAGCTACAGCCAGACCGTAGATAACGAGTCCGAAACCGATTTTGTTCACGGCATCACCAATGTTGTAGATCACGTCCATGTTCAATCCGATCTGGCCGAGTCCATCATACCATCCTGGTGTTCCAGCCATATATCCAAGCGGATAGATCGCCCAACCCACAAGTACGAACCAGCAAAGGGTTTTGTGTGCACTCAGTACGGATCCTCCAGCCGCTGTAGCCAGTTTCTTGGCCTCTCCGAACCAGATTTCATATACGATCCAGAAGTAAGCAATACCAGAGATAAGACCCCAGAAGGCAGCGCTGTCCCTGTAAACGGCTTCACCGAAGTATCCTGTGACCAGCATGATCACAGAAGCTACGATCAGCCTCCACATCAGAGATTTCTTTGCTCCCGCTACTTTAAGGATCAGGAAGAACTCAACGCACATCAGCGGTACGGTGAGGACCCAGTCCACATAGCGGAAAAAGGTTGGAGACTCGGCAAAATTAGCCCAGTAATCCCTCATGTACCAGTAGTGTACGGCAGCGATAAACGTGATCAATCCAGAAACGAGGATCGATGTTCTCCACTTCTTGTCGAAGCTGCTCATCGACAGGAAGAAGAATGCAGAGGCCGCCATCATAGCCATACAGCCTACGAAGAAGGTGAACCCTACATAGTCATTGGTCGCCATCTTGGAAACCAGTGAAATTGATGCTAAAAAATTTTCCATAGAAATAGAATTAGTTAATTTTGTTTAAGCAAACATATGAAAAGTTGAACAGAATTTCATAAGTTTATACCCAATATTTTATGGATTTGGAAAAAAAACAACAAAATATTAACACTTTTAGCGGTTTTATGATCGTTGTGACGTTTTTTTTCCTCTGGCTCTCTGTGTATTTCGACATTCAGGCCGAAGCTATATTTTCTTATTTCCTGATCTTTACCTTTGGTATCTTCCACGGCTCCAACGATTTAAAGCTCATTCAGCGGACCTCTGCTAAGACTGAAAAATCTTTTTTTCTCAGCGCTCTGATTAGTTATGTTACCGTCATCCTGCTTACTGTGCTTTTCTTCTCCTTCTTTCCGGCACTGGCCCTTCTCTTTTTCGTCCTGGCCAGCAGTTACCATTTCGGGGAGCAGCATTGGGCAGCCAAAACCGAAAAATCCCTGCTTTCCTATTTGTTTTTTGGTAGTTATGGGATGGTTATCTTCTTTTTGCTCTTTTATACCAATGCAGAAGAGGTGAGTCCCATCATAGATGAAATCACCGGGATTGACCTATCTTCCGATTTCTATCTGTATACCCTGCTCTCCTCATTTCTGGTTTTCCTCGGGATCTACTCCTGGTGGGCTCTGAAGGGAAAAATCAGCGTGAATATGGTGAAGGAACTGTTTTTTTTACTTGTGTTCTATATCGTGTTCAAGACCGCTTCTCTGATCTGGGCCTTCAGTATCTATTTCGTGATATGGCACAGTATCCCTTCACTTCTGGACCAAACACGCTACCTATACGGAAAAGTGTCCAGGGCATCTCTGCTGAAATACGTCAAGACCTCGTTTATCTACTGGCTGGCCTCCATGGCGGGCCTGGGAGTGTTGTACTATCTTTTCCACGACAAACAGGGCCTCTTCTTATCCATTATGATCTATTTCCTGGCCGCTATCACCTTCCCCCATGTCCTGGTCATGAACCGCCTCAACCGGGCTTAAAAGTTGATCCGGAAACTCGCATTGGGTGTCAACCCCAGGGAAATGCTCTCCACCGTCTCAATCTCGTTCTGATCATTAAGTCTGTAATACGTATTTAGCACATTACGCCTGCCCAGGAGGTTCAGGACGGAAGCCCCTGCCGTGGCCTTCACTCCTCTGCCGAGGTCGAAAGAATAGATGAGGGAGGCGTCTGTCCGCAGGTAATCCGGTAGTCGGCTGCTATTGGGACTTTGGTAGTTGATCTTCTCTGGGAAAACACTGGCGTTAATGGCATTGGGCCCTTCCTGAGGCATGGTGAACGGCTTACCCGTCCTGTAGTTCAGGCCCAGGCTGAGTTTCAGATCTCCGTAGGTATACGTGCCGGCCAGGGTGAGCGTATGGGTGATATCCAGATTATTGGGAAACTCGGACGGTGGGATATCCTCAAAGAAGTAGGTGTTGTCATTATAGGCATAGCTTAGCCAGGTACTGACACGGCTGTTCTTGTAATTGACCAGGAATTCTGCCCCCCGAATGGTATAGCTCCCGATCTCACCGTTGAACTGGTCTTCGTTCTGGAAACCCTGGGTGGAGGTGCTCACGCCCGTGACTTCCTTGTAATACCCTTCGAGGCCTATGAACCAGCGGTTCCGGTCATAATTGAAACCCAGGGAAGCCTGTTTGCTCCTGGTTATGGGCAGGGTGTCCTCATCGGAGAGGATCCAGCGCCTCTTTTCTATACCTAGGAAGTTCTGCTCCAGGTCGATGATCTGGTTTGTGGTCTGGTTCTTGAACTCTCCCCGGAGTTCGAAACGGAAATCAGGCCAGAGCATGTAGTTCATGTTCAAGCGTGGCTCCAGGATCCATTTCTCAAAGGTGGCAAGATTCTCTATGTAATTGAGTCGGGCTCCCCCCTGGAAGTCCATTTTACCGTCCGCAGACCTGTAAAGGACCTCACTGAAAAGAGCATGTGACCTGATCACCCCTTTGATGTTGCTGTTGAAGGGCGGCTGACTCACATTTGTGAAATTCGTGATACCCACTTCCGTGAACTGATATCCATTCCTGCTGGCCAGGGTTCCGGAAATCGCATAGTTGGTATTGGCCTTGAAGGAGGATTCCAGGACCTGATTATTCTGGAACAGGGTCTGTTCACCATTGCCCGTAACATTCTGTGCATCCAGGTTGTACCGCGTATAATAGGCATTGATCTGGGAAGAGAATCTATCTGTCCAACGGCTGGTCAGGCGCCCGCCAAAGGAGAAATTGGTCTGATCCAAGAGGCTCTGGTCGCTCCTGCCGGTATTTTCCTCTGTCTCACGGTAGTCGAGGTTGTTGTTGATGTAAATGGCGCTCAACCTCAGCTTGTGGTCATTGTCAATGTCGTACAGTACTTTGCCTGTAAAATCGTAGAAATAAAAATTCTCTTCCCGGTCTATGGCCTCATCAGCTCCTCCGTCTCCCTCTACTTCTGTGTCCTGAAAGGCCCTCTCGAAAAACTGATTGTAGGTAGGGGTGTTCAGGAAGTCGGTCACCGATCTTCGGGCTGAGAATTGCATGGCCAGCCTGCGGGATAGCGGGATATGGCCATAGGCATCTGCGCTGATCAGGTTAAAACCGCCCCCGCCGAAGATGCGGTCTTTCACCGCGTCTTTGGTTTCCATGCTGATGATCCCGCTCACCCCGTCACCGTACTGTGCACTCGTACCGTTCTTGATGACGGTCACCTGGTCTGTCAGATAGGGGTTGAAGGCTGAGATAAGCCCGAAGAAGTGTCCGGACTGGTACATTTTGATCCCATCCCAGAGGATGAGGTTCTGGTCGTTGGTGCCACCCCGGATATTGATATCTGAAACGGTCTCATCGATGCTCTTTATGCCCGGAAGGGCCTGGATACTCTGAAGAATATCCGGTTCAGACAAGCCAGGAAGGATGCCGAAGTCCTCTGTATTGAGTAAAATACTCCCGTCTTTCTGTCGTGACAGGCCCGTGGTGAGGAACTGATAGACGACGACCTCCTGCAATTCCTGGTAACTGACCGCCAGGAGCAACCTCGCGCAAGACGACCCGGAGAGGAGTTCAGAAGCGAGTATATAACGGGGTTTGTACCCGAGAAAACGGATACGCAGGCTGGCATCTTTCGGAATGTCTTTCAGGGTGAATTTACCGTCCATATCTGTCACCACGGCAGTCCCGCTTCCGAGAACCTCCACTGAGGCCCCTGGAATGGTGTTCTTTCCGTAATTGTCCAATACAAACCCGCAAATATCAAATCTGGTCCTGGGCACAATGGTGTAATACCGATCGGATAATTGTTGAATATGAAGTCGCGTCCCTTCGCCCAGGACACCCAGGATAGTAGGCAGGTCCGTAGCCGTGGGAGGAACAATGGTTATACCCTCCAGGTCCTCATCAGCATAGGAGAACTTAATATTGTATTGTTTTTCGAGTGAAGCGAGATAGGAGATCAGGTCCACTTCGGATTCGTCCTGGCCCAGGCCGGTGGCCAGGGAAAATAGGAAGAAGAAGTAAAAAAGATGTCTTTTAAGGCGTGTTATCTGCATAAAAGAGCACTTTGTTCCCCTCTAAGGTATAGCTTATCCGAGAAGGAGCACTTATACTCTGTAACGCCAGATTCATATTTGTGTTGCTGAAGGTACCCGTAAAAAGTTGTTCCAGATCGACGTCTTTTGTCTCTACCTTCACATCGAACTGCCGTTCAAATTCCTTGAGGACAAAGGCGAGGGGAATACTTTTAAAAGTACTTTCATCATTGATCCACGACGGTACGGCAGTTACAGGGGCCGGGCTGTCCTTGACGATCCCGTCCAGTACCAGGAAGGATGTGCCCGCCGGTAATTTCTTTTGAGTTCCTTGATAATCTACACTTACAAGGCCCTCGAAACAGGTCACCTCGAAGAAACCGTCACGGCTCTTTACGTTGAACTGGGTACCGAGCACACTGACACTCCCGACTGAGGTATTAACCGTAAATTTTTCTCCTTTGGCCACCTTGAAAAAGGCCTCTCCGTCCAGAGAAAGCTTTCGCTCCTCATCCCAGTTCTTTTCGCTGTAGGAGAGTTTGGAGCCGGAGTTCAAAATCACTTCAGAGGCATCGGGAAGCACCACTTCGGTCCTCTGGGCGTATTGGGTGGTAAAAGTCTCATCAAGGGTAGAAATGTAAAAAACGGCCGCTGCAATAAGTACGGTAACCGCTGCCGCTATCTTCATAAAATGACGTCGCGGCTGCATACGGATAACCTTGGCTTCTCCCTGCTGCCTTTGCCTGAAATCTGCAAGGGCCCGCTCCACCTCAAAGGAGGGAGGGGTCAGGGAGCCGGAAACCTCTGCGATCTTCCGGTAGGAGGCATACTCCTTTGATTCACGGAAGGTCTTGAGTTCCTCTTCGCTCAGTTCGTCATTCAGCCACTTGGCCAGATAATTTTCCTGCATGATTTCTGCACTTTACTCCTTAATAACATCTCAACTTAGAAAAACCCTACCGTTGGTCGATGTTTTTTTTTGAATTTCCCAGGGCCAGGCCTTTCAAGGCAGCACGGTCATATACCGTCTATCTGTTCTCTCAGGGTCTTAAGGGCCAGGTGCATCCTCTTTTCGATGGCCTTGACACTGACCCCTTCCATTTCTGCGATTTCGGAATACTTTTTCCCGTCTATCCTATTGAGCAGAAAGGTGGTCCTTTGGTTTTCCGGGAGGCTGTCCAGTGCCCGGTCCAGTTTTTCCTTAAACTCCTTTTCCTGCATGAGGAATTCGGGCGTCTCTGCGTTGGGACTCTTGTCTGCCTTTTCCGCATATTTCAATCGGACCTTCTCAGCCTTAAGCACGTTCAGATAGAGGTTGTTGGCCACTTTGTAAACAAAAGCCTTGGCCTTGTCGGGAGCAACCTTGGCACAGTTCTCCCACAACTTCACAAAAGCCTCCTGTACAGCATCATAGGCTTTCTCCTCGTTGCCGTATTTATAATATATGTAATTAAAAATCGTTTTAGAATGGGATTTGAAGATGGTGTTAAAAACCTGCTCTTCGCATACGTTATCCATAGAATGCCCCTCTTTCTCAATTGGTGTCACTCAAAGATATCTTAAAAAAAATTAAAAATCAGGTAGGGTATTTCAAATGCGAACTGTTACATCTCTGTACGAACAACAAAAAATCCAAATCGTTATGAAAAATGTATTCAGGTATTCAGTGTTCTCCCTGCTTTTTATGGCAACACTGGTATTTACTTCCTGCCAGGAAGAATTTGAAGAACTGCCTCAGCCAGACGAGCAGCAGACCATTATGGCCAGCTCTTCCACGGCTAAACTGATCGAGAGTACCTCCTCTAAAGACGGTTCTTTCGACAATATTGTGGACGGGGCCAGCTGCTTTGCTCTCAATTTCCCATACACTGTTGAGGTTAACGGGATAGAGATCACCATAGATTCCATCGAGGATCTGCACGTGATTGAGGAGATCTTTGACGCTATCGAAGACGATGTGAACCTGCTGGAGATTATTTTCCCCGTGACGATCACCCTGAGTGATTACACTGAGATCGTGATCAACAACCAGGAGGAACTTCGCGAACTCGCTGCTGAATGTGTAGAAGGTGGTACTGATGACGACATTGAGTGTATCGACTTTGTATATCCGATCACCCTGTTCACTTTCGACATCAATGCACAGCAGACAGGAAGTGTTACTGTAAACAGTGACCGTGAACTCAGATTATTCTTCAAAGAGCTCGGGGAGGAAGACCTGATCAGTATTGATTTCCCTGTGACCCTGGAGCTGTATGACGGTACTCAGATCACCGTTAACAGCAATGCGGAACTCGCCCTGGCCATTGAAAATGCCAAGGATGCCTGTGATGAGGATGACGATAATGATTACAATGACGACGATTTTACTCTGGAGCGTTTCAACAACCTTATCGCCGAATGCCCATGGCTGGTGCGTGAAGTACAGCGGGATGCGATCAATCAGACCGATCAATACTTCGAGTACCTCATGAACTTCACCGAGGACGGCGCTGTGACGGTCAAGGATCGACTTGGTAATGTGCTCAACGGTATCTGGAGCACCCGTATGACAGACCGCGGTGTCTTACTGAACCTCGAGTTTGATGTTCTGGTCGACTTTAACCTGGAGTGGTTTGTGTACGAGATCGAACCCGGCAAGATCAAACTGTATGCCGAAGGAGGTAACAGGATCATACTGAAATCCGTATGTGATGTCTTTAACGATGACCCTACTACCCTTCGCGAAATACTTAGAGAGTGTGCCTGGGTGATCAAGAAAGTCAAACTCAACGGAGATGAGATAGAACGACTGATCGGTTACGAATTCAAATTTATGGCTGAAGGCGTGGTTACCCTGAGCAACGGTGTGACGGTTTCCGAAGGATCCTGGATGATCACGACCAATTCGCAAGGCCGCCTGGTTATGGCCCTGGAATTTGGACAAGATCCCGAGCTCAACTTCGAATGGCTGTTGAGCGACCTGAGGAACGACAGGTTGAAGTTCAATATCGAAGGCACAGCCTATGAGCTGATCGTGCAGCGTGTTTGTGATGACCCTGGAACCAATGTAGATGGGGATGTTATGGAGATCCGCAACGTGATGATGGGTGGAGAATGGATGGTGGCCCATTACAGTGAAGGCGAAGTGGACGAGACCCAGAATTTCATGCCTTACTCCTTTGTCTTCGGTCCTGAGCACGTCATGAGCATAACGCTGGGAGATACCGGAACTACGCAACCCGGGATCTGGAGGGTGCTGAGAAACAGCGACGGCAAGCTCAAAGTCTATCTGAACGCAGGCATTGAAGGTGTTCTTGCAAATCTTACGGACGACTGGGACTTTGTCTCCATGACCAGCAACCGAATAGAGCTCAAAAGCTACAACGAATTCAACGCGAGTTACGATGTGCTGGTTTTTGAAAAACCATAAGCACGCCTTTTTTGCCCCATTGTGTTGATATAAGGGCCGCTTCCTCAGGAGGCGGCCCTTTTTCTTTTGGATTTTCCAGGGGCGAACTTCCGGGATCCCGATCCAATTGTTAAATTTGCATTCCTCCAAAAGGTAGTGTAGTTATGTTTGACAATTTAAGCGAGAAACTGGATAAAGCCCTCCACGTACTTAAAGGGCATGGGCAGATCACTGAGATCAATGTGGCAGAGACCACCAAGGAGGTGAGAAGGGCATTGCTCGATGCGGATGTCAACTTCAGGATAGCAAAGGAATTCACCAATAAGGTCAAGGAAAAAGCCCTTGGACAGAATGTACTGACCACCCTCCAACCCGGGCAACTGATGGTGAAGATCGTCAAGGACGAGCTCACCGAACTTATGGGAGGCAGCGCTGAAGGCATAGACCTTTCAGGCAATCCGTCTGTCATCCTGATGTCTGGTCTCCAGGGGTCTGGTAAAACCACCTTCTCAGGGAAACTGGCAAATTACCTCAAGACCAAGAAAAACAAGTACCCGCTTCTGGTAGCCTGTGATGTGTACAGGCCGGCTGCCATTGACCAGCTTCACGTGGTGGGGGATCAGATCGGTGTCCCGGTTTATTCGGACAAGGAAAATTCTGATCCAGTGGCCCTGGCAAAAGCAGGGATTGCACACGCAAAAGCCAACGGACAGAATGTGGTCATCATCGATACAGCCGGTAGGTTAGCTGTGGATGAACGGATGATGACAGAGATCTCCCAGATCCGCGATGCCGTAAAGCCCCATGAAACCCTGTTTGTGGTGGATGCAATGACCGGGCAGGACGCGGTCAATACGGCCAAAGCCTTTAACGATGTCCTGAATTTTGACGGGGTCATCCTGACCAAACTTGACGGTGACACCCGGGGTGGTGCTGCGATCTCAATCAAGTCAGTCGTTGACAAACCCATCAAATTTATCGGGACGGGTGAAAAGATGGATGCCCTGGATGTGTTCCACCCGGACAGGATGGCCGATCGTATCCTGGGAATGGGTGATGTGATCTCCCTTGTGGAGAGGGCCCAGGAACAGTTCGACGAGGAAGAGGCCCGGAAGATCCAGAAGAAGATCGCCAAGAATACCTTCGGTTTTGACGATTTCCTCAACCAGATCCAGCAGATCAAGAAAATGGGGAGCATGAAAGACCTGATGGGGATGATCCCAGGGGCAGGAAAGGCCCTTAAGGGACTCGATATAGACGATGACGCATTTAAGCACGTGGAGGCGATCATCCATTCCATGACCCCGGCAGAGCGCTCTAATCCTTCCCTCCTCGATGCGAGCAGGAAAAAGCGCATCGCAAAGGGCAGTGGTCGCTCTGTACAGGAGGTGAACCAGTTGTTGAAGCAATTCAATCAAATGGGCAAGATGATGAAGATGATGCAAGGGGGAGGCGGTAAGAAGATGATGCAGATGATGGGCGGCCTTCGGGGCTGACCCTCGATCGTATATGAACTCTGGGCATCGACCTGATGCACACTAAAATCAAAGGTATGGTCTTACTAGACGGCAAAAAGGTATCGAACCAAATCAAGGAGGAGATCACCGCACAGGTGGCGGAGATGAAGAAAAAGGGAGAGAAGGTTCCTCACCTGGCTGCAGTATTGGTTGGCAATGACGGAGCCAGCCTTACCTATGTGGGCAGCAAGGTACGGTCCTGTAAGCGCATCGGATTTGAGTCGACCCTGAAACACCTGCCGGAAGAGACCTCAGAAGAAGAACTGCTGAAACTGGTGAAGGATCTCAATGAGGATCCGGAGATCGACGGCTATATCGTTCAGCTCCCTCTGCCCAAGCACATAGATGAACAAAAGGTCCTGATGGCCGTACACCCAGACAAGGATGTAGATGGTTTCCATCCCGCCAATTTTGGTAAAATGGCCCTGGACATGGAGACCTTTATCTCAGCCACCCCCTTTGGTATCATGGAACTACTGAGACGCTACGACGTGGAGACTGAAGGCAAGCACGCAGTGGTCATTGGCCGTAGTCATATTGTGGGCAGGCCTATCAGCATCCTGATGAGCCAGAAAGGCAAGGCAGCCAATGCCACGGTCACCCTCTGCCACAGCAGGACAAAGAATATCAAAGAGCTCACACTACAGGCAGACATCGTGGTCTCTGCCCTTGGGGTACCCCATTTCCTCAAAGCGGATATGGTCAAACCCGGTGCCGTGATCATCGACGTGGGAATCACCCGGGTAAAGGATACCACGAAGGAAAAAGGGTATTACATTACAGGGGATGTGGATTTCGAGGAGGTGAGCAAAAAGGCCTCCTATATCACCCCGGTTCCCGGAGGGGTCGGACCTATGACCATCGCAATGTTACTCAAGAATACCCTGCTGGCAAGGGAAAGGCACCTTTCGAGGAATACCTGAGTGTTGTCTGACAGGACCTTGAATTTTTGGGATAAAAATGTAACAATTGAGCAGTTGCCCATACCAATCAAAGGACGAATTAAACCCATTTATTATGACGAGAATAATTTTTAGCGGTCTTCTGGCCCTGACCACCCTGGCCGTGATTTCCTGTAAATCAGAAAACAAGGAAGAAAAAGAACTCACCTCCGGCATCCTTCACCAATATATGGATACCCTGGTAAATCCGGGCGATAATTTTACCGCTTATGTGAATGGTACCTGGGTGAAGAACACGCCAATACCCGACGACAAATCGAGCTATGGAGTGGGATACATCGTATATGAGGAATCTGAGGAAAATGTAAAAAAGATCATCGAAGAGTCTTCGGAGGGCGATTTTGAACAAGGATCTGACGAGCAGAAGGTCGGCGACCTCTACACCTCTTATGTGGATTTTGAAAAGCGCAACGAGATCGGAGTTGCCCCTTTAAAGCCAGAGTTCGAGAAGATCGAAGCTATCTCGTCTTACGACGATCTGGCAAAGTACTTCGCCTATGCCAACAAGATGGGCATCAATGTTCCCCTGGGACTGTTTGTTTACCAGGATTTTAAAGACCCCACCATTTACACGGTCTATACATGGCAATCAGGCCTGGGTCTCCCGGACAGGGAATACTATTTGCAAGAAGACGACAGGTCTGACGAAATCCGCACAAAATATGTGGAGCACGTTGAGAAGATGTTCGACCTCGCCGGACTGCCAAAGGGCCAGGAGGCTGCAAAGACGGTTATGGACCTGGAGACCACCCTGGCCGAGAAACACATGAAAAAGGAGAAGACCAGGGACCTCGTATCTCTTTACAATATGTTCCCGGTAGATACTCTGGGCAATATCATGCCTCAATTCAACTGGACGGCCTTTCTGGGAGAAGCTGGCCTGGAGGAGCAGGAAAAGCTCGGGGTGTTGATGCTGGATTATACCAAAGCCCTGGATAAGATCATCACAGACACCGACCTGGATACCTGGAAGACCTATTTGAAATGGGGCGTTATTGACGCTAATGCTTCCAGGCTTAACGAAGCCATGGATCAGCAGAACTGGGAGTTCTACAGCAAGGAACTTCGGGGTACCAAGGAACAACGCCCTCTTTGGAGGCGAGGAGTATCTGCTGTGAACAGTACCCTGGGTGAGGTTGTTGGTAAAGTGTACGTCAAGAAACACTTCCCACCTGAGGCAAAAGAACGCATGGAAACCTTGGTGTCTAACCTGCTCAAAGCCTATGAGCAGAGTATCAAGGAACTCGACTGGATGAGCGAGGATACCAAAAAAGAGGCCCTTGACAAACTGAGCAAGT
>CBDTYM010000052.1:0-15210 GCA_965364605.1 uncultured Muriicola sp.
GACAAATAAATGTTTAAATTTGCACCTCCTTTGGAAAAAGGAGTCGTAAAAAACTAGCGAACAAGCGTTTATCCATGCCGTACCAAGTACCAGAACCCAAAATTTTTGCCTGTTCCCAGAGTATGGAGCTAGGGCAAAAAATTGCCAAATCCTACGGGACGGATCTGGGAAAGGTGCTCTTTTCGCGATACAGTGACGGGGAATTCCAGCCCTCTTTCGAGGAATCCATACGCGGTACGCGCATCTTTATCATCGGCTCCACTAATCCGGGTCCGGAAAACCTGATGGAGATGCTCCTGATGCTCGACGCCGCCAAAAGGGCTTCCGCCAGGCATATAACTGCCGTCATGCCGTACTTTGGATGGGCCAGGCAGGATCGAAAGGACAAGCCAAGAGTTCCTATCGCAGCTAAGCTGGTCGCCAAGATGCTGGAGACTGCAGGCGCTACCCGTATCATCACGATGGATCTGCACGCAGACCAGATCCAGGGCTTCTTTGAAAAACCGGTAGACCATTTATTTGCCTCTACCCTTTTCCTGCCCTACCTGAAAAAACTAAAACTGAAAAACCTCACCATCGCCTCCCCGGATATGGGAGGGTCCAAAAGGGCATACGCCTATTCCAAAGCCCTCTCCAGCGATGTGGTGATCTGCTACAAGCAGCGCGCCAAGGCAAATAAGATCGAGCACATGGAGCTCATCGGCGAGGTGAAGGACAAGAATGTAGTACTGGTAGACGACATGGTAGATACGGCAGGCACCCTGACCAAGGCTGCCGACCTGATGATGGAACGGGGAGCTCTGAGCGTCCGTGCCATTACCACCCATGGTTTGCTCTCGGGCAACGCCTACGAAAGAATAGAGAAATCGAAGTTGCAGGAATTGATCATTACAGACTCCATCCCGAGTCATGCTAAAAGTGATAAGATCAAGGTACTGACGTGTGCAGACCTGTTTGCGGATGTAATGCACAGGGTCCACCACAACACCTCGATAGCTTCAAAATTCATCATGTAAATTATTATCTAAATCACTATAATGAAGTCAATTACAATCAAAGGATCAGAAAGAGAAAGCGTGGGCAAGAAAGCAACGAAGGCCCTACGTAATGCTGGAAAGGTCCCTTGCGTGGTATACGGAGGGGAAAAGCCATTGCACTTTGCAGCAGATGAACTAGCGTTCAGAAATTTGGTGTACACCCCTAACGCCCACACTGTTGTGGTTGAACTGGAGGACGGGAAAAAAGTGAATGCCATCATGCAGGATATTCAGTTTCACCCAGTGACGGATAACATCCTGCACATCGATTTCTACCAGCTGTTCGAAGACAAGGAACTCACCATGAAAATCCCAGTACGCCTGCACGGTAACTCACCAGGGGTACGGAATGGGGGTCGTCTCCTTTTCAGGAAACGAAAGCTGTCTATCAGGGCCCTACCCGGGAACCTGCCGGATTTCTTCGACATAGACATCTCTGGCCTGAAGATCGGTGACAACATCACCGTGGAGACCCTCCTCAGTGACAAATTCACCATCCTCCACCCCGATACCACCGTTGTGGTTCAGGTGAAAATGGCTCGAGCTGCCGTTGTGGTCGAGGAAGAAGGTGAAGATGAAGAAGAACTCGAAGGTGCAGAAGCAAGTGCTGAAGGAGAAGAAGCTCCAGCTGAAGCGGCTGAGTCTGCCTCTGAAGAATAGACCTCTTTTCAAAGGATATCTTACAGGCATCCCGGGATCCATTCTCGGGATGCTTTTGTATTTTAGCGGGATGAGAATATCGTTATGCGTTCCCTGCTTTCCTTCCTGTTTGGCAAACCTTCGACCCAACTTCACGAAGAAGACCCTATGAAAAAGTTCCTCATTGTCGGCCTGGGCAACATAGGTCCCGAATACGCCGATACGCGACACAACATCGGCTTCCAGGTATTAGACAGGCTGGCCTCAAAACAGGATATTTCTTTTTCCCCTGACAAACTGGGTGACACGTCCCGTTTCAGGATCAAGGGGAGGAGCGTCCTCCTGTTAAAGCCCTCAACCTTTATGAACCGAAGTGGCAAAGCAGTCCACTACTGGCTCGAAAAAGAAAAGATTCCCCGGGAACACCTTCTGATCATTACCGATGATATCAACCTTCCCTTCGGCACACTGCGACTGAAGACCAAGGGAAGTGACGGAGGGCACAACGGCCTGGCCGATGTGCAGCAAACCCTGCAAACCAGTCAATACAATCGACTTCGTATTGGCCTGGGTTCGGATTTTCCAAAGGGAAGACAGGTGGAATACGTCCTGGGCAAGTGGAATGATGATGAAACCGGGGCACTGCCTGAGCGCCTCGACCGGTGCGCAGAGCTCGTAGAGTCCTTTGTGCTCCAGGGTGTGAACATTACGATGAATACCTACAACAATACCTGATCAGCGGATCACCCTGAAAGAAAACACACCTGAATCTGATGCGTTCCCCTGTCGATCCAGCGTCACCACCCTCCAGTAATAAACCGTATCAATCGCCACATCTGCCTGGACCTGGTTGATGCTCACCGATGGAGAAGCAATAAGAACTTGGGGATCGGGTGCCGTATCTAAATACACCTCATAGGACTGAATGTCATTGTCTGCGTCGGCACCCGTCCAGCTCAAGGTGATCTGGTTGTTGATATCCCTGACTACCGATGAACCCGATCCCGGCTCTATGATCCGCGCCGGAAAGGGAGGATACGTGGTCTGATTACCGGCATTGTAGAAGAACCATTCCTCACTGAGGGCGATTTCCTGGGTTTCTTCATTCCTGGTAGTCACTCTCCACTTGTATGGTGTCCCCTTCAGTATTGGCACCCGGGCACTAAGGGCAAGTGTGGGAGCATTCGTCACAGACTGACCTGTCAGGATATTGGTAACCTTTAATTCATAGGTGTCCGCAAAACGAGCTTCCTGCCACCGGAATTCTACCTGACTTGTACGGTCGTTCAAACTGACCCCTGTGGTGCACTCCGAATCCTGTAAAGGAAAGCTCAGCAAAGCAGCCTCAGGCGGCTTGGGAGAATCCTTGCCACACCCTATCATCAGCAGTACAATAGTCCATATGAATGCCTTTCTCATCGCTTTACGACCTTAGTTGTGAAACTCATCTTTTCTCCGTTGATCCGCATGAGGTAAACCCCGGCCGGTAATCTGCTCAGGTCCAATGAAATGACCTCTTCCCCGGATATATAAGCTTTGGAATAGACTTCCTGTCCCAGGAGATTGAACAAGCTGACCTGCACCTGAGATCCCGCTGAGGGCACGTACACCTCGAGTTCACTCTCAAAGGGATTGGGGTAGATCACAGGCTCATCCCCTACCAGGATCACTTCTTCATAAGCTCCTTGACAGGGAAGGGCTCCGGTAACCTTAACGGTATTCACACCCGTCTTTAGATTCAGGCTATATTCACTTTGAGTGGTCTGATACAGGATCCCGTTCAATTCCACATTGTAGAGTTGCGACCCCCCAAGGGTAAGGATGGCCTGAGCAGCGTCCGCATTGAGTGCGATGAGGACCGAGAGGGGGTCGGGTTCCGTGATGACAAAATCCAAACAGTATTGCTCATAGGTAATACTGCCATCTGTAGCGCCGATACAAGCTGTATAGGTGCCGGCAGCAAGGTTGCCCAACTGGTAGGTATTGGTAAAATCCGAGGTTTCATTGAGACCGTTTCCACTGACAGTAATTGAATAAGTAAGAGGCTCGTTCGCCGAAATGCGAATCTCCCCGTCGTTATTACTGATGCAGGATTCGCTCACGAGCTCCACATTGAAATTGTCTTGCTCGAATCGGTAGACCGGGCATCCATCGGCATTGACCTCTGTGTTAGGTGGAGTCCCAAGGCAGAGGTCATTCCCGTCGTCAAATACATTATCTCCATCTGCATCAGGCCTGAAAACACCCTCAACGCAGAGTTCCAGGGTGAAATCCTGTATCAGGCCGCCATCGGCAGGGGCCGTATCCCGGACCAACAGGATCCACTCCCCGAAAGAAGACTCTCCGTTAAAGGAAGACAGGGATCCCAGTGGCTTGACCGTGCCGCTGATCGCCGGGTCGCCACTGCAGACAAAGGGGGAGGCATCATCGTCAAAGACGGCATTGATATTCTCGAGCTGGGAACAGGAATTGGAGGTGAGTATCACCTCGGTCCCCTGAGGTGAGATCAGGCTGATGATCAGGTCGGACAGAAACGTGTGCTCTATATTCAGGGAGACATTGATATCTGCCACTGGCAGGTCGTCCACTACCATGATGCTTGCCTGTACTGTAGGAGTTCCCGTTGAGGAAATGGAAACCGGCAGACCCTGAGCGCTTTTGAATTTACAATTGACCGGGAGGGTTGTAAAGCTAAAGGCGCTGCCGAAGGTCCCCTCACCGCAGTTGGTCACAGGCTTTACCCTCCAGAAATAGGTCGTTTCAGGCATCAGGGTTTCGGGAACAAAACTTTTTGAGATCACTCTTGCTGATTGCACGACGCTGGAAAATGAGACATCAGTAGCGATTTCCACGTCGTATGTATTATTAATGGCCGGGGTATCCCAACTGAGGATTGGTCTTAAGGGAACGTCTGTGATTCCATTTGTCGGACTGACCAGGGTAACGTCGGGAAAGTCCGTATCGAAAACATTCAATATGATTGTCACTTCCTGGGTGAAGGATGGTGCAGTGGCTCTGACCTGTATGGGATAAGCCCCTTCCGCCACGGAAGTCGTATTGGTGATCGTCATGTCTACAGGCGTACCATTGGCTGTAGCCGTACCCGGTACAAAAATGGCCCCGAGTCCGCCGGGTAATCCTTCAGCACTAAAAATTACCTCCTCACTAAACCCTCCATAGGTCTCGAAAACAAAGGGGATCACTTCGTCCGTGGGCTGGCAGACATCAAAAGCCAGATTTTCGAACTGCAGGACCACAGGCGATTCTTCAATGGTGAAATTTGTACTGTTCAGGGCAAAAAAAGCTTCGTTCCTTCCCTTGACCATAATTCTAGCAGTAGTCGTGGCATTACCTGGAAGCAGGACCTCATGAGAACCATCGTTTGCTGCTTTTTCATTGAGTACGATAGGATACGTAAGTCCGCCGTCCAGGGAGAGAAAGATCTCCACATATTGAGTGCCAACAGGAGGAGCATCTGTGTTGGCAACATCCCAGGTCACTGTTTGTATGCTACCTGCGGGATAGGTCACAGCTGAAGACTGGGAAGTAACCACAAATGGCCCTGCTGCATTTGTCACACGAACATTGACCACGTCCGAGGTCACCTGTCCACCTCCCGGTGCATTGTCCCTGACGGTGAGCGCAAAATTCATCTCCCTCTCTATATTGGATACTGTTTCCCAGGCAGAATTCACCTGTGGATTGGTCTGGGTTAATTGTCCCGCGACCACCCGCGATAAACGGGGAAAATAACGTTCCTGAGAAATTTTTGGGGGAAGGGAGCGAAAATTAGCTCCACTGGGATTCTGTGGTCCGAAGGTGCTGCTAGTCACAATCCCGTTATCTATCTGCTCCCAGGCATAGGTAAGTATGTCACCTGCATCGGGATCTGAAGCCACTCCTGAAAGGACGAAAGCGGTTCCCTTGGGGATCACGAAATCCTCAGAGGGTGTGATCACCGGCGGTGTATTGGCAATTGCGGTCTCCACGGCACAGGTAGTCGTTGCCACGTATTCCGAGATCTGCAGAATGCTGTTGTAATGAAAGTAATCATCCCCGTTGTTTTGAACGTTCTCTCCCTGTACGATACCGGCATAGCCCATGATGGTGGAACCACTGGCGGGTTCGGCCTGCACCCCCGTTCCTTCCGAATCGAAAGACCACGTATGGTTAGCCCCGAACTGGTGGCCCAACTCGTGAGAGACGTAATCGAGGTCGAACAGGTCACCCTGCGGATTGAGACCCGCAGAATACGCACTCCCCTTCTGATTGGTACGGCAAACAGACCCGATAAAGCCCGCATTCCCTCCATTGGTGTCTTCGTGGAAGAGGTGTCCCACATCGTAGTTGAGATCACCTATCCTGTTGTTCAGGGCGGTCTGTACTTCTGAATTCAGATTGGTCTGGTAAGGGTCCGTATCCGGATCCAAGAAAATCACGAGGTCATTATTCGCTACGAGTTCCAGGTTGATGCCCAGGTCTGTATTGAAGACTTCGTTGACCCGGGTCAGGGTGGCATTGATGGCTGCCAGTGCATCGGCAACGGTACCCCCGTGGAATTGCGTATACTCCCCTGTTGCGGATACGGCCAGCCTGTAAGTCCTCAACAGCTGGTCGTCTACCAGCCTGGCCGTTGATTCCCGACTGGATTCCAGACTTTTGTCCTGTGTCGAGCAGATAAATTTGTCCATTTCAGCCAGGTCTCCATCACGACTGTACAAGACGTAGTCCTTGCTTCGCGGAACCACCTGTTGCATAAACCATTTTCGATCATCCTCAGGGTTGATGAACATAGCTTCAAGACCCTTTGGCGAAACGCTAAAGCGTACTCGTTTACCCCGGTCACCAACCGCAGTTCCGGTATAGGACCTGATTTGGGGATAACGTTCCGTGAGTTCCGGGGCAAAGACAGGTGTTTCTGTCACCGCATAGGGTATCAATCGGCCATCGGGTTCCGGAAAGTAGACCAGGGTCCTGTCTGTAACCCGCGACGTGATTCGGGTTAGCTCTCTCTTCATTTCGGTGTCCTCCAGTGAAAAAAAACGTACTTTTTCAGATTCGAGGCGCTCGATATCCGGAGGCAACAGGTCATTCTGAACAGTGGTAGGCTGCCAATACCCCGTTTGTCCCGCTGCGTAAAAGCAGGCAAATAACATGGTAATTGACAAAACAAGACGTAGTTTTGTGGTCATTCGGGGACTTTAAAACTTTAAAAATAAGTCTTTTTATTTTTTATTTGGAGTGATTACTGTTCAAAGCATTTCAAAATACGACAAAAACCACCCTGCGGTTATCACCATAGGAACCTTTGATGGGGTACACATTGGCCACAAGCTTATCCTGGATCGCCTCATAAACGATGCCAGGATCCACAACCGGGTGGCTGCAGTGCTCACTTTCTTCCCACATCCCCGCATGGTCCTGCAAAAGGATACAGACCTGAAACTGCTCAACACCATTGAAGAAAAGCAACATATCCTGGAGGAAATGGGAATTGATTACCTCATCATACAACCCTTTACCAAGACCTTTTCGAGACTGAGTGCCACGGCCTTTGTCAGGGATGTACTGGTAAATGCCCTGCACACCAAGAAGGTCATCATCGGATATGACCATCGTTTCGGGCGAAACCGGAACGCAAATATTAACGATCTTATCGCCTTTGGCAATGCCCTCGATTTTGAAGTGGAAGAGATCCCGGCCCAGGAGATAGAAGCCGTGGCTGTAAGCTCGACCAAGATCAGGAACGCACTGCTGGAGGGCGATGTGGCCACTGCTAACGCCTACCTGGGATATGATTATATGCTCACCGGCCAGGTCGTAAAAGGAAAAGGTCTCGGGAAGGAACTGGGCTTTCCCACGGCCAATCTCCGGATCCCGGAATCTTACAAACTGATCCCAAAAAACGGTGTTTACGCTGTAAAGAGCAAGCTGGGAGGAAAAGTCGTCAGCGGGATGATGAATATCGGTGTAAACCCTACTGTAGACGGGCGCGAACAAAGCATTGAGATCCATTTTTTTGATTATAAGGAAGACCTCTACGACCGTACCATTCAGGTAGATATCCTGGACTGGATACGGGAAGAACAAAAATTTAATTCCCTGGAAGAGCTTAAAGAACAACTCGGCAGGGACATGGAGACAGCGCGGAATGTAATTTCGGGTTAAATGTGGCAAAAGGTATTCTTTAAAAGGGTAGACAACACCCCTCTGGTCGTTTTTCGGATTTTTTTTGGTCTCCTTATCGCCTTCGAATGCTATGGTGCCATCCTTACCGGCTGGGTAAAACGGACCCTGGTAGATCCCGACTTCACCTTCACCTTTATTGGGTTTGAATGGCTGCAGCCTTTGCCGGGTCCCGGCATGTACTTTTACTTTGTCATCATGGGCACCCTGGGATTGTGTATTTCCCTGGGATATCGGTACAGGTGGAGCATCATTGCATTCACCCTGATGTGGACCGCCGCCTACCTCATGCAGAAAACCGCCTACAACAACCACTATTATCTCCTCATCCTGATCTCTTTCCTGATGTGTTTCTTGCCGGCGGAGCGCTATGCCTCCCTGGACAGCAAATTGAATCCCTCCCTGAGGACTGACCATATGCCGGCATGGATCTCATGGGTAGTGATCGCCCAGTTATTCATAGTGTATACCTATGCGGCAGTGGCAAAGCTTTACGGGGACTGGCTCGATTTTTCCGTCATTGCCATCCTGATGAAAGGAAAGGCCTCATACCCGTTGATCGGTGAATGGCTGCAACACCCCTGGGTACATTATGTCGTAGGTGTGATGGGGATTGTCTTTGACATGTTCATCGTCCCTGCACTCCTTTGGAAGCCCACTCGAAAATGGGCATTCGGGTTCTCTATTTTCTTCCACCTGTTTAACTCCATCGTCTTCCAGATCGGTATCTTTCCCTATCTGGCCCTGGCCTTTACAGTATTCTTTTTTCCTGCAGAAACCATCCGACGGATCTTCCTGCCCGGTAAAAAGCCATATACAGGTCATGAGGTACGTATACCGTCCTATAACAGGTCCCTTCTCATCGGACTCGGCCTCTACTTTATAGTGCAGATCACCCTTCCGGTAAGGCATTTTTTAATCGATGACGATGTCCTGTGGACGGAGGAAGGGCACCGGATGAGCTGGAGGATGATGCTGAGGTCCAGGGCCGGAACCGTCAAGTTCCTCGTAAAGGATAAAGAAAGCGGGGAGACCCATATCGTACCTCCCGGGATGTATCTCAGTACGCAGCAACAGGAAAAGGTTTCATGCTATCCGGATTACATCTGGCAATTTGCCCAATTCCTCAAAAAGGAATACGCCACCGAGGGAAAGGATGTGGCGGTCTACGCCAAAGCAAAGGTGAGCATCAACGGAAGACCCCTGGAGCCTTTTACAGATCCTGAAGTAGACCTTGCGGCTGAAAAATGGGATCCCTACAGGCACCATACATGGATCCTGCCTTCCCCCCTCGATGGAGATTAAAAAGCTGGTCCATCTTCCTTCTGCCATTTGAGCAATTAAGTGTAAATTTGTGCCCTAATTGAAGTCCAATGCTAGTATTACAAGCCGTTCGGGAAGATAAGGAAAACCTCATCAAAGCCCTTAAAAAAAGAAACCTGGATGCCAGGCCGCTACTCGACAAGGTATCTGATCTGGATGAGAGACGCAGAGGGATACAGACCCGTATGGATGCGACACTGGCACAATTGAATTCCACTTCCAAGGAGATCGGAATCCTGTTTAAATCCGGTAAGGCTCAGGAGGCAAATGCCCTCAAAGAGAAGTCGGCCCGGTTCAAAGAAGAATCACGGCAATTGGGGGAAGAACTCAACGTAGTAACCGCGGAGCTGGAGCAAACTCTTTACCAGATTCCCAACATCCCACACGAGCTGGTCCCCGCAGGCACTTCAGAAGAGGACAATGAGGAAGTTATGCGGGAAGGTGAAATCCCTGTTCTCGCCAAGGGAGCCCTCCCCCACTGGGAACTGGCAAAAAAGTACGACATCATAGATTTTGAGCTTGGAGTAAAGATCACGGGAGCCGGATTCCCTGTTTACAAGGGAAAGGGAGCCCGACTGCAACGCGCCCTGATCACCTACTTCCTCGACAGGAATACGGAGGCGGGCTATCAGGAGATTCAGGTGCCTCACCTGGTAAACGCGGCTTCCGGATATGGCACTGGGCAACTCCCGGATAAAGAAGGGCAAATGTATCACGTAACAGCCGATGATCTCTACCTCATCCCCACAGCTGAGGTGCCTGTGACCAATGTCCTACGGGATACGATCCTGAATCAGAACGACCTCCCGATCCGTTATACGGGATATACCCCCTGCTTCAGGCGGGAAGCCGGAAGTTACGGGGCCCATGTGCGCGGTCTTAATCGACTCCATCAATTTGACAAGGTTGAGATCGTTAGGGTTGAAGAACCGGACAAATCCTATGAGGCCCTCAATACCATGGTAGAACATGTCAAAGGCATCCTCAGGGAATTGAAATTGCCCTATAGAATCCTGCGACTCTGCGGGGGAGATCTGGGTTTTACCTCTGCCCTTACCTACGACTTCGAAGTCTTTTCCACTGCCCAGGACAAATGGCTGGAGATCAGTTCCGTTTCTAATTTTGAGACCTATCAGGCCAACCGCCTGAAACTCAGGTACAGGGATGAGAATGGGAAGACACAGCTTGCCCATACCCTCAACGGAAGCTCCCTCGCTTTGCCGCGTGTACTTGCAGGTATCCTTGAGAACTACCAGACCGAAAAAGGCATACGGGTACCCGAAGTTCTTATACCCTACACAGGTTTTGAGATCATAGATTAAGATTTCCCTAATAGTTTTTCTTCCCCGATTGGGTTACCTTTGGAGAAGAGCGATGAAGAAGAACCTCCTTTTTTGGTTGTGCCTGATGTTCACCCTTCCCTTTTGGGGACAGGACGATTTTCTGGCCAAACAGTATTTCAACGACGGAGAATATGACAAGGCAAGGGCTTTCTACGAGCGCCTGGTTGCTCAGAACCCCCGGCGCATGGATTTTGCGGAGAGCCTGGTGAGCTGCTATCAGCAACTTGAGGAGTTTGAGAAAGCCGAATCCTTTTTGCAGGAGCGAATAAACTCCGGCAGCGCCTACCCTACTATCTATATAGACCTGGGTTACAACTACCGCCTGCAGGAAGAGAACGAAAAAGCCAGGTTAAATTACGAGAAGGCTCTGTCGGCAATTGAGAAGAATCCCAACTACGGATATGGGATAGGGGTGGGGTTCCAGAGATATGCCCTGCTGGACTATGCCCTACAGGCCTATGAAAGGGCAATGGAGCTCAATCCCGAACTCGATTACAACTTCCAGATCGCCCTGATCTACGGGGAACAGGGCAACATCGAAAAGATGTTCGAATCCTATGTACAGCTATTGAGCAATGGCAGGGCCAGCCTGGGCAATGTGTTGGGAAAGGTCAGCGATTTCATAAGCGAAGATCCGGAAGCAGAGAATAACCGCCTGCTTAAAAAGGTGGTCCTGTCAAAAGCCCAAAAAGAGCCTGCCTTGATTTGGAACGAAATGCTCAGTTGGCTCTTTGTCCAACAAAAGCAATTCAACTATGCCTTTATACAGGAAAAAGCCCTCTATAAAAGGACGGGAGAGGCTTCCATGGAACGCCTTCAGGCCCTCGGCAACAATGCCCTGGATAACCAGTCGACCGGCATCGCAGCAGACATTTACGAATACATCGCAAAAAACAGCAGTGATGTGGTCACAAGGCTCAATGCCCGTCTTAACCTTCTGGACATTGCCCTGCTATCTGCCTCCTCTGGGGATTATCCAGGCATAGAGAAACAGTATGAGGAATTGATGGAAACCTATGGGTACCAGGCAAACACTTTGCAGTTGCAGGTGGCCTTCGCTAATTTCCTCACCTTCAAAAAAGGAGAATCCGGCAGGGCTGTCCCTATCCTAAAGCGGGCCCTGGAATTGCCCCTTCCAAAATACGGGGAAGCCTATATCAAAATGGCCCTGGGGGACATCCTCGTTTTTGATCAACGGTTCAACGAGGCTCTGATCTATTTTTCCCAGATCCAGAAAAGTCTCAAAAATGATGTCCTGGGTCAGGAGGCCCGGTTCAAGGTGGCCCAAACCAGTTTTTACAAAGGGGATTTCGAATGGGCACTCACTCAGCTCAAAGTCTTGAGGGGGTCCACTTCTCAACTGACCGCCAACGATGCCATGCAGCTCAGCTTGCTGATCTCCGATAATTCCCTGGAAGATTCCACACAGACCGCCCTTAAGAAATACGCTAAGGCAGATCTGCTTGCCTACCAGAACAAAAGAAAGGAAGCCATCTCCGTCCTGGAAGAGATCCTCCAGCAGCACAAAGGGGAGACTATCGAGGATGAGGCCCTCCTCAGGCAGGCCGAACTCCTGACAGAGGCAGGGCAAACCGAAGCCGCCATCTACAATTACACCAAGATCATCGAATTCTATGGGGAAGACATCCTGGCTGACGACGCCCATTTCGCCCTGGCTGAATTGTTCAGAAATGTCTTAGACCAGCCGGAAAAGGCCAAATATCATTACGAGCAGATCCTGTATAAATACCAGGACAGCTATTATTTCCCCCAAGCGCGAAAAAATTTCAGGATCCTCAGGGGAGACGTCATTAACTAATCGCGATATTCATGCTGATATACAACGTAACCCTTCATGTGGAAAATTCGGTCCTCCCGAGGTGGCTGGAATGGATGCAGAACACCCATATCCCTGAGGTCCTCGCCACCGGAAAATTCCTGGAAGCCACCATGACCCGTATCCTGGCAGAAGGGGAAAAGGGTGGGACGAGCTATTCAATACAGTACAAGGTCAGAGACCGCCAAACCCTCGATCGCTATTACAAGGAGGATGCCGATCGTTTGAGAAAGGAGACCGCCAGGCATTTCGGGGATGCCGTACTGGGTTTCCGGACAGAGCTGGAAGTGATCTCCATTGAAAAGGCCCCCGTAAAAAGTGCGACCACCTATCTTTTCTCTTATGGCACCCTTCAGGAAGCCGATGTGCAAAAAATGATCTTCGCCAGGACCCTCAAAGGTTACCGGGACAGCTTGACAGCACATGCCATCTCTGAAGTTATGGTGGGGGGACTGTATCCCACAATTCAGGAATCCAAGGACACTGATGACCGGGTGGAGGGATATGTCTACATCATCAGGGAGGAAGAGTTGCCCCTGGTGGATACTTATGAAGGAGAAGCCTACACGAGGAAGAAAGTAGTCCTGGAATCAGGGGTGAATGCCTGGGTATACCTGGGGAAAGAAGGTCCATCCTAACCACACGCCATGGGAAAAAGAAAGCGGCCCAGAGCCCAAGGAAAATGGAAGAACAGGTCCAAAGTCCCGGATGAAGGACCCGTAAAGGCCAAGAAACACCTAGGTCAGCACTTTTTAAAAAGCGAGGAGATCGCAAAGCGCATCTCGGCCACACTTTCCTTTGAAGGGTATCGTGATGTTCTGGAGATAGGTCCGGGTACAGGGGTACTCACCAAATACCTGCTGCTGAGGGACGTGGACCTCGTGGCAATGGACCTCGATTCGGATTCGATCATCTACCTCAACCACAGTTTTCCCCTGGAGCACCCCAAAGTTCTCGATCGTGCGGGATCTTTCCGGGTTTTGGAAGAAGACTTCCTCAAGGCGGATATAAAGGCGATCTTCGGAGAAAGACCCTTCGCCATCATCGGGAATTTCCCCTACAACATCTCCACCCAGATCGTTTTCAAACTGCTGGAAAACAGACAACAGGTCCCTGAATTCTCGGGTATGTTCCAGAAAGAGGTCGCCAAAAGGATATGCGAGAGAGAAGGGAGCAAAACCTATGGCATCCTATCAGTCCTGGTTCAGGCGTTCTACCATGCAGAATATCTCTTTACGGTACATCCCGAGGTCTTTGATCCCCCTCCCAAAGTACAGTCCGGAGTGCTCAGACTAATCCGGAAAGAAGAACAGGATATAGGGTGCGATGAGGCACTGTTTTTCACCGTGGTGAAGACTGCATTCAACCAGAGACGCAAGACCCTGAGGAACAGCTTAAAAAGCCTGAACCTCTCCGATAATCTAAAAGAAGATGGTATCTTTGACCGACGCCCGGAACAACTGGGGGTTGCGGAATTTATTTCGCTGACGCAGAAGATAGCCAATGACACCCTTTAAGCTCACAGAAGAACTGCTGCTGGAGATCTCGGAGCTCATCGATGCCCGCAGGGATGAAGACCTGAGGGGGTTGATGCAGGAGGTCCACTTTGCCGATGTGGCAGAGATAGCCAATGAGTTAGAAGAGGAACAGGCGACCTACCTGATCAAGCTGCTGGACAGCGACAAAACATCCGATGTACTGACCGAACTGGATGAGGATGTAAGAGAGGCTATCCTGAACAACCTTTCGTCAAAGGAGATCGCTGAGGAGCTCGCTGAACTGGACACGGATGATGCTGCCGACATCATTGCAGAACTCCCCAAGGAAATCGTTCAGGAAGTTATCTCCGAGATCGAGGACAGGGAACACGCCAGGCATATTGTAGACCTGCTTCGTTATGACGAGAATTCTGCAGGGGGACTGATGGCCAAGGAACTTGTAAAGGTGAATGAAAACTGGACGGTCCTCAGGTGTGTCAAAGAGATGAGGGCCCAGGCAGAGAACGTCACTCGCGTGCACTCCATCTACGTTGTGGACGACGAAGACAAACTAAAGGGACGTCTTTCCCTGAAAGATCTGCTGACCACCTCAACCACAAACCCGATCAAAAATGTATACATTCCTCAGGTAGACTATGTGAATGTAAACGAAAAACCGGAGGAGGTGGCCAAGATCATGTCAAAATACGATCTGGAAGCCATTCCGGTGGTAGACGAAATTGGCAGGCTGGTGGGCCGTATAACCATTGATGATATTGTGGATGTGATCAAGGAGGAAGCCGAGAAGGATTATCAACTGGCAGCCGGTATCTCCCAGGATGTCGAGGCCGATGACAGCATCTGGATCCTGACCCGCGCCCGATTGCCCTGGCTGTTCCTCGGCCTGCTCGGTGGGCTGGGTGCCGCAGCCATCATGGGTGGCTTCGAAGAGATGATCAGCAAGCACGCCATCCTTTTCTTCTTTACACCTCTGATCGCGGCCATGGCCGGAAACGTAGGCGTGCAATCGAGTGCTATCATCGTGCAGGGCCTCGCCAATGACGACCTGAAGGGAAGTGTCGGAAACCGACTGGTGAAGGAAATGTTCCTGGCTTTGCTCAACGGATTTATCCTGGCCCTGGTCCTGTTGTTCTTTACCTGGATATGGAAAGGTGCGTTTATCACCGCCCTGGCGATCTCCATTTCCCTGATCACCGTCATCGTAGTTGCGGGTATCATCGGCACCTTTACACCTTTATTCTTGCACAAAAGGGGCATAGATCCGGCCATTGCCACCGGTCCCTTTATCACCACCAGCAACGATATTTTCGGTATCCTGATCTATTTTACCATCGCCCGGCTCTTGC
>CBDTYM010000053.1:0-15193 GCA_965364605.1 uncultured Muriicola sp.
AAAGGTTATATAAGGCTATTTTGAAGTCAGGCCCTGCCTCGCAAGATGGATCATTCGTTATCCTGACCAGAGTTCACGCAAAAAACCTGCAAGATTATGAGGATGCCACCCCCAGGGTATACAACTGCTCCAGGGTTGGTGTTTCACTACCCCCTGCAGGTTCCAGGGTGATTCCAAAGGCTTCAGAATCATTGGGATTAGACAAGGGGAATATGCGATTGCTATCCGAAGAGAAATCCGCCAGCAGGCCGACACTCGTCGGGGTCAAAGGATCTAATTTCAGGGACCAGACCTGGTAGACCATTCCAGGAGGCGGCTCCGGAAGGCCCATGGCATCTACGTAAACCGTCTTCTCCTCTTTGTTCCAGTACACCTTGGCATATGAAGAAGGTGATACATCCTGCCCTGCCAGAGTAACTATGGAAATACCCTGTTCCCTTAGGGCATTAAATAAACGTTGCGTCTCTTCCAGGGACGAAGTAGCATTTGCTATCTGTTCCTCCAGTAGGAATTTCTCTCCGGATGCCGCCTCGATCTCCTCTTTCAATTCCCGGTTGTTGTTATACATCCAAAGAAGACCGATCGCCAGGACCACAGATGCCGCCCATCCCATATAGGAGAACCACGGTGTCTTGGTGCTTTCCATGGAGACCACTGGGGTTTCAGAAGAACGGATACGCTGACGAAGGGCTTCAAAACCGGGAGCACTTCCTGGAGCTGCAGCACCAGCCAAAGCCATGACCGCCTTTTCAATCTCCTCGATCTCCTTCCGAACATCGGGGTGCTTTTCAGCCATGGCCGCCACCTCCAGGTTCTCCTCCTCTGAGAGCTGCCCGGCTACGTAGAGCTCGAGAATTCCCGATGCTATGTAGTCCTTAACGTCCATGAGTCAAATTCATATTTTTACGTAGTTTACCTATACAATCCCTGTTCCTCGTCTTCACTGTATTTAACGGAATAGAGAGTTCTTCGGCAACTTCTTTTTGTGTATACCCCCTAAAATACAGCATCTCAATGACAGCCGCACATTTCTCCTTTAATCCTTTGAGAAGCGACTTTAGCACGGAGGTGTCCGGTGTTGTATCTTCTTCCGTTCCTGTTTCTAAACTACCTACGAAAGAATCGGTGTGGAGGTTTTGTTTTTGCTGTTTAAAGGATTTGGAACGCAGTTCATCGATGGCTGCGTTTCGAGCGATGTTAAGGATCCAGGTAAAGAACCTCCCTTTGGAGGCATTGTAGGAGTCTGACTTGTCCCAGATCTTGATAAACACATCCTGGCAGATCTCCTGGGCAAGGAACTCATCCCGCACAATGGTATTGATCACTCCGCAAATATTGGGGGCGTACATAGCGTATAACTGCTCATAGGCTTTGACGTCCTTTTGCTGAAAGCGTTCTACCAGGGTGTTTAGGTCCATAGGGATCGGTAAGCCGGATTTATGTACGAACTACCGGGTTGCGAAAATACGGGGAAAAAAGTATAGGCTGAAAAATATCAAAAGTAATGTTGGAAAATTTCTCCCAAGGGATCTCAGGAGTTGCTGTATTTGATCTTGGCCCAGATGGAATTACCGCTCTCGATAAATTCCTCCACCCTTACGATCTGCCCCTCGAGGATGACGTCCCCATTGCGACCATAGGACCTGTCCTTGCCAATCACGCCTTTTCTGACACTGCGGGCTGATTTTGGCGTAAAGAGGTCTTCACGTCCTGCAAAGGACACCGGCTCAAAGAGTTTGTTGGAGTTGGATTCCTGGAATTGCACGTAGCCGGTCCTTCTGAGGAAACTATTTAGCTTCGCATTCAACTCGTCCTTATGGGCCTCTATACCCTCTTCCCCCTTGATATTGATAAAATCCATGTAGGCTTCGAAGGTATTCTGCTCAACTGCATACTGCCAGAGGTCGTCTGTAGCCGAAAGTTGCTCCTCCTGCAGCTTGTCGTATTTCTTTTTGAATTCTTCGAGCTTATTCTTTTCTCCCTGAAGGTCTTCTTCCAATAATTTCAGGGAATCCCGGGCAGCGATGGCCTGGGCTTCATTCTCCAGCGCACTTTTTTTATTCTTGGTGGCCTCCAGGTAAAAATACCCAGACAAGCCTACCAGGGCGAAAACCACGACCCATAAAATATTGTTGATCAAACGACTCCTTCTGGAGGCCCGGTCGATCTCGGCAATCCTTTCCTGAATTTTGCTCATGAAATTATTTTATCTGATATAAATCTCGAACTGGTGTTCCAGGGCCAGGATGTCCTTTTCCGAGAACTCTTTGAGACCCTTTTCCATTTCACTGACCTGATCCTCGAAATCGAAGATACCTTTCAATCGCTTTTTCAATTCCTTGGTCTTGTTGAATGAAACAAGGGAAAAGGTGGTGGGCAGGCCGAACAGAGGCGCGGCAAATTCAAGTTTTTCCTTGAGATCCACCAGGGTCTGCTGGATTTCTTCATCTATATAGCCAATGCTGCCTACAGCAAGCACCAGGACGATTCCCAACGCTGTTTTAAAATTCGCGTTTCGGATCTGGCCTTTTAACTTCATGCGATAGATCTGAAAGTCGGCCCGAAGCTCGGAGAGCATTTCCTGCTCCTTCTTTGTCGGTGTAGATGACTTTTCTGTTGCCATGTCGTTTATTGCTAAACCGTTAATTTAAAAGAAAGGTAGCAAAAATTGTGGAATCCGCAATAGCGGAAATTTCGGAGGATTAAACCGGAGATACGATTATGTCAGCAGGGTGTCTTTCAGATTAGTGATAAAGGGGTCTTTTTCATTTCGGGTATCAAAAAGGGTGTCGTAGATCAGGACTGCCCTTTCGTAACACTGCATCTTGTATCGGATCCCTGCTTTCTGGCCAATGACTTTATAATGACGTTTAGACCCTTCCAGATCTCCCAGATAGATACTCGCTTCGGCCATGGTCACAAATTTGGGGACGCTGTCATAGGGATAGCGGTCTGCGGCGCTCAGGGCCACTCCGGCGTACTCCCGCATTTCTGACTTATTGAGATCGAGTTTGGCGAACATAAAGGCGATCTTCACCGCATTGGTAAAGACCTGTTCCTCATCTTTCTTTTTCACGGCAAGAGCGTAGGCTTTTCGGTAGATCTCCAGGGCTTCTTCCCCCTCTTTTTGCAGGCGGTGCTTGAGGTAATGGTTTCGATACAGGTCCCCCAGGGCTTCCATCAGGTCGGGATCGGAATTGGTTTTCTTGTTCCTATTCAAGGTGGTAATGGCATCTTCCACCCGCCCGACCGCTTCCATGGATTTGATCAGTTTGATAAAACTGTCCTCGTCCAGTGCTTCCGCATCGGGTTCGTATTTGGCGATAATGGCTTCGTGATCTTCGGCATTCTTCGGAAAACGGCTCAGAATAAGGTTTTCAGACATCTGGGTTTTAAAGTAGGGGGTCTGCACTGCTTGTTGCCCATGCTCATCCACACAATTGCTGGCCATTTTAGGAACTTCATTGAAAATGTATTCAACTACGTCCATCATGCTAACTTCAGGCTCTGTAAAGGGCCTCACATGACGACCTGCTAGCACATCCAGCAGGGCCTGGGTAAAAAAGCTATGATTGTTGTGCCCATAGGACTTTTCGTTGTCCTGGCAAGAGGCCATGATCCAGATCCCCTGTTCGTCGTTGAGCTTCTGGGCCATGCCGTACAAGCCTTTGATCCCACTCTGTACCATTCCTTCCGCATGACAGCAATCCAGAAAAAGGACCAGTTTTTCAGAGGGCAGGGCATTGATCATGTCCCGGAGCTCCTCGGCAGTGATCATGGTTTCCATAATATTGTCGGCTGTCATGTCTGAAGGCTGGAGGAAGAACTTATGCTTATCGCTGAACTTCCCCCCATGTCCGGAATAATAGAGGAGGATGGTGGAATCCTCATCTGTTTTTTCCCTCAATTCCTCAAAGGCGCGGATGATCCCCTTCCGGGTCGCTTCATTTTCAATACACAGGATCACGTTTTCCTCAGGGTAACCGATCAGGTTGCTATCCACAAGGCTTTCTTGCAGCATCCTGGCATCGTTGACCGTGTATTCGATCTTATCTCCCCCTACTCCGATCAATAAGGCAAAGTTGTTGTTTAAATCACTCATAGCATTCTTTATTCATATTTGTTGAGTGGTGTTCTCCTGTACTTATTCATTATACCAGAAGTTGGTGATCTTCTCAAAT
Source organism: uncultured Muriicola sp. (assembly GCA_965364605.1). Lineage (GTDB taxonomy): Bacteria > Bacteroidota > Bacteroidia > Flavobacteriales > Flavobacteriaceae > Muriicola. Next base: position 4,182 of record CBDTYM010000053.1, read on the forward strand.
TCCCCAGTCAGTTTCAGGGGTTGTAACAGGTAGTCGTTTTGAAATGTGGTGCTCGTAAACCGCTTTCCGGCCGCAACGGCCTGCAGGAGATTCGCAAAGGCCTTATCCTGCTCGTTGAAAAATGCATGATACCGCCCCAGGGCGTAGTCCACTTCACCAAACTGGTATTTTTTTCTAAGATCTTTCACGGTATCCAGTACCTCATTCGCTTTTTCCTGATCGCCCGTCTGGCGATACGCAATGGCCAGCAAGGCACCCAGGGGGATCTGGTCAGCACTTCCTGTCCATATCGCTTCGAGCAAGTCACGGGCCCTGGCGTAGTCCTGCATATAGAAGACAGTTTCTGCATGTAATTCCTTTTCGCTCTCAGACAATTGACTGCCCCTCAACTGTTGATACTCAGTAACGGTCTGGAAGTACTTATTAGCCTCTACCTCATTTCCGGCCTTGAGGTATTCCAGTCCGGTTTTAAGCATCATCAACTGCCAGTAATCGATCCTGCCCAACAGGCGAATGTGTTCCAAGAGGTCATGGACAGCCTCCTTGTCCCCTTTTAAGACATAGGCTTTCATCAACACCTCCTTGATCCATTCCTGGCCTGCGGTGCGGGCGAAGGGTTTGAGGAGTTCTATGGTCTCATCAACCTCTCCCATCTCTAGGTTGGCCATCCCTTTAACAAAGTAGCGGTATTCGCATTGAATACAATTATCGAGGTCAAAATCCGCCCCGTTGATGGCCGTGTAAATAGAATCCACATCCTGGGGCCTGTTGACGAATTGAAGGGCCAGGACCATGGCGCTGAGGTTGCGTTCGATCTCATCCGGTGCCTGATTGTATTCCTCCCGATACGTCCTGTACGCTGTTTGGTTATCTCCTTGAAAACAAGCCTCATAGTGCTTGATCATGTTCTGCTGTTCCCTCATGGTCCCCGTCTCTGAAGCTAATACGCTGAGCAGGGAATCTGCCACAGCAAATTCATCCCGGTTGTAGTAATACGCGATCCGATCCAGTTTGGGCCTGAAAAAACTGCTGTCGGCAGCGATGGCCTCATTTATATATCTGATCTGTTCAGGGGACTGTATCTGCTCCAGGGCATCGCTTTCCAGCCATAGTTTGTAAGCCTTGAAATTGGGCGGTGTTTCTTCCAGGTCCATTTCTGTCTTCCCTTTAGAACCGAGATACCCGAGCACCCTTTGTTTGACGGCCTCTATACAATCCAGGGGAGTGTCTGAGTTGCATTCCGTCACCTCAAAAGAAACGAGTGTCCTGTTGAGGTTACCGTCCATGACCGAACACTGCAACAGCAGCTGATCACCCTTGAGATAATAGGTGCCCGTTACCACCTTTGAGGGCTTCAGATATTCTTTGAGCACGGCATTTTCTCCAGTAGGCACTACCGTAGCCTTTAGGACTTTGGTATAATCATCTACGATCTGGGGAGAGATCACCTGCCCCACCTTGTTCTGTGTGATCCCGTGCATGATCCAATCGACCGCCATATCTCCTACCACATCCAGGTTGGGATCCGTGGTGTTGTTCTCAAATGGCAGTACCGCAATCCGATTATTATCTGGTTCTTCAGGGAAAGTAAAGGCACTCATGTCTTCCTGGTTGATGAAATTGGCCCGGACGATCATGGCGGCTGAGAAGAGAGAAATAAAAGTGATCACAAAGAGGGAGGTGAAGTACATTTTTTGGAAGGGACTGATAAAACGTACCCCGGGAAGGTGGGCCTTGCGCTTTTTTGTCCCCTCTCCATCCGCTGAAGCCTCCGAGGATTTAGAACTCACTTTCCTCCCTAGCTTGCCGGAGTAACGAGATTCAAGTGGTTTCAGGCGATAGCGCCATAATAGATAGATGTAAAAAGGAAAACTGATCAGGAGCGCCAGTAACAGGTAGGTCATACTGATCTTGGGCAAACCGATGGGTTCGTAGATCTCGGAAAAGACCTGTATCAACACCCAGCTGGAGACAATATAGATCGAAAGGTTCTTAAAAACCTCCTTTTCATGACATTCTTTGATAAAGGATTTAAAGTTCATCAATAATAACGCTGGGGTTAAAAGGATAAAAGCATTATGGTTTCCGTTAGGAATCCTGCAAATTTTTCACTAATATAGGTATTTAATAACTCTAAAATCGACATCCATGGGGACCGAAAAACCAAAAGCAACATCAAAAGGAGGGCACGTTCCAAAAACGAAGGCTACATCTAAAGGAGGACACGTTCCAAAGACAAAAGTCACCTCCAAGGGCGGCCATGTTCCAAAGACGAAATAACCCTCTTCTTTGAAAGAGCCCAATTCGGATGCGAATTGAGCTGAAATAAAACGATCCGGTTGGAAATCCAACCGGATTTTTTTTTCGACTTTTTCAAATGTAATATTTGGGCAACGATGTCTCGCCTCCCGAAGAAAGACCACTGGGAAAGTTTACGAATATCCTTTGGCTGAATTACGCCTTGTTTGAAGATGTACCTGTGACGGAGGTCTTTCCCGCCTGTTGCTGTTGCAGGGCTTTTAAAACACTGACATCAAATCGGACGCCATCCACATGCATGTCTGCCAGGGGTAATTGGCTTCTAAAATCGATTCCTTTTTTCATAGCTCTTTTTTAACACCCTGAAATTATTCATATTTTGTTTAACTATTAACTAATAAAAGTTAAACATTTTATAATTCCCTCCATTTTCTTCCTACTGCTCCACATTTTTCTTATTCTATAAATGCATTCGGTGGAGATCGTCAAACAGAACGATCCTATGAGTAATGTAGTTTTACTAAACATTTTGAAAAAAACAGCATAATGAAAAAGAACTTACTATTCAGAAGTATTGTAATTCTGGTCTTCCTGGCATTTGTGGCCTGTAAAGAGAACAAGTCACAGCCCGAGAAAGCCGAGATGACACCAACCTATCATACTTCTTTGGATTATGACAGAACGGTGATGCAGATCCTGGATCAAAGTCCCGTTTACAACAGTTTCCTAAAACTTGTCAATGCGGTTGAGTACTTTGATGAAATCAGTGCCCTTAACAATGTTATGGTCTTTGTTCCCACCGATGAGGCTTTCGGCCCAAGTAAGGGTATGATCAATGAATTGAGTTCCCCTGACAACCTTCCTTTATTAAGGGAAATCATCAATTATCACATCGTACAGGCAGACCTCGATGTCGATAATATCTTCGCTCAACTCGAGATACAGGAAGGCCCTTTGCGACTGGAAACTCTCAACGGAGGGATGATTGCCCTGAGCCTGAACCAGGGTAAGCTTCAAATCCTGGATGAAAAAACAAATATTGCTTATTTAGGTACCTCCAGCATACGAGGGACGAATGGTATTGTGTATACGATTGACCGGGTGATGCTACCCAACAGTCACGTACCGTCCGAACAGGATTCAGCAATGGTTCAAAGCCAATAATAGAGACTACCTTACTCTGGGAGTAGTGGAATCACAGAGCGACTCGACCAAAAAAGGTTTTGCAAACACTTAAAAAAGTACAGAACAAATGAATATAATATCAAAAGACAGAAAATTGGTAAAGGTCTACATGAACGCTGAAGATGCCAACGACAGGGAGGCAAGAACCTATTTGTCTGCCATCCGCAAACACCTGCTTTTTGTGGACCTCAGCAAATCGAACCTCACACAAAGACAATGGGCGGGTATTTTGGATGACTTAAAAGTTCATCCCAGGGAGATCGTATTTCCCAATCACAAACTTCTTCTGAACAAAGACGGAAATACGGTAGACCTTTCCATGCAGGACTGGCTTGACCTACTTGCCGTTTCCCCTGAAATCATCATGGGAACGATCGTTGTGGATGGGGATGAAGTTCGGCATTTCAGGTCGCCCAAAGACCTTATTGCCTTCGTGGTTGGGAAACCCGTAAGTAAAAACAATGCCCGTGAATAACAGGGGGTATCAGTGCCAAAAGGTGAGAACGTTCTTAAAGCCCTCCATTTCCACATAGGGTTGCATCAGGACATCGTCACGGTAGGTTCCGGGATTAAAACGCTTTCCCGCAGCCACGGCTCGTATCAGGTATTGAATGACGAGGTCGGCATTTCCTTCTAAGGCATAATATCGGGCCATCGCATAGTCAACGGAACCGTATTGATATGCTGCTCTCATATCTTCCAGATCCATCATGACTTTTTCAGCCTCCGCAAACCTCTCCGATCTTAGTAACGACATGGCCCAAAAGCTATTAATATCCACACTTTCAGGGTTGTCCGCAGCCAGACTTTGAAAATAGGCAGCGGCCTGCTCATATTTTTCCCGGTAGAACAATGAATATGCCTTCTGTTCCTGTTGTCGACCCGTCAATTCCTCAAATTCTTTATCCAAAGACCGCAAAAGCCGATCGAAGTAGCCAAACGCCCTTTCTTTCTCCCCGGCGACCAGATATTGTTTTCCAACCAAAAGATACTTGTCACGCCAGATATCTTCATCCCCGGTGAGTTTAATAGTGCTCAATATCTCGTCTACCGCTTCTCTATCCCCCATTCTTACATAGGCGTACAGCAGGACATCCTTTATCCAGTAAAATTCCTTTACCGTCCCATAGTCCCCGAACATTTCAATGGGTTTTTGAGGTTTGCCAAGGACGATGTCTGCCATCCCCTTGGAAAAGATGCGGTATTCACAGGTCTGGCAATTCAGGCTGTCTAAATGTTCCATGGCGACCTGCTCATTGTAGATGGAATCGACAGCCTCGGGCCTGTTGACAAACTGCAGGGCCAGAACCATAGTGCTGCTGTTATTGTTCAGCTCATCAGGCTCTATCTTGTATTCCTTTTTGAGGTATATAAAGGCCTTTTTATTATCTCCCCGGATCAACGCATTCCATAATTTGACAATATTTTTTTGACGGATGCCCTTGAGATCATCCTTGGCGAGTTCCTGGATCAGGGAATCCGTGGTGGCAAAGTCCTCGATATTGTAATAATAGGTGATCCTGTGCATTTTGGGTTCAAAGTAATTGCTGTCCAGGGCTATAGCCTCGTTCATGACCCGGAGGAATTCCGGATCTGTATTGTCGAGTTCTTCCGCCTCCAGGATCATCTTATACGCCTCGTAGTTTGGCGGTTGTTCTTCGTAAACGGTCCATCTTTCCTCATCCCCCAGGAGGGAACCCAACAGCCGCTGTTTGAGCTCTTCTATACACATTAACGGACTTTGCAAATCACAGGTGACGGGCGCAATCGTTTTCAGTGTTTCGTTCATCTGTCCGTCCAGGATGGAACACTGGATCATCAATTTACCATCATTCAGATAATACTTGCCGGAGATCACCTTGCCCGGCTTCAGGTAATCGGTTAGTACAGTATTATCACTCCCGGCAATCAAGGAAGCCTTCATTACTTCATTGTACTGCTCAACCACCTTGGGAGAGATCACTTGTCCCATTTCATTTCGGGTGATCCCGTGGATAATCCAATCCACAGCCATCATGCCAACCACATCCAGATCGGAATTCATGGTGTTGTTCTCGAAGGAAAGGACAGCTATCTTGTTGTTTTCTTCTGTTGCGGGAAAGGTAAAGGCAGACCCGTTGGGTTGTGAAATAAAATTGGCATTGACGATCCAGGAAACAGAGACCACAGAGAGTATGAGGATGACCAGCAAAAATGCAAAATACATTTTCTGAAAAGGGCTGTAGAATCGGATTCCTGGTAGGTGCTTCTTGGATTTGTCTGACAGGCTTGCCCCGGCAGATGGCGCTTCACCCGGCATAACCTTTATGCTGTTCTCTCCATTTGATTCCCCCTCTGTAGGTTTTAGCCGATACCGCCAGATCAGATACACATAAAAGGGAAAGCCCGCAATGAGTACCAGGAGGAGGTAGGTCATGGATATCTGGGGCAGGCCAAAAGGCTCCCGTATCTCGGAGAATACCTGTATGACCACCCAAGCGGTCACAACATAGATCGAGAGATTCTTAAAAACGTCCCTTTCGTGGCATTCCTTAATGAATTCCCTCAGTTGCATGCTTCGGTGGTTGGTATCCACTCTCAAGATAAGCATTTATTGAAAAGGAACAGGTTGGGTGATCTCATAGATTATCCCTGAATGGCCATTGGCAATCGGATATCTTATTTTTTTGGTATCTTTTCCAAAAGGTAGACGCTTTATCAACTCCCCTTTTGTACACCTAACACCAAAAGCCATGAAAAAACTCAAAAAAGAACAGATCAAACAGGAGGTATTCGACCTGTACGATGCCTATGCCCATAACAAATTACAGCGAAGGGAGTTTATCGAAAAACTCTCTGTATACGCCGTTGGCGGGATCACGGTGGCCTCCCTGATGAGCTTTTTGATGCCCAATTACAAGGACACTCTTTTGGTAAAACAGGACGACCCCTCCCTGGATTCCGGATATATTACCTATGACTCGCCCAAGGGAGGAGGAGAGATCAGGGGGCTGCTTTCCATGCCCAAGGAACGGAATGGGAAACTCGGAGGAATCGTGGTTGTGCACGAAAACCGGGGACTCAACCCCTATATCGAGGATACCGCAAGGCGCGCAGCACTGGCCGGGTTCGTCACCCTGGCCCCTGATGCACTGTGGCCCCTGGGAGGATATCCCGGTAATGATGATGAAGGCCGGGCCATGCAGCGGCAACGCGACCGGAACGAGATGCTGGAGGACTTTATCGCCGCTTTCGAGTATCTGAAAGGCCATGATGCCTGCAGTGGAAAGATCGGAGTGGTGGGCTTTTGTTTCGGAGGATGGATCTCCAATATGATGGCGGTAAAAGTACCAGATCTGGCGGCTTCTGTCCCCTTCTACGGAGGACAGCCCAAAGAAGATATCGATCAGATAAAGGCACCTCTCATGCTCCACTTTGCCGGGTTGGATGAACGGGTGAACGCCGGCTGGCCGGCCTATGAAGAGGCTTTAAAAGAACACGGCAAAGAGTATGTGGCCTACACGTACCCGGACGTGAACCACGGCTTCCACAACACCAGTACACCCCGGTATGACGAACCCGCGGCCGAACTGGCCTGGGGAAGGACGATTCAGTTTTTTAGGGAGAAGCTGGGGTGATACCGTCTGATTATCAATTCCCCATAACCCCCTGTCTTCGGAGCCTTAGCCAGAACATTTCAAAAGATCACAGGAAGGAGATATTCGAAACACCTTATATAAAAAACAGGCCCGAACTACTCGGGTAGAATATAATATTCGGAACTTTAAAATACATGGAACAGGTCAAAACAATTATTGGAAGGCGGGCCTTCATCAAGAACACCAGTCTTGCAGGTGGAGGCCTTGTGCTGGGTTTTAGCTGGCTGAATGCCTGTAAGCCCAATGAAACCATGGAAACGGCCGGCATCCAAATGCCTGATGAGTGGTTCGAGATCAATGGCTACCTGAAAATCGGGGATAACGGCCTGGTCACCATCATGTCGCCCAACCCCGAAGGAGGGCAGAACGTCAAGACCTCCATGCCCATGATCGTGGCCGACGAGCTGGATGTAAACTGGCAGGATGTGATCGTAGAACAAGCGCCTTTGAATACGGATGCTTTCAGCTTTCAGTTTATAGGCGGCAGCCAGGCGATCCGCAGGGGCTGGCCAGGACTCCGTCTGGCAGGAGCTTCGGCCCGACAGATGCTGAAAATGGCCGCGGCCGATGCCTGGCAGGTTCCTGTGGATGAGATCGGTTCTTCCGGAGGCTTGTTAACTCATCAGGCCTCAGGCAACTCCGCCGGATATGGTGGATTCGCATCCGCGGCAGCCCAATTAGAGGTCCCGGAGGAGGTACCCCTGAAAGACCTCTCTGAATTTACCATCATCGGCACTTCCAAAAAGAATGTGGACGGGCCTGAAATCGTGACCGGGAAGCCCCTGTTCGGACTGGACACTTACCGGGAAGGCATGCTTACCGCCATGATCGTGCACCCGCCCGCCTTTGGATTAAAGCTCACTTCAATTGACGATTCCAAGGTCCGGAACATGCCAGGCATCAGGGATGTTTTTAAAATAAAAGTGTTCAATGACGAGTATATAAAGACCTTCTTCGACACCCGCACCTATAACGAAGTGGCCGTGATCGTGGGGGAATCCACCTGGGAGGTGATGCAGGCCAAAAATGCCTTACAGATCGAGTGTGAACCCATTCAGAGTTCTACAGATACCAGAGACCGCTTTGGACGGTCCTGGGAACAGCATACTCCGGCCGGACTCGAATCCACGGCCGGCCATTATGCTCAAATGGAAGAAAAAGCAAAAAAAGGTGCAGAGATCAGGCGCAGGGACGGCGATCCGGAAGCGGCTTTCAAACGAGCGGCCAGGGTGATCGAGAGAACGTATACAGCCCCCTTCCTCGCCCATAACTGCATGGAACCCATGAATTTCTTTGCCGAGGTAAAGGACGGAAAGGCAGAACTGATAGGTCCCCTGCAAAAACCCGAATTCACAGAGCAGACACTCTCAGCCCGGACAGGCATCCCCCTGGAGAACATCGACATTAAAATGACTCGTTTGGGAGGAGGCTACGGTCGGCGATCCTATGCCCACTGGGCGGTGGAAGCGGCACTGATCTCTCAGCGTATGGGAGCCCCCGTTAAGCTGATGTACACCCGGGAGGACGATATGACAGACGGGATCTACCGGCCCACCTATCGAGCCACCTACAGGGCCGGACTGGACAAGGACAACAACCTCATCGCCTTCCACGTCAATGCGGGGGGCATCCCGGAGAGTCCGCTGCACGAGAACCGTTTCCCTGCAGGGGCTGTAGAAAATTATCTAGCGGAAGGATGGACCATCGACAGCAATATCACCGTGGGCTCCTTCAGGGCACCGAGCTCCAATTTCATCGCCTGTGCGGAACAGTCCTTTCTGGATGAGGTGGCCGAGGCCGCGGGCAAGGATCCGATCGACTTCAGACTGGAATTATTGGAAAAGGCCCAGAAGGATCCTGTAGGAGCAAACAATGACTACAACGCCGGTCGCTATGCGGGCGTGCTGAAAATGCTCAGGGAGAAATCGGGTTGGGGAGTCCGACAGGATGGGGTGCACAGGGGTGTATCCGCCTACTTCTGCCACAATTCCTATGCGGCCCAGGTGCTCGACATGGTGATGGTGGATGGGAAACCCAAGGTAAAAAAAGTGACTTGCGCGCTGGATTGCGGCATTGTCGTGAACCCGGACGGGGCCCGGAACATGGCTGAGGGTGGGATCGTTGATGGTATAGGCAATGCGTTTTTCGGGGAGCTCACTTTTTCTGAGGGAATTCCCTCAAAGGATAATTTCGACACCTACCGTATGATCCGCATGAAAGAAGCCCCGGAGCAAATAGAAGTCCACTTTGTCGAAAACAAGATCGATCCGACCGGCCTGGGGGAACCTACCTTCCCTCCCATTTTCGGGGCGGTGGCCAATGCGTTATATCGGGCTACGGGGAAAAGGTATTACAAGCAGCCATTTCTGACGTAATAAACCTGTTTAAGTTTCTCATCTATGGGTTTTTATACTTAGAACTTTCGAATCTATAATGAATATCAAGGTCAACAAATATGAGGAGCTTCACATGATTATCATAGTTACCAGTGAAGCTCTCTCGCAGCTAAAGAAACTAAATGAAATCAGAGTTTCTTTAAACCACCAAAATAGGTTTTCCAATCATAGACACCTGGTTTAATTGTGGTATCCTTGTCATTCTTGGGCGGTTCATATACTAATTCACCCTTCGACCAATAGAAATTACCTCCGGCATAACATCTCGTATATCCCTCATTATAAGCATCCTTATATTCATCACTGATTGACGGATTATTCATGATACTGTAATAGGTAGATGTAAATGGTTCACCTCCCCTGGCATTCTTTCCGTCATTACAACCGTTGATCAAAGCCTGCTCCACATTAAAAGTGGAATCAGTTTGAGCACTAGTGACAAGACAGATTAAAAAGGAAAATGTAAAAAGAAGAGCTGTTTTTTTCATAATCATTTAACATTAAAGGTTATACATGATACTATTTCCTAAAAGTTATAAAATTTTGTGAGAAAATACAACATTTTTGATTCTTCACTCTCAACAGATTACCGAGAACATAAAATTGCTAATGATTTTTGAGCGCCACGGCCAATAGCTCAACAAAAGCCTCAAAGATTCGCATTACTTTTTGTTTTACGCAACTTTCAAAAATGAGCTATAGATTGAAAGCGCAGGATTATTCGCTTCGCTTGCCTGCCGGCTGGCTGGTGATACTAATAGGAGGGATTGATAGTAAAATGAACCTGTTCGCTACGCTCATTTCGTTTTTTATTTTCCTGATCTCATCAGGATATATTCCATTCAGTTCAGGATTACGGCTGCACGGTGATCCTGTCCCGATAGCTATCGGGAGGGGAGTTGACAGTAAAGTGAACCTGCACCCTATGCCAATTGAGTGTTTGTTCCTAAAAGGATAAAAAAACGAAGATGAATGTACAATAGCAGAAGTAAGACAGTCGGGCCTGCCCGACGAAGCCCTCTGATCCAAGGCCTATTAAAGAAAAGTGTAAGAATAATAAAGCCCTCCTTCGCTCTTGGTAAACCTCGAGCTATGGAGGGCGAAGTCGGGGTGGCAGGATTCGAACCTGCGACCTCCTGCTCCCAAAGCAGGCGCGATAACCGGGCTACGCTACACCCCGATGCAGCCTTTGCTGCAACATTTAAATTCCAGGATCCAAAAGATCATTCGGAAAGGAATTATATAAGAACGTTTTCAGGCGGACGTGTCCGCCGTAGCTGCGTTATAACGCAGCGAAGGCGGAGAGACTGGGACTCGAACCCAGGCGACACTTACGCGTCGACAGATTAGCAATCTGCTCCGTTACCACTCCGGCACCTCTCCTAGGATCAAATTTTGCATGATCGTATCGATCACTAAGCTTTTACTTAATGAGCGGGTGCAAAGGTACTTTTTCGTTTGAAGGAACGCAACTTTTTTTCTCAATTTTTAGAAGGGAGTATAAGAGCACCAGTGTTTACTCCGGATACTCTAT
>CBDTYM010000054.1:0-15098 GCA_965364605.1 uncultured Muriicola sp.
GTAGCCAAACATTAAAACCTGGCTCTATGATGATGATCTCATAATTGGATTCAGGATCTGAGATCTCCACCGTATCTGCTTCCTTTGCCGAAAATGCCTCTTTTTCCTTTGCAGAGATTTCAGGCACTGGTTTGGTCCCTGTACAACTCAGTAGGACTATGCTCAGGCTGACGAACAGAAGTAATGATCCTGAAATTAAACTTCGGAAAGACACTCTTTTCATACTAATTAAGATACAAAAAAACCATCGGGGTTGCCCCGATGGTCTTGTTAAAAATCGTTAAGTGCGATCAAACTATTTACCGAAGAGTCCGCCTAGCATGCCGCCCAGTCCGCTTTTTTTCTTCTTGGCCCCCATGACCATTCCTGCAACGTCGTCCAGAACACTGCCGTCCCCGTCTGAGTCGATCAGACTGGTAATAAGGCTTTGATTCTCTTTGGGTTGCCCTCCCAGCATGGATCCCAGTAGAGAACTCAGGCCGTCAGAATCGCTGACATTGCTCTGGGCCTTTTGTCTGCCGAGATATCCCATAACAATGGGAGCGGCTATCTTCAGGATCTGGGAGACCGTCCCTGCATCCACTCCTGATTTCTGACTCAGGGCATTTTCCACCACGGGTTGTTTTTGTCCAAAGACGTGCCCGAGAATACCAGCTCCGTCCTGCATGACGGAATCGTTGACTCCCCCCTTGAATAGCCCCCCAAGGTTATCGAGGATACCTCCTGTGTGCTTGGAATCTAAGGCACTCATTAGGCCGGAAGCCCCCTGAGGGTTAGAAGCGTTCTTCTTCATGGCGCCCAGAAGAAGAGGCATTGCCATGCTCAGCACATTTGCCGTTTTGTCTGCGGGTTGTCCTGTTTGTTCTGAAACCCCGTCGATCAGTTGTTTGCCCATCGGGCCGCTAATAAGATCCAATAATCCTGACATAATTTTGGTTTTTATTTGAAGATACAATTTTTCTCGATGACCACTTTAATTCAGCAGTTTGATGATCTGTTCCGCCAGCTCCATGCCTATCCTGTCCTGGGCTTCGTCCGTAGCCGCTCCGATATGGGGCGAAAGGGAGATCTTCGGGTGCATAAGGATCTGCACTTCCGGAACGGGTTCCGACTCGAAGACATCCAGCCCGGCAAAAGCCACTTTTCCGCGATCTATGGCATCCAAGAGGGCCACCTCGTCTATTACACCGCCCCTTGCAGCATTCACCAGTCCTACCCCATTTTTCATCAACCCGAATTCTGTCTTGCCGATTACGTATTCCTTTTGGGCGGGAACGTGGAGTGTAATAAAATCTGAAGCCTTGAGCAATTCTTCTTTTGAGGTATTCTTGACATGGAATTTCACAGATTGTCCATCGTAAAAGGACAGGTCAATATCGGTTTCTTCCAGGGAATGGTCGTGGTAGATCACCTTCATACCAATGCCAAGGGCAATCTGGGCAGTAGCCCGGCCGATCCGACCAAAACCGAGTATCCCCAGGGTTTTTCCCCTCAGTTCTGTTCCCTTTCCGTAATTCTTTTTCAGGCTTTTGAAATTCTTGTCTCCCTCCAGGGGCATGATCCTATTGGCATCGTACAGAAAACGCACTCCTCCGAATAGGTGGGCAAACACAAGCTCTGCCACGGAAGCTGATGAGGAGGCTGGTGTGTTGATGACGTGTAACCCTCTTTCTTTGGCGTAATCCACGTCTATATTGTCCATCCCCACACCTCCGCGACCGATAAGCTTAAGACCCGGACAGGCGTCTATCAAATCCTTTCTGACCTGGGTAGCGCTGCGCACCAGCAAGCCAGAGATGTTTTCCTCATTGATAAAGTTGACCAATTGTTCTTGGGCCACATGGGTAGTCACTACCTCGAAACCGGCTTCTTCCAGGGCGGTAATTCCGCTTTTGGAAATGCCGTCATTGGCATGGATCTTTTTACTCATAAAAGAATCGGGAAATTTTTATTTAGTAGTTATGCTTTTCTTTCCAGGTCGCTCATCACGTCTACCAGTATACCTACGCTTTCCAGGGAAAGGGCGTTATACATGGATGCCCGGTACCCCCCTACAGAACGGTGACCGTTCAGCCCATTGATACCCGCTTCCTTCCACATCTTGTCAAAGGTATCCTTGAGCTTCTCATCAGTGAGGGTAAAGGTGGCATTCATTAAAGAACGATCCTCCTTCTCGGCAAATCCCTGGAAGAGGGGATTGAGATCGATTTCGGAGTAGATCAGTTTGGCCTTTTTCTCATTGATCTCTTCGATGGCTGCAATACCTCCCATGTCTTTGAGCCACTGGAGGGTAAGCATGCTCACGTAAACGGAGAATACAGCAGGGGTGTTGAACATACTGTCCTTTCCGATGTGAACCTTGTAGTTGAGCATGGATGGGATCTGACGACTGACCTTTCCAAGCAGGTCTTCCTTGACAATTACCAGGGTGGTCCCAGCCGGGCCCATGTTCTTCTGGGCTCCTGCATAGATCAGATCAAATTTAGAAAAGTCGAGCTGGCGGGAAAAGATGTCCGAACTCATGTCGCAGACCAAAGGCACCTTTGTATTCGGGAATTTTTTGATCTGTGTCCCGAATATGGTATTGTTGGAGGTGAGGTGGAGGTAGTCCAGATCCTCCGGGATGTCGAAGTTTTTAGGGATGTAATTGAAGTTCTTGTCCTTGGAGGAGGCTATTTCGACCGCATTGCCTATGAGCTTGGCCTCTTTAAGGGCGTTGGAACTCCAGGTACCCGTATTCAGGTACCCTGCTTTGTTCTCGAGCAGATTGTAGGCGAGCATCGGAAATTGCAAACTCGCCCCTCCCTGAAGATAGAGGGCCTGGTAGCCCTTTCCTTCAAGGCCCAGGAGTTCAAGGGCCAGGGATCTGGCCTTTTCCATGATGGCTACGAATTCTTTGCTGCGGTGGGAGATCTCGATAAGTGAAAGGCCGATGCCGTCCAGCTCTAGGACCGCCTCGGATGCTTTTTTCATGACCTCTGCCGGCAGGATACAGGGTCCGGCGCTAAAATTGTGTTTCTTCATAAGACAGGGTGCTTTTTTGCAGGCGTAAAGGTCTGAAATTAACAGGAAAAAGGGGGGATAAAACAGGAATAATTGTTTCAGTTTTTTAACAGGAATTCAACAGTGTCGACGCTATCGGCATAATCGCTAAGGGATGGATGCTGGGTTTGTCCAAAGGCTACTTCTGCCTCTGAAAAACCACTGCCCACAACACATTGGATCTTCTCCCTGTCTGATCGGATCTTTCTGACGATTTCTTCTTCCGATGAGTAGGTTTCGTAGTAGATGGCACCGATGGGAGAGGCATACTGTGTATCTTCCTTCAGGATGAGAAAGCCGTTGTCCAGGAAGGGAAATTCGCTCATGAGGTAGACGGCCTTGTTGTAGTCGTAATTGTTATGGTATTTGTGATGGTCCTTCAAGTAGTGGTAATCTTTTATCCCTTCGAACAGGGCCTCGAAGGAGTAATCTTCCGGAACGAAGAGCTTGCTGACACTGCGGCATCCCAGGCCAAAATAACGGAAGACATCCTCCCCCAGGGCCCGAAGCTGTTCCGGGGTCTCATCTCCACGGAGTACGGCCACACTGTTGCGGTTTTTCCGAATGATATGTGGTTTCTTGCCAAAATAATATTCGAAATAGCGGGCTGTATTGTCACTTCCTGTGGCAATTACTGCATCGTAGTTCTTCAGGACACCATCGGTAAAGATTGCGCTTCCTTCCAACAGGGGTTCATAACGGACGAGTTGGCTGTAGAGTGCAGGAAGTAATTCGGTATCACCTGAGGCCAGTTTCACCAATGCCTTATTCCCGGTTATCAATACGGACAAAAGGTCGTGAAACCCCACCATAGGGATGTTTCCGGCCATAATGATCGCGATAGTGCGTGGATGGCCAGCCGGGATGGTGTATCGGGATATCCACGCCTTTAGGTTTTCTTCTGTCAGTTGCTTTCCCCAGGCCGTCAAAGCGTGCCTGAGGTTCTCCTCAGTGAACCAGCCATTGCGGAGGCCTGCCCGTTCTACTGCTTCTCTGAGTTCATGATGACCCCCGATTTCCGAACTTTCCGGTTCCGGGCCCTGGTCGTCAAAATCCCTGAGAAGGGTACCAAGTTTAACAAATGCTTGTATCCTTTGTTCCAGTGAGCTCATTAAATTTGTTAAAAAAGCAAGGTCCTTATATTTTTGTGGCAAAAGTACGCCAAATGTAAAATTAAGCCTTTACTTGGCGAGGCTTTTTAAAAGACCTTTGAAAAAGAATTCTATGGCTATTATCATTACAGACGAATGTATCAATTGCGGTGCCTGTGAACCGGAATGCCCGAATACTGCTATTTATGAAGGTGCTGATGAGTGGCGTTACAGCGATGGCACCTCCCTGAAGGGTGATGTGGTCCTGCCGGACGGAAAAAACGTGAATGCAGAGGAAGTGCAGGAACCGATCAGCGATGAGATCTACTATATAGCGCCGGATAAGTGCACCGAGTGTATGGGTTTTCACGAAGAGCCCCAGTGCGCAGCCGTATGTCCAGTAGATTGCTGTGTTCCTGATGAGGATCGTGTGGAAAGCGAGGATGAATTGCTGGCCAAACAGCGATTTATGCATCCGGACGATTAATCTTCTGCTACCTTGAAATTTTTCATTTCTTCCAACGGCTGAATGATCTGTTGATCCTGCCAGATGGAGGCTTCAAATTGTTTCAGTTGAGTATATGGGACTTTCTCCGCCTCCTTCAGGCTTGAGAATTGAGTTCCTTCAAGTTTTTGTGCAGATAAGATCAGGAGTTCATGTTTTTCACGACCTTCTCCTTCCAGCTTGAAATCAAAGAGCACTTTGTTCTTGACACGGCCGTTCTGTATGAACTTTAAAGGCCTGTGCAGGTAGATGTAATTCCCTTCCTCCTTGGTGATATAATAGGGCTGATAGATGCCATCCTCTCGGGGTTTATAGATCACAGTTCCTTTCTTGGTCTTTTCGAGGTATTTGATTCCCAGAAGGAGCTTCATATTGAACTTTTTCCCTCTTTTTCCTTCATCATAAGCATAGTCGACCTTCAGTACGCCGTAATCTCTCGCAGAAACAAATAATCTGCCGGCGAATTTGGAACTTGCCTTGCGGGGGGTAAAAGAAACGACATAAATAGGGTTGCCCTGAAAATAGGAGGCTCCATCCAGAGAATAACGATAAGCATCCGTGTCGATCAGTTTTTCCAGGAAGGAGCGTTCATACCACTGGGACTGCCTCAGTGTATTCAGAATGGAAGACCTGATCTCCCCTTTGGAATACTCGGTCTCCTTCTCTCGGGAAAAATTTTCGCTTTCTAGCGATAGAGAATCCTCTATCTTAAATAATCCCGTCTTTAATTTATAGGTTTTACTGGTGTCGAGGTACTGCATGATAATGCTCTGGGCCTGTTTTTGAACCCCGTCCATGGAAAAATCCTTTCGACTGTCAAGCAGTTTGGTGGCCTTACTGATTGAAATCTTGCTCGAATCCCTTTCTTTCATCAGTACCGTGCCGCTTAAGTCTTGGAATTCTATCAGTCGACTCTCGATCACGGCCCTGGCCAGGGAGTCCAGTTCTTTACTGGCTCTGTCCACCTGTTCTTTGGAGATACCGGTTGCTTTTTCGATCTCCACATTCAGGTCATCCAGGTGCATACGGCTGGTCCCCCTGAAGAATACCTCATACTTCTGGTCAGTACTGGAATAGTTTCGGGGATAAGCCTTTCGAACTTCCCTTATGATCTCTTCTGCCGAAGGTTGTCGGTCTCTCAACAACACTTCGTCCAGCGTGATGGCCGAGGGTTCCAGGTAGATCACGACCTCCGTATCCTCGATAGGGCAGGGAATGCGTTTCTGCGCAAATCCCAGGGAGGAGACCAGTAAACTGTCCATTGTCTTACCAGACACTACCAAGGTGAAGTCGCCTTCTTCATTGGCTATGGTTCCGTATGTGGGTCCGATCTGCACTGTTGCATACGGGATAGCTTCTTTGGTCTCGAGGTCTCTAATATTGCCATTAATGGTCTGTGCTTCGAGCCCCACTAAAGGCAAAAAGCACAACAAATGAAGAAGGATACTACGCTTTGTCAATTTGAAGATAGTTTATCCAATAGACGAGAGGAGCCCAAAAATGTTACTTAAAGCCGAAACATCAATTGGCCATTAACTTTGGGTATTATTGGAGATCATGGCAGCAAGTATTTCTCGGAACACTTTGGCACAGACCATGGCCGTCATACGGTGTATATCCCGGTCGGGATTATATTCCACGATGTCTGCCCCGATGATGGGTACTTTTACTGTTTGAATGATGCGCAAAAGGTCCCTGGTGGTCAGTCCACCCGGCTCCTGATGTGAGACACCTGGAGCACACCCCGGATCCAGGGCGTCTACATCCACGGAGAGGTACAGGGGCTTGTTGAACTCCGGGAGACGATTAAGGTTAAGATCCTTCATCTCTACGATACTTACTCCATATTTCGCCGCCTGCTGGCGCTGATGGGTGTTCAGGGTCCGCACACCCAACTGGACCAGCCTGCTGGCGAGTTTGTCTTCCATAATACGGGCAAAGGGGCAGGCATGGGAGTAAGGGTCTCCGTCAAAGCTGTCGTACAGGTCGCCATGGGCATCGATATGCAGGATTTCCAACGGCCCTGTGATCTTGTGTATGGCCTTGAGAATGGGATATGTGACAGAATGGTCTCCCCCCAGACTGATGATCCCACAGTTTTCCCGGAAGTTTTCCTCGGTGAAGGCTTGAATATCAAAATATTCCGAAGGACGGAAGTCACCCTTGTCTTCGAAGACCTCAGGATCCACTTCCAGACCACCTTCTGAAAAATAATTGGCAGATGAACTGTGGTAAGCAGCCCTGATCTCCGGAGGGGCCTTGGCCGCTCCCCTTAGAAAGGAGGATTTTTCGTCGTATAAAATGCCCTGCAGGGTAATTCTGTTCTTCATTGGCACTTCCGTACTCATTTAGCGTACTAAATATACAGGTAAAAACTATATTTGCAGCCCGTAAAAAGTATTCCTCAGAATGAAAGCAGGTATCGTAGGACTTCCGAATGTAGGTAAATCCACTCTTTTTAATTGTCTGTCTAATGCCAAGGCGCAAAGCGCCAATTTTCCGTTCTGTACCATCGAACCGAATATTGGGGTGGTCAATGTCCCGGATAAGCGTCTGGAGAAACTCGAGGAACTCGTCAATCCGCAGCGGGTCGTACCTGCCACAGTAGACATTGTGGATATTGCCGGTCTTGTAAAAGGGGCGAGTAAGGGGGAAGGACTCGGAAACCAGTTCCTGGCAAATATCCGGGAGACCGATGCTATCCTTCATGTATTGCGCTGTTTTGACGACGATAACGTCGTACACGTCGACGGCTCTGTCGATCCGATCAGGGACAAGGAAACCATCGATATCGAATTGCAGCTCAAGGACCTGGAAAGCGTGGAAAAAAAGCTGGAAAAGGCGAGAAGAGCCGCGAAGACTGGCAACAAAGAGGCCGTAAAGGAAGAAGGGGTGTTACTTAAAGTAAAAGGACAATTAGAAGCTGGTATATCCGTAAGGGCCATTCAATTGACAGAAGATGAAAGAAAAGAATTCATTACACCCCTCCAACTGATCACCGATAAGCCGGTTATGTATGTATGTAATGTGGATGAAGCCTCTGCCGCTTCGGGTAATGCATACGTGGAGAAGGTCAGGGAGGCCACAGCAGGTGAAAATGCCGAGATATTGGTCCTTGCCGTTGGTACTGAGGCCGACATTTCAGAATTGGAAACCTATGAAGAACGTCAGCTTTTTCTTGAAGACCTTGGACTTGATGAGCCCGGCTCCTCTAAACTAATACGGGCAGCTTATCACCTGCTCGAACTTCAGACGTATTTTACGGCAGGAGAAAAGGAAGTAAAGGCCTGGACTATTCCTGTCGGGGCTACTGCCCCCCAGGCTGCCGGGGTGATCCATACCGATTTTGAAAAGGGATTTATCCGGGCCGAGGTCATTGCCTTTGAGGATTATGTTACCTTTGGAAGTGAGATCAAGGTCAAGGAAGCAGGCAAAATGAGGGTGGAAGGCAAAGACTATGTGGTCAAGGACGGAGACGTGATGCATTTCCGGTTCAACGTCTGACGCAGGTTGCAAATCCCGCAATTGCTGAGCGAATACCTTCGCAAGCTATTAACAAAACGCCCCCGGCATTGTTGATTACTTTATTTTTGGTGCATTTTGATTTCTGCACTGAAATTTTATATTAGCAGGGATATACCCCAAATAACTATGGCGCAAACGCAATATACAGAAGAGAATATCAGGTCTCTTGACTGGAAGGAGCATATCCGAATGCGTCCCGGGATGTATATCGGGAAGCTCGGCGATGGTTCCTCAGCAGATGACGGGATCTACATTCTGCTCAAGGAGATCATAGACAACTGCATTGACGAGTTCGTCATGGGAGCTGGAAAGACCATAGAGATCTCCATTCCCGGTGACAAAGTAATCGTTCGCGACTACGGAAGAGGTATCCCTCTGGGCAAGGTGGTGGATGTGGTCTCAAAAATGAATACCGGAGGCAAATACGATACCCGCGCTTTCAAGAAGTCAGTCGGACTCAACGGGGTGGGGACCAAGGCGGTCAACGCCCTGTCCTCCTATTTTCGTGTAGAATCCACAAGGGATGGAAAATCAAAATCGGCCGACTTTGAATTCGGTAACCTGGTAGACGAGGACCTGCTTGAGGAGACTTCCCGTAGGCGGGGCACAAAGGTGATCTTCACACCGGACGAATCCATTTTCAAAAAGTACAAATACAGGAGCGAGTACGTGGAGCGCATGCTCAGGAATTACGTATACCTCAACCCCGGGCTTACTATCGTCTTTAATGGAGAAAAATTCCATTCTGAAAATGGGCTGAAAGATCTCCTGGAAGACAATAACAGCGTAGATGATATGCTCTATCCCATCATCCACCTGAAGGGAGAAGACATTGAAGTGGCCATCACGCACAGCAAGACCCAGTACAGTGAGGAGTATCACTCCTTTGTCAACGGGCAGCATACCACACAGGGAGGTACCCACCAGGCCGCTTTCCGGGAGGCTCTCGTGAAGACGATACGGGACCACTTCGGCAAGAACTATGACGCTTCCGACGTGCGTAAGAGTATCATAGCAGCCATTTCCATCAAAGTGATGGAGCCCGTCTTCGAAAGTCAGACCAAAACCAAACTGGGTTCCACTGACATGGGTGGAGATCTGCCTACCGTCCGTACCTACGTGAACGACTTTATCGGGAAGCAGCTGGACAATTACCTCCATAAGAATCCAGAGGTCGCCACAGCCATCCAGCGCAAGATCATGATGGCAGAAAAGGAGCGAAAGGAGCTATCAGGTATTCGGAAACTGGCCCGGGAACGCGCGAAAAAGGCCAGCCTTCACAATAAAAAATTAAGGGATTGCCGTATTCACCTCGACGATATGAAGAGTGAAAGGCGTCTGGAAAGTACCCTTTTTATTACCGAAGGGGACTCGGCTTCAGGCTCCATCACAAAATCGAGGGATGTCAATACTCAGGCGGTCTTCAGCTTAAGAGGAAAACCTCTGAATTCTTATGGAATGTCCAAAAAGATCGTCTATGAGAACGAGGAATTCAATCTCCTTCAGGCCGCCCTCAACATAGAGGAGTCTATGGAAGATCTCAGATACAACAATATCGTCATCGCCACGGATGCCGATGTGGACGGGATGCACATCAGATTATTGCTGATAACCTTCTTCCTGCAATTCTTTCCGGAACTTATCAAGGAAAACCATCTCTATATCTTGCAAACGCCCCTCTTCAGGGTGAGGAACAAGAAAGAGACCATTTACTGCTACAGCGAGGAGGAGAAGAACGCCGCCATAGAGAAGTTGTCTGGCAAACCGGAGATCACCCGCTTCAAAGGCCTGGGTGAAATATCCCCGGATGAATTCAAGCATTTTATCGGAGACGATATCCGGCTCGAGCCTGTCATGCTCGACAAGGCACTTTCCATAGAGGAGCTCCTGAAGTTCTATATGGGTAAAAATACTCCGGACAGGCAAGAATTTATAATCAATAATCTTAAAGTAGAGGTTGACCTGGTAGATCAGGAATAGTTCTAATCCAAGTAAATAGGAGTCTTTCTATATGCAAGAAAATGAAGACGGGCAACTAGAGCAGGAAGAGGGAAATGAAGGACAGCAGGAGGCGCTGACCAGGGTAACGGGCATGTATAAGGACTGGTTCCTGGACTATGCTTCTTACGTGATTCTCGAAAGAGCAGTGCCTGCTATTGAGGATGGATTTAAACCGGTACAGCGGCGGATCATGCACGCCTTGAAGGAACTGGATGACGGCCGGTACAACAAGGTGGCCAATGTGGTAGGTCACACCATGCAGTATCACCCCCATGGTGACGCAAGTATCGCAGACGCCATGGTCCAGCTGGGGCAGAAGGACCTGCTCATAGATACTCAGGGAAACTGGGGAAATATCTTGACAGGCGACGGTGCCGCTGCATCCCGGTATATTGAGGCTCGACTTTCAAAATTTGCCCTGGAAGTTGTCTTCAGCCCGAAGATCACAGAATGGCAGTTGTCCTACGACGGCAGGAAGAAAGAACCGGTACATCTTCCCGTAAAATTTCCCCTTTTGCTGGAACAGGGAGCGGAAGGGATAGCCGTTGGACTCTCTACCAAAATATTGCCTCACAATTTCATCGAATTGATCGACGCTTCGATCAAGCACCTCAAAGGTCAGCGCTTTAAAATATTTCCTGATTTTCCCACGGCCGGGATCATCGATGTGACCAACTACAATGACGGGATGCGCGGCGGGAGGATCAGGATCAGGGCCAAGATCTCCCAGGTAGACAAGAACACCCTGATGATCAGCGAGATTCCCTACGGTACCAATACTTCCTCCCTGATTGATTCTATCCTGAAGGCCAATGACAAAGGTAAGATCAAGATCAAGAAAATAGAAGACAATACTGCGGCAGAAGTGGAGATCCTTATCCATCTGCCCAGCGGCCTCTCTCCTGATAAGACCATAGATGCTCTCTATGCCTTTACGGCCTGCGAAAGCTCCATTTCCCCCCTAGGATGTATCATCGAAGACAACAAACCTCTGTTTATTGGGGTGCAGGAGATGTTGCAGCGGTCGACAGATTATACGGTGCAATTACTCAAGGAAGAGCTGGAGATCCAATTGGGAGAACTGGAGGATCAGTGGCATTACGCCTCCCTGGAACGCATCTTCATTGAGAATCGCATCTATCGGGATATAGAGGAAGAAGAGACCTGGGAGGGGGTGATTATGGCGATCGACAAGGGACTGAAGCCGCATGTCAAAAATTTGAAAAGGGCCGTAACCGAGGAGGACATCGTTAAATTGACAGAGATTCGGATCAAAAGGATCTCGAAATTTGACATCGATAAGGCCCAGCAACTCATCGAAAGCCTCGAGGAGAAGATCGCCCAGACCAAAGACCATCTCGCCAACCTGGTCGATTACGCCATCGATTACTTTAAGGAACTCAAAGACAAATACGGGAAAGGTAGGGAGCGCAGGTCAGAGATCCGGATCTTTGACGAGATCGAAGCGACAAAGGTGGTGATACGAAACACCAAGCTTTATGTGAACCGGGAAGAAGGCTTTATCGGTACGTCCCTTAAACGGGACGAATACGTCACAGATTGCAGCGACATAGACGACATCATTGTCTTTACCAAGAGCGGAAAGATGATGGTCACTAAGGTGGACACCAAGACCTTTGTCGAGAAAAACATCATCCATGTGGCCGTTTTCAAGAAAAAGGACAAGCGGACCATCTACAACATGATTTACAAGGATGGACGGGGAGGGGCCAGCTATGTGAAGCGCTTTAACGTCACCAGTATTACCCGGGACAGGATGTATGACCTCACCACGGGTAAAGCCCAGTCTGAAGTGCTATACTTCACGGCCAATCCCAATGGGGAGGCAGAAGTGGTCACCGTTAACCTCAGGCAGTCCGGCAGCATCAAAAAACTGAAATGGGATCTCGACTTTGCGGATGTTCTTATCAAGGGTAGAAACGCCAAGGGGAATATTGTGACCAAATATCCCGTAAAACGGATTGAACTGAAAGAAAAGGGACTCTCCACACTAAAACCCCGGAAGATCTGGTTTGACGAGACCATTCAGCGGCTAAACGTGGATGGGAGAGGGGAGTTGCTCGGTGAATTTACCAGTGAGGATCGCCTGTTGATCATCACCCAGAAAGGGGTTGTGAAAACGGCCATTCCCGATCTGATCATGCGTTTCGATGATGATATGATCATTCTGGAAAAGTGGAAGCCAAACAAACCCCTGACAGCCATTTATTGGGAGGGAGAGAAAGAATTGTTCTATGTGAAGCGCTTCCATATCGAAAATCCGGAAAAGGAAGAGACCATCATCACCTCCCATCCAAAATCATATTTGGAAAAGATCTTTACGGATTACCGCCCTGTTGCCGAGGTGGTCTTCGCTAAAAAGCGAGGGCAGGAACGCAAGGAAAACATGGTGGTCGACCTGGAAGAGTTCATCAGTGTCAAGGGTATTACCGCAATGGGGAATCAGCTGACCAAGGAAAAGGTCCTCGAGATCAATGCAGCTGAGCCCTTACCTTATGAGGAGCCCGAAAAACACAAGGCGGAAGACATAGAGGTGGTTGATGAGGAAGAAATTTCCGATGCAGATGATCAGGAAACCAAGTCCAAGGCCAAGGGGAAAAAGACAGAAAAGGGAGGCGAAGGTCAGACCAAGTTGTTCTGAAACAGTTCTCCAGACAGCCCGTTCAGGATTCGGGTTCTTTGATTTTCTTTACTTCCACTTGATCATTTTCATCAAGGTCCTCAATAAATTCCTCTTTTTTGCGGTATTTCATGTTCAAAAACTCTACCAGAAGAGAGAAGGAAATAGCAAAATAGAGATAGCCCTTTGGAATGGCACCGATCTCAGAACCGAAGAACTTGGCGTGGCTCAGGTGTGCAGCCTCTGCTATCAGCATAAAGCCAATCAGGATCAGAAAAGACAGCGCGAGTAATTGCATGGAAGGGTGTTTGTTGATAAATACCCGTATGGCATTGGCAAACACCATCATGATGATGATGGAGATGACCACTGCGATCACCATAAGCAACAGGGCATCGCTGGGACGGTCTCCAATGCCATTGGTCATTCCCACAGCTGTCAGTATGGAATCTATAGAGAAGATAAAATCGATGATCAGTATCTGAAACAATGCCCGGTTAAGGCTGGTGATGTTCTTTGCTTTGAGTTCCTCTTCGTCCTGATCGGGAAGTTCCACTTTTTCATGTATCTCAGAAGTACTCTTGTACAAGAGAAATAGACCCCCCAACAGAAGAATAAGGGCCTGACCACTGATCCCGGCAGAGAACCAGGAAGTCTCCACATAGTAGAAAGGATTCTTAAGTCCGATCAGGAAGGAGACCGCAAAAAGCAGGACGATGCGCTGCACCATGGCTAGGATGAGCCCCCAGAAGGTAGCGGTTTTCTGTTGTTTTTCAGGGAGTTTATTGGCTGCGATAGAAATAAAGACAATGTTGTCTATTCCTAAGATGATCTCCAGAAAAGTGAGGGTCAGCAGAGCTATCCATGCGTCCGGACTTGTGAGGATTTCGAACATAATCAATCTACTTTTACGGCCACTCCTTTGGATTTCCGGGAATCACCCACCACCCCGTATTCGAAGGTGTATGAGCTGTCTGTCGTGCTCAGGACCTTTATGTGGATCGACTTTTCCTGATTTTTATCCTTTGGGTTCAACGCTCTGACGATATATTCGCAATCGTTGATCCAGCGGATGGAAGAAGTGTCTGCTCTTCCCTCAAAGTAATCGATCTCGATCTCAGAATTCCTGACGAAGGTCGTTGTCTGCTCCTGTCCGTCGATAAGGGCAGTGAAGCGAAAAGTACCCTCCTTGAAGTCCCGGCATTCCCTGGGAGGGTTGTAACAGGAGACCAGAAGCCCTGCAGCAAGAACAGATAGAAACCCCTTTGCAAACATAGGTACAAAGTAATGAATTCTGGGGAATGTGAACAAGGGAGGGGTGAGACGGAACCAGATATCGAACTTACTTTTCGTAAGCCTCAAAACTACCGTCTTCATAAAGAACGATTACCCTTCTGATCTTTTTGGAAGTGGAGGGGACAATGGATCTAGTTACTTGTGAGGCCGGGCTTCCTTTCTCTTCCCTTTTCTCCTGAGGAAATTCACCTTTGCCATTGAGGAGCCAGTAGAGATTTACATCGGGGTAGGACCGAACCACCTTCATCACAAATTCCAGGCTGGGGTTATTCCTCCCGGTCAGTACATGGGAAACACTGGAGCGTTGCACCCCGATCGTATCAGCAAAAGCCGATGCCGAGATCTTGTAGAAATCCATGATCTTTTCCAGTCGCTCTGTAAAACCTTTAATGTTTACCATTGTATACAACTATGGAGCTACTCGCTCTATTATTTTGTTAAAACACGAGGACGTATTTCAAAAATATATTAAATACATACTTTATTTTTAGGTATATATAATATTGATATATAAGGATATATACTATTATTTATATTCTTGTTAAGATTTGTATACAAATGTGTACTCATCACTGAAAAAATGAGGGATTTTAGATATACAAATGTAAAAATTCTTTTGCCAATTGTTATTGGAATACCTCTTACTTTTGTGAATAAGTCGGAAACGAACCATGGCAGAAGACAGCACATATGAAAAGATAAAAGTGGGAGATATCGGAGGCCGTTATGTTTGCAGTCGTCATATGCTCCCTTTTCTGGATAGGCTGAGAACTTCCTGTAAAATCAAAAAAGTGGGTATCTCTGTTCAGGGAAGGGACATTCAGCAGATCGAAATTGGCCATGGGTCTGTCACCGTATTGATGTGGTCACAGATGCATGGAAACGAATCGACTACTACCAAGGGGGTGCTGGATGTGATCAATGCCCTTCGGTCTGGCTACGACCACGCGGACGAGATCCTGAAAAAGATCCGGCTTGTGGTGATACCTATCCTCAA
>CBDTYM010000055.1:0-15080 GCA_965364605.1 uncultured Muriicola sp.
CACGGCCGCAATGGCCATTGGATTTTAAGTCCAACGTGTCTACCAATTCCACCACTCGAGCTCGTCCTCCCAAACCTTTCAGCCTTCGTCGCAAAGCTACTTCGGCGAAGTAGGCTGGTGAAGGGGGACCTAAACAAAAAAACGCTGGCAGGCAGCGTTTTCTCTGAGCGAAAAACGGGATTCGAACCCGCGACCTCCACCTTGGCAAGGTGGCGCTCTACCAACTGAGCTATTTTCGCATATGGTAAGAATAACGCATCTCCGACAGATGCGGACGCAAATTTAATACAATTCTGTAAAATCCAAAGAACTTTCAGGGGAAAAAGAAGGACCTGGAAACTAGCTATTCTCAGGAGGTGGCCTTCTTATTCTTGGAAAGGAGCCGCTTGATCTCGTTGAGTTTCATCAGGGCCTCTACAGGGGTTAGTGTATTGATGTCCAGGGTTAGGATCTCCTCCCTGATCTCTTCCAGCAAGGGGTCGTCCAGGTGGAAGAAACTCAGTTGCATTTCCGATGCAGCCGACTCTAATTTTCCGGTGATCTCCTCACTGGAATGACTTTGTTCGAGTTTCTTCAGAACCTTATTGGCCCGGTTGATGACCTGCTGTGGCATGCCCGCCATTTTGGCGACATGGATCCCGAAACTGTGGGCACTTCCCCCCGGTGTTAGCTTCCTCAGAAAGAGAACCCGGTCTTTCAGTTCCCGTACACTGACGTTGTAATTTTTGATCCTCTCAAAGGTGGTGGCCATCTCATTGAGTTCGTGATAATGGGTGGCAAACAAGGTTTTGGCCCGGCTGGGATGTTCGTGCAGGTATTCGGCTATAGCCCAGGCTATAGATATCCCATCATAGGTACTCGTACCCCTTCCGATCTCATCCAGTAGCAGCAAACTGCGGTCTGAAAGGTTGTTTAGGATGGACGCCGTCTCGTTCATCTCTACCATGAATGTCGACTCCCCCATGGAAATATTGTCACTCGCGCCCACCCGGGTAAAGATCTTATCCACCAACCCGATACTGGCCGCTTCTGCGGGGACATAACTACCGATCTGTGCCAGCAGGACAATAAGGGCGGTCTGCCTCAGGATAGCCGATTTCCCGCTCATGTTCGGCCCGGTGATCATAATGATCTGCTGATGCTCCCGGTCCAGGACCACATCGTTTGGGATATATGCCTCCCCCGGGGGCAATTGCTTTTCGATGACCGGGTGTCTGCCCTGGGTGATATTCAGGGCTGTGGAATCATTCATTTCGGGGGGACAGTACTTATTTTCCCTGGCAAGCTGGGCAAAGCCGCACAGGCAATCCAGCTGAGCAATGCCTTTGCCCGTTTCCTGTACGGGACTAAGGTAGGCCTGCATCCAGACCACCAACTGCGAGAACAGCTGTTGCTCCAGTTCCAGAATGCGCTCTTCAGCCCCGAGGATCTTGGCTTCGTATTCCTTGAGTTCCTCCGTGATGTATCGCTCTGCATTCACCAGCGTCTGCTTTCGGATCCACTCCTGAGGCACCTTGTCTTTGTGGGTATTCCTGACCTCAATATAATATCCGAAGACATTGTTGGAGGCGATCTTCAGGCTGGTGATCCCGGTGCGCTCCGTCTCACGGGCCAGCATTTGGTCCAGGTATTCCTTCCCGGATGTGGCCAAGTTCCGAAGTTCATCGAGTTCTGAGGAGTATCCGGGAGCTATGGTCGTTCCCTTTTGTACGTTCACAGGGGCTTCTTCGCAAAGGACCTCCTTGACCCTTCGCCTGAGGTCTTCACAGGTATCCAGGGAATCCCCCAGGGCGTTAACTGCCCTTTCTTCCGTTCCCGATACGAGTTGCTTTACCGGAACCACGGCTTCGAGGGAGTTCTTGAGTTGTACCGTTTCCCGCGGATTGATCCTGCCAGTGGCGATCTTGGCGACCAGCCTTTCCAGGTCTCCCATCTTATTAATGCTGTCCTGCAGCTTTTGCAGCTTGCTGTCCTCCTTCAGGAAATGGGCGATGGCCCGGTGCCTGTCCCGGATCTTTTCAAGGTCCCGGAGAGGGAAGGCCATCCAGCGCTTTAAAAGCCGTCCGCCCATGGGTGACCGGGTCTTGTCGATGATGTCTAGAAGGGTGACGGCCTCCGGATGGGGCGACTGGTACAGTTCCAGATTTCGGATCGTAAACCGGTCCATCCAGACGCCGTCCTCTTTCACTATCCTAACTAACTTATTGATGTGCTGTAATCGCCTGTGCTCAGTTTCCGATAAGTAGTGCAATGCCGCCCCGGCTGCCACGATCCCCTGGCTGAGATTGGCCACCCCGAAACCTTTTAGGGAGGCGGTTTTAAAATGCGCACACAAGGATTCAGTGGCGTAGTCCAGCTGGTAGATCCAGTCTTCCTGTAAAAATGTATGGTACTTGGAACCGAAGGTCTCGGTAAAGTCTGTTTTGTGTTTTTTGGAGATCAAAATCTCACTGGGGCCAAAGTGCTGCAGCAGGGTATCCATTTCCTCCGCATTCCCTTCGGCAGTTAGGAACTCTCCTGTCGAGATATCCAGAAGGGCGATCCCGAAATTACTCTTGCCAAAGTGAAGGGCACAGAGAAAGTTGTTGCTTTTGGAGAGCAGGATGTCATCGTTAAGGGCCACTCCCGGGGTAACCAGTTCTGTGACTCCCCTTTTCACAATGGTCTTGGCCTGTTTGGGGTCTTCCAGCTGGTCGCAGATGGCTACCCGCTGCCCGGCTTTGACCAGTTTTGGCAGATAGGTGTTGAGGGAATGATGGGGAAACCCGGCCAGTTCTGTGCGATCTCCTCCATTGTTTCGCTGGGTCAGGATGATACCAAGGATGCGCGAGGCCTTTACGGCATCCTCGCCGAAGGTCTCGTAAAAATCCCCTACTCGGAAGAGCAACATCGCATCAGGATACTTGGTCTTGATGGTGTTGTACTGCTTCATCAATGGAGTCACCTTCCCGGATTTTTTCATCGCTTATTCCTTCCGTTTCTCTTCTTGGGCCTATCTTTACACTCTCAAACGAAAGTACCGATTTGCCCAGGGATTGTAAAGTGTTGTTGATATTTTGGGATAACTTGAACGCTAACTACCCTGCCTAATGAACCGATGAGAAAACTCTTGAATGAAGAACTGGACCGCCTGGATGTAGAGGCCTTTAAGGAGGCCCCTAAAATTCCACTGGTCCTGGTCCTGGAGAACATCCGAAGCCTTCACAATATAGGGTCTGTCTTCCGCACGGCAGATGCCTTTCGGGTGGAAAAGATCTACCTGTGCGGGATTAGTGCCACCCCGCCTCATAAGGACATTCGGAAAACCGCACTGGGAGCTACGGAAAGCGTTAGCTGGGAGTACCGCAAAGAATGCCTGTCCCTGATCGCGGAATTAAAGAAGACGCACCATTGCCTCGCGGTGGAACAGGCCGAGGGCGCAGAACTGCTGAATACATTCCGCCTGAATACCGAAAGGCCTCATGCCTTCGTCTTTGGCAACGAGGTGAAAGGGGTTACCCAGGAAGTGGTCAATGCATGCCACGGTGTTCTTGAGATACCGCAGGAAGGGACCAAACACTCCTTGAATATTGCGGTAAGTGCCGGGGTTGTGGTCTGGGATTTCTGGAGTAAATTCAAGAGCCGCCGGGAGGAATAGAACCTACTTACCCTGCTTTACACTGAATTTTTTTGTACTGAAATCGAGGATACGGTCAAGCACAAATTCGTAGTCGCCCGGATTCTGGACAAAGTCGAGTGAACTAACATCCAGGACCAGGGTCTTTTGTTCCGGATAGCTCTTGATAAACTCAAAGTATCCTTTATTGATGCGCTCCAGGTAGTCAGCCTCGATTTGCTGTTCGTAACTGCGACCCCGTCTTTTGATGTTCTCCAGCAAGCGGTCCGTGGTCTGGTAGAGGTAGACGTAGAGGTTGGGCTTTCGCACTTCCCGGTACATCAGGTCGAACACCTTGCGGTATAATCTGTACTCATCGGGCTGGAGGGTGACCTTGGCAAAAATCAGACTCTTGTACACGTCGTAGTCGCTGACCATGAATTTCTTGAAGAGGTCGAATTGTGAAGTGTCTTCTGTAAACTGCTGATACCGGTCTGCCATAAAGGACATTTCCAGGGGGAAGGCATACCTGGCCTGATCTGCGTAGAACTTGGGCAGAAAGGGGTTGTCCGCAAAGCGCTCGAGCACGAGTTTGGCCTTGAAATCCTCGGAGAGCCGATGTGCAAGTGAGGTTTTACCAGCCCCTATATTGCCTTCTATGGTCACGAAATTCAACTCGGTAAATTTGTCCTCCCAGTTCGGGAACAACCTGATATCCGTCTTCTCAAGGGAAGATGTATCCCTGCATTCCTGCAGGAGGTTTCTCGTGTCTTTATTAAAAACCGGATGGTAGAATTGTGGCGCAATATCGGCCAGGGGTTTCAATACGAATCTCCTGTTGGGGATCCCCGGATGGGGTATATGCAACCCTTCGTCCTGGATCACCTCCCGGTCGTAGTACAGAATGTCTATATCCAGGGTCCTGGCCCTGTATCCTGTTTCCTCTCCCCGTACCCTGCCCAGGGATTCTTCTATCATCAGGACGGTGGTAAGGAGTTCGGCCGGGCTCAAGGGAGTTTCGAGTTCTGCACATGCATTCAGGAAATCTCCGGAGTCGAACCCCCAGGAAGAGGACTCGTATACGGGGGAGATCTTCCGGATAACACCGGCCTTTTTCCCCAGTAGGAAGATGGCCTTTTGGAGGTAATACACCCGGTTTCCCTCATTGCTGCCAAGGGATAAATAGACCGTATGAAGCGTTTCGGACATGGGGGCAAATTAATGAAAAAGAAATGGATTTGTCGGTACTGACAACTTGTAGAAGACACCTCCTGATGTATAGGAATATCGCCATGCGCGCCTGCTATTCCCTATAAAGTCAAAGGTCTCCACTGGGTGACAACACCTTGTGAATCCATCATGAATAAGCACCGTCCTCAAAATACGGGTATATGAGGAATGGGAACAGCCACTTTTGAAATTACTGTTTTATGCAGCGTGTAATTTTATTACCTTTTGAGTATTGTTAGGATTTCAACCCTAATACCCACCAAATTATAGATAGTGTCTTCCAGGTTACAAGATCAGGTGTTTACAAAGAATATGCGATCGAGGGTATTCCAACACATGCTTCGTACCAGAGGATGGAAATACCGTGCATTTTTAAGGTATCTGCGTATTTTTAAATATGTGGCCTTTGCCCCGCTTAGGGGGGAATTTCTGGAGTCGTTCTACGTATTGATGCGTTATTTAGATGATGTCGTTGACGGGGATGTACCATTGCCGCAGGGCTACTTGAATGAAAGCGAATATATTGCATCGAAGATCGATTTTTCTAAGAATCGGTCAGATCCAAAGGATGAGGTAGATTACCTGATGTTGTATTGTTTTGAATTAGCTCAGCGTTTTGGCGAAAATTTTGATGAGGAAACTGAGGATATTCTCACCTCACTGTTGTTCGATGCAAGACGCCGGGGTAAGTTGATCGTGTTTCCCAAAGAAGAGTTGGTTCATCATTTCCATATACTGGATATCAGGGGGACGATAAAGGCGACATTGAAGATTTTCAAGGATGATCCGGATCAATATGAACTTCTCGAACCTCTGGGCATGGCGTGCCGATACCAGTATGACCTTGAGGATTTTCATTCTGATAT
This sequence comes from uncultured Muriicola sp., assembly GCA_965364605.1. GTDB lineage: Bacteria > Bacteroidota > Bacteroidia > Flavobacteriales > Flavobacteriaceae > Muriicola. The sequence continues at coordinate 5,692 of CBDTYM010000055.1, forward strand.
AGCCGCAGGGTATGTCAATATTTCAAAAGAGGAATGTGCAGCTTTGGGAATCACTCTAACCGACCTCCAAAACCCAGAATCCCCAAAAATAAAAACGTGGTTTTCACAAAGGGCGGAGGAAGGCTTGGAATTGTTGGAAGAACATCACAGAAGGTTGCCTGAAGGAAGTTTTTCCCTTCTGGCAAGAGCCACTTTTCCTCTGGTTTATGAACTTCCTGCAAAGAGATTATTTAGAAAAATGAGATCGACCATCTGATACTTTTCAGCAAATGAGGGAAACAAATTTTCACCTGGAAAAATGGTTCATGGATTTTGTAGGCCAGGATGGGCAAGTGATGATTTTCTATGCTGCAAAATTAAGTTATTATGGGATAACGGTTCCTTATACCAGCAGCCTGCTCTATGATCTTGAGGGCAAAATTTCACATAAATCCAGATTCAAAAATATCCATATGCCGGTCGCTTCCGAAAATATCATAAGATGGTCTGATCCTGCCTTTGACAGAAAGTGTACATGGCGGTCAGGAGGACTCCGCCTGCAACAACGTTTATTTGAATCCCCAAAAGGTTCTTTACAGTGGATTTGTGATCAGCCTTTGTCTAATGTACTTATTACAGCAGGGGATAAAGAGTTCAATGGCAGAGGCTATGTCGAACATCTGATTCTGACCCTCCCCCCCTGGAACATCCCTATGAAAGAACTGAGATGGGGACACTTCATTTCCAAAAATGACTATCTGGTCTGGATTCAAATAAAAGGAGAATCGGATGCAAACTGGGTCTGGTATAACGGGATGCAGGTAAAAAATTGCGATATTGGAAATGAGGCCCTTTTAGCCCATGATGGATCTTTTGAGCTCACCATGAAGGACCAAATCGTGCTGGAATCCGGAACTCAAATCCATTCTGTTGTGAATAAAATATTGAAATACATACCCAAGTTTACGTCATGGATGCCTGCCCATTTTCTCAATGCGGAGAATCATATGTGGAAGAGTTCCGCATTATTGAGAAAGAAGGACGAAGATTCTGTCAAGGGGTGTGTTATCCATGAATGGGTGAATTTTAATACGGGATAGCCATGATCTTGGAGGTGAGAGATATGTTCAAATCCTTCGGCAAAAAAGAGGTTCTCAAGGGTGCTTCTTTTTCTGCAGAACCGGGTAGCTTAGTCGGCATCGTCGGAGAAAATGGATCAGGTAAATCCACTCTTTTGAAGATCATTGTTGGAGAATGGAGATCAGATAGAGGGGAGGTTATTCTAAACGGATCAGTGGGCTATTGTCCTCAACGCCCCACATTGTTTGAACAACTCACGGTAAAAGAGCACTTTCAATATTTTTCTGCAGCCTATTCTTTGGATGAGACAAGGTGGCAGAATCGATTTAAACAATTAACGGAACTCTTTGGCTATACCCGGTACGAAAACGAGAGGGTCAGCCATTTGAGTGGAGGTACCCAACAAAAACTCAACCTCTCCCTGGCATTGTTCCACCAACCTCGGATATTGATTTTGGATGAACCTTATGCGGGATTTGACTGGGATACTTATTTGAAGTTTTGGGAGCATACCCATTATCTGTTGACTGAAGGCTGCGCTATTCTCGTGGTTACCCATTTACTGTCTGAAAAAGATCGTTTCGATCGTATCTATGAATTAAAAAATGGTGTCCTGATATGAGTATAAAACGCATCCTGATTTCTATTTCCATGGTGATGCGAATGTTGGTCCGTCGCAGGATCATACTGATTTTATTAGGGGTCATCCCTCTGGTGTTTTTATCCATTGTTGAATTGACTACCTCAGACCGCATTCTCCCGTTTCGCCTGGCGTCTTTGGACGAGGAGGTCTTTATCAATATCAGCGAAAAGGGGATTTCCTTTGTTTTTTTTGCGGTGTCCTGCGCGGGATTTCTGGTTTCCTTTATAGCCCTGAATCTCATTCAGAGAAATAGTGCGGTAAATCGCAGACTGATCATTTGCGGTTACAAGCCCCAGGAACTCCTCATCTCCGTACTGTTTTCCCTCTTAATGATCATCTTGCTGATTGCCGGTTACATTGGACTTTTAACGAATATCTTCTACGAGATAGATCATCTGCTGTCCTTTATAGTCAGTTTGGCCCTGATCGGCTTTGTTTATGGCTGTTATGGCCTGACAATAGGGAGCTTGGTCAACAGAGAATTAGAGGGTATTCTGCTTATTGTACTACTTGTCAATATCGATGTGGGGTGGTTGCAGAATCCGCTTTTCTATGCCGATGCTCAGAATCAGCTGATCATAGAAATGCTTCCGGCATATTATCCTTCCCAGGCAGGAATCATATCGGCATTTACGAACTACTCTTCAGCCCTCGCATTGGGAAAAAGTATTTTGTACGGGGCAACTTTTTTGATCGTGTCCATGGCCCTGTTTCACCATAAAATGCGTTTGTTCAAATGAAAACAAAACAATCAACGATCGGAAAAGTTCTCTATGCTGTGTGTTTCCTCATCCTGATTCCTATGCTGCTCCTGTTTTGGGCAAAAAAGACAGAATCCCTGATCCTGTACCCTACAGTGAAGGCACCTCTAGGCGGATGGATATTGATGATAGCAGGCACTTTGCTCATGCTTTACAGTATGTATTACTTGATGAAATACGGGCAGGGATTACCTATGAATGCCTTTCCGCCAAGGGTATTTGTAAAAAGAGGTCCTTATAAGGTCTTTAAGCATCCAATTTACTGGGGTTTTGTAGTTCTCATGATCGGATATTTCCTTTTCCAGGGCTCTGCGAGTGGACTTTGGCTCGTAACTCCAGTGACCATTCTTGGTCTGGTGGCTCTCGTTTGGGGCTACGAAAAACTGGACCTTAAAAAAAGATTCCCGGAGGAATCATTGAGAACGGTCCTTACTCTTCCCGAAAAGACACATGATAAAGCCGACCTAAAAGATCGCCTCGCCTCTTTTGTGTGGATAGTAGGGGCCCTTCTCTTGATGAATTATCTGATCCGGTTATTGACCATACCGGAAATATCAAAGATTAACGTGTGGCCGGGGTCTGATTTCTTTCAAATAGAGAATGGGTTTGATATCCTGAAATTTATGATTGTTTTTATGACCCCTTTCTTCATCAGCTCTAAGGAACAATTATATTCCTGGGCCTTTTCGGGTTTGGTTGCATTATTTCTTTCTCTATTCATTGCCCTTACCCTGGGTGAGGGTATACAGTTAGCACTTTTCGAGACATCGGCCTCATTGCTGTGCCCTCCTCTCTATCTTGTTTTCATTTCCTTATGGGCATTGAGCAGGAGATCGGCGTACATGAAGATATCAATGTCTATTGCAGCACTTATTATCCTGTGGGTACAATGGCGTTATCTTAACTCAGCTCTACTTCATTTCCTCTATTCTGCTTTACTATTCCTTTTGGCTGTCTTTAGTTTCTCCATTTGGGAAGTTTTGAGGAGGGGTTCTGAGTGGATTGCCAACTCATGGCGGGAATGGAGATACGGAAAGGTCAGGATTATCAATCATGGCTTCTATGTGGGTTTTGCCGCCTTCTTTGCCATTTTCACCTCGGGATTTCTGGCTGGGGGGAGCTACGCATGGGCACTATTGGTCTTTGCTATAACGGTGATCGTATTTTCTGCCGTTTGGGCTCAATTGATTGAAGGTTCGGAAAAATTGAAGAGGCCTTATGGGTATTATGGGGCCCTTGTTGGAATCATCTTTGCCAGCATGGCCGTTTGGGCTATGGGCTATGACGTTTGGGTCATCATAGGATCGGTCTCAGTGGTGATGCCATGGGCACAGGCAATTGGTCGTTTGCGCTGTTTAGTCAATGGGTGCTGCCATGGAAGCCTAACGCATGACGCTTCTGTCGGTATCCGTTATTTTCATTACAGATCTCGCGTTTGTGGTCTTTCAGATTTGAAAGGCGAACTATTACATCCGACACCGCTTTATTCTATTGTTTGGTTGTTCTTCACTGGTTTGGTCTTGCTCTCTCTTTGGGTAAATGGGTTATCGGATCCCTTCGTTTTTGGACTTTACCTGATTCTCACCGGTCTCGGTCGATTTGTCGAGGAAGCGTACAGAGGGGAAGTTCAAACAGTGATCCTCAAAGGATTACGGCTCTATCAATGGACCGCGATAGGATCAGTGTTAATTGGAATTGTGTTAACCATGATACATGTTGAGCCCGTGGTGCGATCCCCTGAATTTACCTGGGATATCCTTTGGGCTTCTCTGATTGGAGGTCTATTTACAACTTTTGCAATGGGTGTGGATTTTCCCGATTCTAATGCCCGCTTTTCAAGGCTGGTTTAGCAAAAGAGAAATATTTATCAAGAAACAGATGCTCCTCCTGACGAAAGGCCCTATTTCGGTTACTCACCACATAGGTATGTCCTATATTTTCATTTCCTTAAAATATAGGGGTCTGAGTAACGGAGATAGGCACAATCACTATCTTTGGCGGAGATAAGAAGAGCTTATGAATTTTTTGAGAAACCTGCTTGCCGCAATCCTGGGAACACTTATTGCCTTCGGGATTATCTTCTTTATGTTCCTGATCTTCATCAGCCTCGCCAATGTTGAGGAAGGTGTGGTAGTCAAACGTAATTCGGTACTTGAACTCAGAATTGAGGATCCTGTTGACGATTACACAGGCAGTAATGAGGCAGATCCCTTTGCCGGTTTGTTTGAAGAGGCCGTTGGATTAGACGACATCCTCCACGCCATTGAAGTGGCCAAAGAGGACGACAGGATTGAGGGAATCAGCATAACCAATCAGTTTATCATGGCGGGCTGGTCTCAGGTCAAGGCGATCAGGAACGCCCTGAGGGATTTCCGGGAGTCTGGAAAATTCGTCTATGCTTACGCCGATCTGTATATGCAGAAAGACTATTACCTTGCCAGTGTGGCCGACAGCGTTTTTCTGAACCCGGTAGGAAATCTCGATTTTCGGGGCCTTTCGGCAGAAGTATTGTTTTTTAAAGAATTGCAGGAAAAGACAGGGGTAAAGATGGAGGTCATCAGGCACGGAAAATACAAAAGTGCTGTAGAGCCTTTTCTTCAGGATGAGATGAGTGAGGAGAACCGCACGCAGATCCGCGAGCTCCTTGAATCCCTCTGGGGCAGTATGCTGGAAGACATAGCATCAGACAGAGGGCTTACTTCAGAGTCCCTGAATGCCATAGCTGATACCCTGGGGACGAGAAACCCATCCATGGCCCTGGGAAGCGGTCTCATAGATTACATCGGTTACTTTGATCAATATAACCAGAGTATAAGTCGGGCAATGGGGCAGTCAGAGGACAGGGAAGTTGATTACGTAGTTTTGAAGGACTATATGAAGGACGCGCGAAAGAAGTCCGTCTACAAAGGGAGCGACCGCATCGCCGTAATCTACGCCCAGGGAGAGATCTTTTACGGGGAGGGGAGTCCGGATTATATCGGGCAGGGCCTGATCAACAAAGCCCTGAAACGCTCCCGTGAGGACGACAAGATCAAGGCAGTGGTCCTTAGGGTGAATTCTCCCGGGGGAAGCGCCCTGACTTCCGATCTGATCTGGAGGGAGGTTGAGCTTACCACGAAGGAAAAGCCGGTAGTTGTTTCCATGGGTGACGTAGCCGCTTCCGGAGGATACTACATAGCTGCCGGGGCCGACAGGATCCTGGCTGAACCCACTACAATTACGGGTTCTATAGGTGTTTTTGGGACGGTCCCCAACATAAGCGAGCTGGCAGGTGATATCGGCATCAATGCGGAACAGGTGGAAACCAACAAGAATTCCACGGAATACTCCCTGTTTGAACCTATGTCTCCGGAATTCAGGGCTGTGGTCACAGAAGGGATAGAGACTACCTATCAGACCTTTCTGCAGCGGGTGGCTGATGGCAGAAGCATGTCCCTGGCCAGGGTGGACAGCCTTGCCCAGGGCAGGGTATGGAGTGGGGTGCAGGCGCTGGAGAACGGACTCGTAGACCAGCTCGGTGGATTGGATGACGCCATTGCAGAGGCGGCAGAGCTCGCCGGGATCTCTTCCTTCAGCGTCCGCAGATATCCCAGGTACAAAACGAATTTCGAAATGCTGATGGAGGACCTTTCTGGGGCTCAGGAAAGGGTCAGTGAAAACCTTCTTGAAAATGAACTGGGCGAAGAGGCATTCAGGCTCTACAGGGAGATCAGGAGTGCTTCCCAAAAGCGTGGCGTGCAGGCCCGCATGCCTTTCAGCATAACAATCAAATAGGGCCATGACCGATAAGGACAGAAAGTTAGCGTACAAGATCTATTTGTACCTCGGAGCCCTCTTTATCACTTCCCTGGTGGTCTCCAACCTCATTTTTCAGAAATTCTTCTACTGGAGGCCCTTTGGAGATGTCGAGGTTTACGGGGCATCCCTCTTCGAGATCTCCGTAGGGATCCTTCCCTATCCCATCACCTTCCTGATCACAGACCTGATCTCAGAGGTGTATGGAAAGAAAAAAGCCAACCAGATCGTCACCGCCGGGATCTTTGCTTCCTTTTTCTCCATGGGGATTATCTTGCTGGCAGAAATGGCCCCGGCAATTCCCGAATCGCCCATAGGGGACGATACCTTCAGGAAGGTATTTGCGCTCTCGCCCATCGCGGTCCTGGCTTCCATGATCGCCTATCTCTGTGCGCAGTATGTCGATATTGCCATCTACCATTTCTGGAAACGGGTGACCAAGGGAAAGTACCTGTGGATACGAAATAACTTTTCCACCTTCCTGTCACAGTTTATCGACACTTTTACGGTGGTCGGCTTGCTCTGTGTCTTCGGGGTTCTGCCCTGGTCCCTCTTCACCGGCCTTGTGATCAGCGGTTTTCTGTTCAAGGTATTTATCGCCATGATCGACACCCCTTTTCTGTATTTTTTCGTATATATCCTAAGGAAGCGGTTCAGTCTAAAAATGGGCGAGGAGATCGTCCTCGATATCTGATCACTGCTTTCGAGCTCTAAATCGCATACCATGAAGAAAAAAATCGTCAAAATTGCAGGAGTTGTCCTGCTCCTCCTCCTGGGTCTCATCATCGCCCTCCCGTTTTTCCTGGAAGGGAGGATAGGGGATATCATCAAGAAAAAGGTCAACAGCAATATTACGGGGACATTCGACTTTTCCGATGCCAGCCTCAGTCTGATACGCAGTTTTCCCAATGCCAACCTGCAACTGTCTGACGCAGTTTTGACAACCGCAGCACCTTTTGAAGGCGATACCTTGTTCAGCGCAGACCGGATCGACCTATCCCTCTCTGTCTACGAGTTGTTCAAAGGCCCCTCCGAACCCATACAGCTCAGGCAACTGAAATTGGAGAAAGCCTTCGTGAATATCATGTTCGACGAGGCTGAAAGACCTAATTTCGACATCGCAAAACCAGGCCAGGACGCCGGGGAGGATTCCACCGCCGACAGCGGATTTACCCTGGACCTACAGAAGTATAGTTTTACAGATTCCCGACTCGTTTACAACGACAGGGCAGGGAGTATTTTCCTGGACGTTTCAGGCATACAACACAGCGGTAGTGGGGATCTTTCTCTTGAAGACTCCGAGCTCGATACCCATTCTGAAGGTTTTGTCAGCATGACCATGGACGGAACCGAATACCTGAAGGAACACAAGGTGCTGCTGGACGCCCTCCTGGGGATCGATCTCAAGACCAGTACCTATACCTTTTTGGATAACAAAGGACAGATCAATCAGTTACCACTGGTATTCCAGGGCTTTGTCAGGGTGGCAGAGGATTACAACGAAGTGGACATCACCTTTGAGACCCCCTCCTCGGATTTTCGAAACTTCCTGGCCCTTTTCCCCGAAAAGTATTCCAAGGACATCGCTCAGGTGACTACCACAGGGGATTTCGTGGTCAAAGGAGAATTCAAGGGCAGGATAGATGAAACGTATATTCCTGCATTTCGCATCGATATAAAGTCAGATAAGGCTTCCTTCCGGTATCCTGACCTACCCAAGGCCGTGGATAATATCGTGATTGCTGCTGAGATCGTCAATGAAACCGGACTTACGGAAGACACCTACGTAACCGTGGAAAAAGCTTCTTTCAACATCGATCAGGACCGCTTTGCCATGGAGGCCGGGATACGGGAACTCACAGGCAATACCAGGGTGAATGCCCATGTAGAGGCCAATATGAACCTCGCGAACCTCTCCAGGGCTTATCCCTATGCAGCAGAACAGAACCTTAAAGGGCTTCTCAAGGGGGATGTGACCACCGCTTTTGATATGGAGACCCTGGAAAAAAAGGAGTACGCTAAAACCAGGACCACAGGGAAGTTAAGTGTCGAAGGATTTGAATACAATAGCGATGAGCTGACTGCGCCCGTGCAGTTCAGCCTGGTTGCCATCGATTTTAAACCCGAACGGATCACCCTGAACCGCATGCAGGGAAAGATGGGCAAGACCGACTTTGATGTCTCAGGTACACTGACGAACCTGCTCGGCTTCATGTTCAACAAGGAAAATGTGGAAGGAAACTTCAACCTCAGTTCTGATAACTTTTCCCTCAATGATTTTATGGTAGAGGAAGAGAAAACTGGAGGATCAGATCAAGAAGCCGCCGCGATCAAGATCCCCTCCTTCCTGGATTGCACCGTTAAAGCCAGAGCAAATACGGTGCTATATGACAACCTGGTGCTGAAGGATGTGGAAGGTATACTGAGGGTCCGGGATGAAACGGCTTCCCTGAGCAATTTTTCTTCTTCCCTGTTCAACGGCAAACTAACCCTCGATGGTATGGTTTCCACTAAAGGGGAAACGCCTGTTTTCGATATGAAACTGGGCGTGGATCAGTTCCAGATATCTGAAGCCTTCAACAACCTCGATATGCTCAAGGCACTGGCGCCGGTGGCCTCAGCCCTTCAGGGCAAACTCAATTCAAAGATCGCCATCTCGGGCAACCTCAGCCCGGAATTTACTCCCAGATTGGAGAGTGTAACCGGGGACCTTCTTGCAGAGATCCTGGAAACCAGGATCAACACAGAGAAAGCTAATGTGCTCAATGCCATGGCCTCTCAGCTGCAGTTTATCGACCCGGCTAAATTCAATCTGAGCGGCCTGAAAACTGCCTTGTCTTTCGAGGATGGCATCGTTTCCGTGAAACCCATGACTTTCTCCTATCAGGATATCGCCATCACGGTGAATGGAAGCCACAGTTTTGACCGGAAACTCAATTACCAGGCCCGACTGGATGTTCCGGCCAGGTACTTAGGTTCGGAGGTGAATGATCTAATCGCAAAGATCGATGACAACAGCCTGCAGAACCTGACGATTCCTGTAGGTGTCACCATAGGCGGTATGTACAACAGTCCCGAAGTGAAGACAGATCTTACTTCCGGGGTGAAAAACCTGACAGCCAGCCTTGTAG
>CBDTYM010000056.1:0-14789 GCA_965364605.1 uncultured Muriicola sp.
ACGGTTTATCGGATTGCCATGACCATCGACATCATGTTTGTGGTTGTTCAGGAGCGAATGAAAGAAATTGGGATCCGCCGTGCCCTGGGAGAAGACCCCTGGTCTATCCGTAAACAGATCCTCCTCGAATCCATCTTCCTGACCATCATTTCTGGCATGGCCGGTATCGTTGTCGGGGCCCTTTTTATCTACGGGGTGAACGCTTTGTTGGATGCCAATGGTCCCGTGGACATGTTTATGAATCCCAGTGTCAACCTGGGGGTGGTTTCCGCGGCTTTGATCATCCTGATCATATCCGGTTTGCTGGCGGGTTTTATCCCGGCCCAAAGCGCGATCAAGGTCCGCCCGATAGACGCCCTGAGAACCGAATAAAATTTGAATACAATCTAATCAGAATAGAAAATGAAAAAATCTGTTACCGTTATCATCCTCCTGCTGATCGTAATCACTTTTGGAGGAGCCATGTTCTACCTCTACCAGAAAAATGCGGAAGACCCGGTGGTCTATGAAACCGAGCAGGCCGAAAAGCGAACCATTATCAAAAAGACAGTGGCCACAGGTAGTATTCTACCCCTGGAAGAGGTGTTGATCAAACCCAATATTTCCGGCGTCATTGATGAGATCTTTGTAGAGGGAGGCGACTATGTGAAGTCTGGCGACCTGATCGCACGGATCAAGGTGGTGCCCAACCTGAACGCACTCAACGACGCCAAGAATGCCATCGAGGATGCTCGCATCAGCCTGGAAGACCAGAGGCGTAACTTTGACAGGCAGAGTGAATTGTTTTCCCGTGGGGTTATCTCCAAGGTCGACCTCGAACGTGCCCAGGTCACCTATGACCAGGCCAAACAGGCCTACTCAGCGGCGAACAAGAGATATGATATCGTACAGACGGGGACGACAAGCGGACTGAGCAATGCGGCCAATACCCAGATCCGGGCCACGGTGAGCGGGATGGTTCTTGAAGTTCCCGTCGAAGTTGGGAACCAGGTCATCGAGAGCAACACATTTAATGAAGGGACCACCATCGCGGCCATTGCTGATGTGAATAAAATGATCTTTGAGGGCAAGGTTGATGAATCTGAGGTAGGCAAGATCAAAGAAGACCTTCCCCTGGAGATCACTGTGGGGGCTATCGAAAACAAGGTGTTTAACGCCGTACTCGATTATATCGCCCCCAAAGGCAAAGCGGAGAACGGGGCCATACAATTCGAGATCAAGGGCACCCTAGAGAAGGGGGATACAGTATTTATCCGGGCAGGACTCAGTGCCAATGCCTCCATCATCCTGGCTCGAGCAGATAGTGTCCTTGCGATAAAGGAAGCACTGGTGCAATTTGACCCTGAGACCAAAAAACCTTTTGTGGAGATCGCTACGGGCGAACAGCAGTTCACGAGAAAGGACATAGAACTCGGTATCAGCGATGGGATCTATGTAGAGGTACAATCCGGTCTTTCTGCCGATGACAAGATCAAAGTATGGAACGCACTCCAGCCCGAATCTTTCGGAGGATAGGGGATTTTAACATAAATTTTTAACAAATATTGTAACAATTGCCCAACTTGACAGTCCTATCACAGGATTGGAAAACCAAAAGAAAACATCCACCATGATTGAAATAAAGGATCTGCATAAATCATATAAAATGGGGAGCAATTCCCTCCACGTCCTCAAGGGGATCAACTTCACCGTGGAAGAAGGCGAATTGGTTGCTATCATGGGTTCTTCGGGCTCCGGAAAATCAACCCTGCTCAATATCCTGGGGATGCTGGACGAAGCCGATTCCGGAACCTATGTTCTTGACGGGATCCCGATCAAAAACCTCAATGAGACCAAGGCGGCGAATTACCGAAACAAGTTTCTCGGGTTTATCTTCCAGTCCTTTAATCTGATCAACTACAAATCAGCCCTGGAAAACGTGGCCCTGCCACTGTATTATCAGAAAATGCCAAGGAAACAAAGGCAGGAAAAAGCATTGAAATACCTGGAGCAAGTGGGTTTAAAGGAGTGGTCCCATCACCTACCTAGCGAGCTTTCAGGAGGTCAGAAACAAAGGGTAGCCATCGCCCGGGCCATGGTCGCAGAACCCAAGGTTTTGCTGGCGGATGAGCTTACAGGAGCCCTTGATAGCAAAACCTCCTACGAGGTGATGGAATTGATACAGAACATCAACGACCAGGGGAACACCATCCTGGTAGTTACTCACGAACCGGACATTGCACAAATGTGTAAGCGTATTGTCCACCTTAAGGACGGGGTGATCGTCAAGGATGAAAAAGTAAAACAGGTAAGGGCCAAAGCACATGTTTAGCAGAGACACCTGGCAGGAAATATTTCTCACGATCCGGAAGAACAAACTCAGGACTGTTCTCTCGGGGTTCACCGTTTCACTCGGTATCCTCATCTTTGTGGGGCTGGTAGGTCTTACCAATGGCCTCCAGAACACGTTTGAATATTTCTTCTCCCAGGATGCTACCAACGTCTTGTATATTTTTCCGGGCAGAACCTCCATACCTTACAAAGGATATAAATCGCTCAGGCGGATAGAATTCGAAAACAGCGATCTGACGGATATCGAGAAGGATTTCCCCATGTTTTTGGAGTATATCTCCCCGCGCATCTTCAGGACCGCCCTGGTCAAGTATAAGGAGGAATCCAATAACTATACCACCATAGGTGTGGACTGGGGACAGCAATTTGCGGAGAAGACCATTATGATGAAAGGCCGCTACATCAACCAGGAGGATGTCAAGAACAGGACCAAGAATGCTGTCATAGGAAGATTGGTGGAACAGGATCTTTTCGGCAGCGTGAATTCTATCGGGAAATATATTGATGTAGGAGGAAGCGTCTTCAAGGTGGTAGGTGTTTTCCAGGATGACGGGGGCGATAATGAGGAAAGACAATTGTACATTCCGTACACCACCCGCCAGCTTATCGAAAAGAATACCGACAAGATCGGACAGATCGTTATTGGTTTCAAGGAAGAGATAGGATATACCGGGGCCATGGCCTTTCAGCGTAGCCTGGAGAAATACCTCAAACAGAAGAAATTTATCAATCCCGAGGACGAGAACGGGTTCTTTATCCGAAATGTTGCAGAGCAACTCAAGCAGAACCAGGATTTTGCGGGCGTGCTGGCGATCATTGCTGCCCTCGTGGCCTTTGGTACTATCATCGCGGGCATAATCGGGATCAGCAATATCATGGTTTACGTTGTGAAAGAGCGGACCAAGGAAATCGGAATCCGGAAGGCGATAGGGGCAACGCCCAGATCGGTGATCTCCGGCATTCTGTTGGAATCTGTTTTTATAACCACGATATCAGGATTTTTGGGAATGTTCTTAGGTATTGCGCTTCTCGGAAGCCTTGGAAACACCCTTATGGAGGATTATTTCATTCGCAACCCCGGGATAGGAACCGGTACGGCCGTATTCGCCACCTTGCTTCTGATCATTTTCGGGGCCATTTCCGGATATGTACCTGCTAAGAGAGCAGCCAGAATAAAACCCATTGTAGCACTTAGAGACGAATAGTATGCGGTTCTTATTTGATAAAAATACCTGGCAGGAGATCTTCGGATCCATAGGGAAGAATAAGACCCGAACGATAATAACGGTCATCGGCGTCTTATGGGGGATCTTTATCTATATTGTTCTTGCCGGGGCTTCCAAAGGACTGGACAACGGCTTTGAACGGAATTTCGAATCCGTCGCCAAGAACAGTATTTGGACCTGGTCCCAATCCACCAGTATGCCCTATGCCGGCTACAAGACCGGCAGGCGTTTGTCCCTCAAAGTACAGGATGCGACTACCCTGCAAAACCGTATTCCCGAGATACAGTATATCGCCCCGGTGAATACCAAAGGGGTCTTCGGAGGGGAGGCTGCCCTGGGCGTCCGCGGGTTAAAGTCTAACAGTTATCCAGTCTATGGCTATTTTCCGGTAATTGCCAAGATGGCCACCCAGAAGATCTACGACAACGGTCGCTTTATCAATGAAGAGGATGAAGAGCAGGCCAGGAAGGTGTGTGTGATCGGGGAACGCACCCAGCAGGAGTTGTTCGACAAGGATGAAGATCCTATAGGCGGATATATACGACTGGACGGAATTTACTTCCAGGTGGTTGGGGTACACAAGTTTACGCAAACCACTCCCTTCGGGACAGACGGTGATGTTTACATTCCGTTTTCGACCTTCAGGAAACTCTACAATACAGGTGATAATGCCCAGTATTTTACCATCGCTGCCTTTGACGACGCAGACGTCGTGCAGGTGGAGAAGGACATTAAATCAGTCTTGAAAAGCGTACACAACGTACACCCCGATGATGAAAGGGCCTTCGGAGCCTTCAATCTGGGGGAGGTGTTCGGGCGAATCATGGGCTTCGCGAATGGATTGACCTTCGTTTCCCTGATCGTGGGATTGGCTACAATCCTCGCAGGTGTTATCGGAATTGGCAACATCCTTCTGATATCGGTCAAGGAGCGAACCAAGGAATTGGGGATCAGAAGGGCTCTGGGAGCAACACCAAGGGAGGTGAGGTCACTTATTATTCTGGAATCGGTTTTCCTGACCATGATCGCAGGAATTGTGGGGATCATTATGGGGGCCGGAGTGCTCAATCTGATCAACAATGCGACCCAGGACATAGAATTTCCCTATACCAATCCTACAGTTCCCATTCCTCTTGTGATCGGGGCCTTGTTGGTGATGGTGGTGCTGGGAACCCTGATCGGTCTTATCCCGGCCCAGAGGGCGGTGAGTATCAAACCGATCGACGCCTTAAGAGAAGAATAACAACTATCAACTTTAAATAACACGAAGAGAAGATGAACAAATATGTAAAATACGGACTTATCGGAGTCCTGGTGTTAGGGGCCTTATGGGCCGCGGCTTTCTTTATCAAATCGAACAGCAAAGGAGCCATCACCTACGAGACCAAAAAACCCTTTATCGCCAATATCGAAAAGAAGACCGTGGCTACAGGGAAGGTGATCCCCAAGGAAGAGGTCGAGATCAAACCCCAGATTACGGGTATCATCGATAAGATCCTCCTTGAGGAAGGGGAAGCTGTTAAAGCAGGAGACCTGATCGCTGTGATCAAAGTCGTACCTAACGAACAGGCCCTCAACTCGGCCCGTGGAAGGGTGCGCAATGCCGAAGCAGCCCTTGCCAACCTCCAGATCGAATACGACCGAAACAAACAACTCTTTGACCGGGGCGTGATCTCCAGCCAGGATTTCAACAACCTGAAACTGAGGTATGACCAGGCAGTAGTGGAACTGGAGAACTCCAGAACCGACTTCCGCATTATCCGCCTGGGTTCTGCCGGAGGAGCTAACAGTGCCAATACGAATATCCGCGCTACAGTAGATGGGACCATCCTCGAGATACCGGTTGAGGTGGGTGACCAGGTGATCCAGAGTAACAACTTTAACGACGGGACCACCATAGCTACTATCGCAGATCTCAATACCATGATTTTCGAAGGTCAGGTAGACGAGGGAGAGGTGGGAAAACTCCAGATCGGTATGCCCCTGGAGATCAGCCTGGGTGCCATAGAAGGTCAAACCCTTGAAGCCAGACTGAAATTCATTGCCCCCAAAGGTGTGGAGGAAGCCGGTGCAGTACAGTTTAAAATAGAAGGTAATGTCACCGTGACTGACTCCGTCTTTATCAGGGCGGGTTACAGTGCCAACGCATCTCTTGTACTCGAAAAGAAAGACAGTATCATGGTGATTCCGGAAGCACTGTTGCAATTCGACAAGGAGACGGATAAACCATATGTGGAGGTCGCTACCGGTGATCAGCAATTTGAACGCAGGGACATAGAGATTGGGATATCCGATGGGGTCAATGTAGAGATCGTTTCCGGCCTGACCGAAGAAGATGATGTTAAGGTGTGGAATAAAACGGAACCCATAAAAAGAGGTGAAGAGGAAGAAGAAGGAGAGGAATAAGCCCATTCCTGACCGGACTAAGCCATAATCAAAAAAGAAGCAATCAAAAAAACGAGATCATGAGATTTAGAATATCAATCCTTCTCTTTCTGCTGACGATAGGGACCCTCACCGCCCAAATGCGAAGATGGACCCTGGAAGAATGCGTTACGTATGCAGTGGAGAACAACCTGACCGTAGAACAATTTGAGCTGGACCTGGAAAATGCCCGGGTGGACAAGTCGGATGCCCTGGGAAATTTTCTTCCCAGCCTGAACGGCCAGATGAGCACTGCAGGAAACACAGGTCTCGTCCTGGATCCGACCACCAACGTATTTGTAACTTCCACGATCTTTTCTGCCAACGGTAATATTACCTCAGGCCTGACCCTCTTCGACGGGCTGAGGAATGTTCACCGTCTGAACAGGGCAAAGCTGAATGAGGTTGCCAATCAGTACCGGCTGGACAACCTCGTAGACGACATCCGTCTCAATGTGGCGAACAGTTATCTCAACATTCTTTCGAACAAGGAATCCCTGAAAGTTGCTGAGGCACAGTACGCAGTGACGGTAGAGGATTTAAAAAGGACAAGGGAACTCGTGGACAACGGGGTCGTTCCAAGAGGAGACCTCCTGGAGGTGGAAGCCACGGCGGCCACTCAGGAGCAGACCATTATCAACGCCCAGAATCAGGTACTGCTGTCCCGAATTGCCCTGGCACAGCTGCTGCAGATCACAGATTACGAGAATTTTGATATAGCCGAAGAGGAATACAATGTGCCCCCATCGGATATCCTTAAGTACTCGCCCAAAGTGATCTTTGACAAGGCCCTTACTTTCAGAAATGATATCAAATTTTCCGAAGCCGGCGTAGACCTGGCGGAGAAAGACCTGCAGATCGCGAAAGGAGCTGTTTATCCCACGCTGAATGCTTTTTTTAATTATAACACGAGATACTCCGACCAAACACGGGATCCCTTTACGGGTGAAAAGATCGCTTTTAGGGATCAGCTCTGGATCAATGACGGTATATCTTACGGGGCTCAGCTAAACATACCCATCTTTAACGGGTTCAGTACCAGGAATAATATCAGGCGATCGCAGATAGGAGTGGAACAGGCCAGGTTGCAACTCGAGCAGACCAAGCTGGATCTGGAGACCACCATCAACCAGGCCTATGTAGACGTTCAGAATTCCGCCAAAGCCTACGAGGCTTCCCAGAAGACCCTCGACGCCAGAAGGACTGCTTATGAGTACACCAAGGACAGGTTTGAGGTGGGGCTTATGAACGCCTTCGATTTCAGTCAGGCCCAGTCCAGGGTAGACAATGCTGAAGCAGAGGTGGTCCGCACCAAGTACAACTACATTTTCAGGATCAAAGTACTCGAATTCTTTTACGGTCTGCCCATTGTCCTGAACTAGCGTATCTTTGCAGCCTTATGGCTTTGATACTGCAGTTAGAGACGGCATCGACCAATTGTTCTGTTTCCCTTTCGGAAAAGGGCAAAATACTGACGAATAGGGAGCACAACAGTGCTTCCTATTCCCATTCGGAACAATTGCATGTGTTTATAGAGGACGTCCTGGCTGAAGCCGGGATGAAACCCGGAGATCTCCACGCCATTGCCGTAAGCAAGGGCCCGGGATCCTACACCGGTTTGAGGATAGGGGTTTCCAGTGCCAAGGGATTGTGTTTTGCCCTCGGGATCCCATTGATCGCTACGCGCACTTTAAAAGGTATGGCGTTGCAAAAACAGGTGAAGGAAGGGGTGATCATTCCGATGCTGGACGCCAGGAGAATGGAAGTATATGCAGCTGTCTACAATGCTGATCTGGCGGAAATTCAACCGGAAATGGCAAAAATCATCACTGCTGATTCCTTCGCAGAATTCGCTGATAAAGGTCCAGTTCACCTGGTGGGCAGTGGAGCGACAAAATGCAGGGATATACTGACTCACTCCAATTTTCGGATCGACGATACAATCGTTCCTTCTTCGAAGACCATGAGTGAAGAGGCTTTCCGAAAATTTCAGGCAGGTGAATTCGAAGATGTAGCCTATTTCGAGCCCTTTTATCTCAAGGACTTTATCCTGCAGACCAAGAGTGGTTAACCCTGAGTCTTACCCTTTCTGATGCACGTCTATTTGTGGGAATGGGATCTCGATTCCGGCCTTGTCAAACCTGAGTTTGGTCTCTTCGATGACGTGGAAATGGGCGGCCCAAAAGTCCTCATTCTTGGCCCAGAACCTCAGGGTGAGGTTGACAGAGCTGTCGGCGAGTTCTCCGACGTAAACTACAGGAGCAGGATCTTTCAGGATTCCACTGTGTTCCTCACAGATCTCCAGAAGAATGTCCTTTGCTTTTTTGATATTGGAGGAATATCCGATACCGATATCGATCTTGTCCCTCCGTGTGTCTTCGGCGTTGTAGTTGATGATGTTGTTGTTGGAAAGCTGTCCGTTGGGTAAGATGGCCAACTGGTTGCCGAACGTATTCAGCTTGGTGGTAAAAATGGTGATCTCCTTTACGGTACCGTCCACTCCTTGTGCAGAAATAAAGTCTCCCACCTTAAAGGGTTTAAATATAAGGATGAGCACACCCCCGGCAAAATTCGAAAGGGATCCCTGCAGGGCGAGACCGACAGCCAGACCGGCTGCACCGACCAGGGCCACCAGGGAAGAGGATTTTACTCCCAGTTGAGTAATGACCAGGACAAAGAGCAATAATTTCAGGGCTATGCTGATAAAACTTTGCAGAAAGGTTTCCAGAGCCTCGTCGTAATCTTTTTTCTGAAAAAATTTCCGTACCAGCCTGTTGATGAACTTGACCACCCACCATCCTGCGATAAGAATGATTATGGCGGTAATGAGGTTTGGCAACATTTCCATAACCCAGTCCATACCCTGGTCTATATAATTCGAATAATCTGAAACGGTATCCATAATATTGACGTTTGGCTACAAAACAAGGAAAATAATAGCCCAATTTCAAATTTGGGGCTATAAAGTCTTGTTAAGTCGGTTTTCTCAGATCAACAACTCCATGGCCTCATCCGGGGAAGAAACGGGTAGTTTACAGGCTCCGTTCTCGCAAACATAGATCCGGCTTACTCCGGGAGTTATCCTGTTTTTCAAAAGGCTTAAGGAGCTTTTGTCTTCTGCCCCGGCAAAGATGGCGTTGGGCAGATAACGCTTTCCCAAGGCTTCTGAAAACGAAGCCGTTTTATGCCCGGTAATAACGATCTCCCTGAAGGGAAAGTCATGGTAAAGCGGCAGGTGCATCCAGTGGGCGTGGCTGTTCGGGTTCTCCAGGAGTTGATCCCTCATTTTCAGGATCATTTTTTCGCTGATCTGGCCATAGTCTTTTTCCGGGAAAAGGAGGGAGAGTTTGAACAGACAGTTCGCCATGACTGAATTGGATGCCGGAATGACGTTGTCTGTAGTCTCAAAAGACCTCCTCACCGTGAATTTTTCCGTGTCCGGAGTAAAGTAGAACAGTCCGGAAGAGGTATCGTAGAAACGATCAAGGCAATGGTCGGCAAGTTTCCTGGCCTTTTGAACCCAGGTCTCCTCAAAGCTGATCTCGTAAAGACAGAGATATGCGTCAACGAGATGAGCGTAGTCTTCGAGGAATCCCTCGATCGAGCTTTTTCCGTTTTTGTGGTTGTGATACAGGGTTCCGTCCTCCTTTATTACGGAGGTCTCCAGGAAATTAGTAGTTTCTCTTGCCAGGGACAGGTAATCGGCATCTCCAAGGTAGCGGTAGGCATCGGCCAGGGCTTTGATCATGAGTGCGTTCCAGGAAGTCAGGATCTTGTCGTCCAGTCGGGGACGGGGACGGGTTTCGCGTACTTCAAGAAGTTGTGCTTTGCACTTTTTGAGGGTCTTGTGCAGTTCTTTGACCTTCATACCATGTTTGGCTGCGATAGCCTCATCTGTTGCGTCCCTGATGAGGACGAAGAGCCCATCTTCCCAGTGCCCATAATCGTTGATGTTATAATAGTCCGCAAAGACTGCAAAATCTGCCTCAAGCAGCTTTCTGAGGTCATTTTCTTTCCAGCAGTAGTACGCCCCTTCCTTTAATTCTCCGGCTTCATTTATACTATCGGCGTCCAGGGAAGAAAAAAAACCTCCTTCTGGCGAAGAGAGTTCCCGCTTCACAAAGGCGATGGATTCCTCCACTACATTCCTGTAAAGGGCTTTCCCGGTTTTGGCGTACGCCCGGGCGTAGAGGGAGATCAGCTGGGCGTTGTCGTATAACATTTTCTCGAAGTGGGGAACGTGCCATTTAACATCCACCGAATAGCGGGAAAAACCGCCACCCAGATGGTCATATACACCTCCGTAGGCCATACGCCTCAGGGTGGTGTGCACGTACTCCTCAGTCTCTCTATCCTCATACAGGGTACTGTAGTGAAGAAGGAATTCGAGGTTCACCGGCATCATGAATTTCGGAGCCCGTTTATATCCTCCCAGGTAGGTGTCAAAATATTGCGACCATGATTTCACGGCTGTCTGCAGTTCCCCCTTCGAAATGGCTTCATTCCTTTCCGGAGTAGGAATGAGATTGATGGATTTGAGGCCTTCGGCCAGATGTGTGGCATAGTCCAGGACCTTTTTTCTGTCCCGTGAGTAGAGGGACGCCAGCTGGCTCAGGACTTTGATCCAGTCGGCCTTCCTTACATAGGTAGCCCCCCAGAAGGGTCGGCCATCCGGCAGAGCTACTACGTTGAGTGGCCACCCCCCGCTACCCGTCATCATCTGCAGGGCATCCATATAGATATGGTCGATATCTGGTCGTTCTTCGCGGTCGATCTTGATATTGATAAAGTGACGGTTCATGACTTTGGCCACCTCCTCATCTTCAAAACATTCATGCTCCATGACATGACACCAGTGGCATGCCGCATAGCCGATACTGATCAGTAGGGGCTTGTCCTCTTTTTGGGCCCGCTCAAGAACTTCGGGATGCCAGGCGTACCAATCCACCGGGTTATGGGCGTGCTGCAATAAGTAGGGACTCGTTTCCCGGATCAGTGCGTTGGTGTATTTATGGGGCGTTTCCAAAGGGTCTGGTTTTCGATATTTGGCAAAAAAAAAGCACCCGTAAAGGTGCTTTGGTGTCTTGTTGGGATTTACTTCACTTCAAATGTGATCTTAACATTTACCCGGAAGTCATCTACCCGCCCGTCCTTTACAGTTGCGCTCTGGTCCTGAACGTAAACGGAACGGATGTTTTTCACTGTTTTGGAAGCCTGTGTGACGGCTTTTTGGGTGGCATCTTCCCAACTCTCACTGGAGTTTGCCAGCACTTCTATAACTTTTAAAATAGACATGTTCTATTGATTTTTAGGTTCTCTTAAAGTTCCGAAGAATTTGAACCAAAAACAAATAAAACAGGCTTTATTAACCGTTGATTGCCACTACTTCGCGCACCTTATCCCCCAGCATATTTTTCAGCATCGTCTCTATTCCATTTTTGAGTGTGAAAGTTGAGGAAGGGCAACCGCTACAGGCACCCTGAAGGATTACACTCACAGTCTGGTCCTTTTCATCGTAGGATTGGAACAGTATATTTCCCCCATCGCTTGCGACCGCCGGTTTTACATATTCCTCGAGGATCTGGATGATTTGCTGAGAAGTTTCGTCCGTGGCTTGTGAAGCTTGTTGTTTTACAGGGTTTCTGGCCTGTGTGCTTTCGGCCTTATCCGAGACGATCTCTTTGCCCTCTGCGATGTGATTTCGGATCATTTCCCGCAATTCCATGGTAATGTCGTTCCAGTCGGCCATATCAAACTTGGTCACCGAGATATAATTTTCGTCCATAAAGACTTCCTTGACAAAGGGGAAGTGAAAAAGGGCCTTTGCCAGGGCCGAATCGCTGGCCTCATCTATATTTTTGAACTCGAAAGTAGCAGGAACCAGTTTCTTATTCGCCACAAATTTCATCACCGCAGGATTGGGAGTCACCTCCGCATACAAGGTAATTGGTGAGTTGGTTTTTTTGGTTTCTTCTATCACTACGGGTGCGCCTGAGTTGAGGTATTCGACCAGTTGTTGTGCCACCTCATCCCTGACGTCCTCCCATTGTACGATGTCAAAACGTTCCAGTGCAATAAAATTGCCGGAAATATAGACGGTCTTGATAAATGGCAGGTAAAAGAGTTGCTGGGCGAGGGGGGAATCCTTCGCCTCGTCAATATTCCTGAATTCGTAATTGGAGTGGGGGGAGAGGAACTGATTGGCCTCAAATTTCAGGATGGCCGGGTTAGAGGTTTCTTTCGCGGTGATGACATACTCTTTCATAGTCTGAATTTTAGGCAAAAATACAATCATTTTTCCTGTCCTGAAAAACATAATAATGTTTGTGTTAAGCCGTTATACATTATGTTTAATCACCCGGCCAAACCCTTTGTTCCATCCTAGATGAGAAAAATCCTTTTTATTCTGTTTGCCTACCTCAGCGTCGTTGGAGTTGCCAGCGCACAGGAAGGAATACCTGTCTATTTCGACTACCTCTCAGACAATTATTATCTCGTACACCCCTCCATGGCGGGGATCGGACCGGGGGGAAAGATCAGGCTCACAGCACGTAAGCAGTGGTTCAATGTGGACGAAGCGCCCAACCTACAGACCCTGAGCGTAAATTATCGTATAGGTGACAGCCCGAGTGGGGTAGGCGCCATCCTTTTTAACGACGCCAATGGTTACCATTCCCAAACGGGACTCAAGGCCACGTATGCTCACCACCTGCAGTTCGGCGAGGACATCAGGTTATTGAACCAGCTGTCCTTTGGATTGAGCGCCGGTTTTATACTTAGCAGTCTCGATGAGACGGAATTCAGGTCGGTGATCCCCGATCCTATCATTTCCGGAGCGCGCAACAGCGTAGGCTATTTCAACGTCGATTTCGGGATGTCCTACAGCTACATGGAATTCTATGCCCATGCCACCCTGCTCAACGCCCTGGGTACAGGAAGGGACCTTTACACCGCCATTGAATTCGACAACTTGAGGCGGTATCTGTTCTCTGTGGGCTATATTTTTGGCAAGAGCGAATGGCGTGTGGAGCCATCTGTACTCCTTCAATTGACCGAATTTACAGAAGAGGAGACCATAGATATAAATGCCAAGGTGTACCGGGATGTATCTTTTGGTACAGTTTGGGCCGGACTTTCCTACAGACGGAGCTTTGACGGCGCCCAGTACCAGGCTAATGGCCAGTTCGGGGAGCAACGCCTCCAGCTTTTTACCCCTATAGTGGGCTTCAATTACAACCGGTTTATGTTTTCCTATAATTATTCATATCAAAGTGGGGACATCCGTTTTGACAACGGGGGCTTCCATCAGATCACCCTGGGATACGATTTTGGTCCTGAAAGGCAGAACCGTTACGATTGCTTCTGCCCGGCTGCCAATTGATCTGACTTTCCATTATAATTATCTGGGTTTACTTTCTTCTGTGACGTAAGGCATAGAAGGCTTCCTATTACTGTTTTTTCAATATTTTTGCTGTTGACAAATGGGGCAGTTGCCCCAACGAATTATAGCAGTTATGATTGTAAAACCTGTGCTCGGAAAATCCCCGGAAATTGGTAAGGATTGTTTTATAGCGGAGAACGCTACCATAGTCGGAGATGTGAAGATGGGAGACGAATGCAGTATCTGGTTCAACGCCGTAGTGAGGGGGGATGTTCATTACATCCGAATGGGCAATAAGGTGAACGTTCAGGACGGGGCTGTGATCCATTGCACCTACAAAAAATCCCCTACGAATATCGGAAACAATGTTTCTATCGGGCATAATGCCATCGTTCACGGCTGCACTATCAAAGACGATGTGCTGGTAGGAATGGGCAGTATCATCATGGATGATTGTGTGGTGGGCTCTAACAGCATCATTGCGGCAGGGGCCGTGTTGACGAAGGGCACTGTAGTGCCTCCGGGGAGTGTATTTGCAGGGATGCCGGCGCGGAAGATAAAGGAGGTAGACAAGGACCTGAGTGAAGGGGAGATCCGTAGAATTGCGAATTCCTACGTCAAATACGCCAGCTGGTTCAAGGAACCTGAGTAGGGATCCCGGCGAATTGTGTATTTTTGGTCTCAGATAAAACTCACAAGAAGATGAAAGCATATGTATTCCCCGGACAGGGAGCTCAGTACAGCGGGATGGGGCTCGATTTGTACGAAAAATACCCCAGGGCACAGGAATTATTTGAACAAGCGAATGAGATCCTGGATTTTGCCATCACCGATATCATGTTCGAAGGAACTGCCGAACAGCTCAAGGAAACGAAGGTTACCCAGCCGGCCATCTTCCTGCACAGCGTAGTTTTGAGTAGCGTTCTGGGTGAAGCTTTTCGTCCCGATATGGTAGCGGGTCATTCTCTGGGGGAGTTTTCGGCCCTTGTGGGCAACGGGACCTTGAAATTCGAAGACGGCCTTCAATTGGTTTATCAGAGGGCGATGGCCATGCAAAAGGCCTGTGAAATTACTCCTAGCACCATGGCAGCTGTCTTAGGCCTGGAAGATAAGGTGGTGGAAGACATTTGCGGGTCTATCTCTGGTGTCGTCGTTCCTGCTAACTATAACTGTCCCGGTCAGTTGGTGATCTCCGGGGAGGTTAAGGCCGTGGAAGATGCATGTGAGAAATTAAAAGAGGCTGGCGCCAGAAGGGCTCTGGTCTTACCGGTGGGAGGGGCTTTCCATTCACCACTAATGGAGCCTGCAGGGGAAGAACTCGCAGCAGCCATAGAAAATACCAACTTTTCAGAACCCTCCTGCCCTGTCTATCAGAACGTCAATGCAAAGGCGGTAAAATCGGCTTCGGAAATCAAGAAAAACCTCAT
>CBDTYM010000057.1:0-14760 GCA_965364605.1 uncultured Muriicola sp.
ATAGACCTCCAGGTCTTTGGCTCGCATATGTACAAGGAGGACTACGATCCTGAAGGATTGCTCAGCACCCTCCCGTCCATCGCTTCCTCCCTCCTGGGGATCTTTACGGGATTGATCCTCCTGTCTAAGCGCCCGCGAAAGGAAATACTGATGCTCCTGCTCGGAGCTGCCATGGTCGTGCTAGGATACCTTTGGGACCTGGCATTCCCAATCAACAAGGCACTCTGGACCAGTAGCTTTGTGCTGGTGACCGCCGGATGGGCGAACATAACCCTGGCGATCATCTACTACCTCACAGATGTAAAGGGCATCCAGTTTGGAAGTATTTTCAGCTATACAGGGGCCAATGCCATTACTATCTATTTCCTGTCCAGTTTTATCACCAAGATCTTTTACTCGGTCCAGGTATCTGATGGCCAGTCTCTTCACGGCTGGCTTTTTGAGAACATCTATGTGCATTCCTTCCTGTCGGGAGAGATGTCTTCCCTCCTGTACGGATTGAGCGTGGTAGGCTTTTACCTCCTTCTGGCCTGGTGGATGTACAGGAAGAAGATCTTTATCAAAGTGTGATGGGGAGTGTTAATTTTCCTGAGGGCCCTTACCGTGAGCCCCGGCCCTTCCAAAGGCCCAACTGAGAAAATGCGGGAAAATGCCTGCCCAGGTGGGAAGGTCATGTCTCCCCCCTTCGATCTCCTCATAGGTGATGTCTCCTGGATAAGAATACCCCTTTAGCTGTAGTTCTTTGATCAGGTCGAGCGTATCGTCGATGGAGTCGATGACTCCGTTGTGGTTTCGATCTGCTTTTTCGTCGAGGGTACCGCACTGGAACCAGAAGGAAAGATGGGGGGAGTAGGCGCCATCCCTGACCATGTCCAGGACGATCCTGCTCCTGTCTTCCGGATCTTTTTTCGAATATGCCTTTTTTCGCCACCAGAACGAACCGCTGAAAACCCCGGCTTTTCCAAAAAGGCCGGGGTGGTTAAATACGATATCAAAAGCCGATAAACCGCCAAGGGACATCCCGCAATAGACCCATGCCTCCTTCCTCCTGGTGGCCCTGAACTCCTTTTGCAGAAAGGGGATGAATTCCTGGGTAATAAAGCGGGAATAAGCCTGGGCATTTTCACCCCTGCCTTTAAAGTCTGGTGTTGAGGCAGTCCCGTAATCCCGCATGCGATTTTCATCCGTCTCCAGACCTACGTATAGAAATGAGGTCATATTCTTGTTCCGAAAGGCCTGGGTTAAGATCTTTTCCAGTCCCAGAGCGGTATAATCCTGGCCGTCATTCATGAGAAGCACCGGAAAGTCCTGTTCTCCCTTTCGGAAGGAAGGGGGGGCTATCAACCTGAAGCGTACCTTTCGGTGCAGAATCCGGGAAGAAAAAGCGCCTTTTAAACTGATGTGGTCTACGTGGAGGATCATCCGTGTATTCTAAAGTTGGCAAGTATAAGGAATCCGTTGAATCTAAGCGGAGTATATGCTAAAATAAAATACCTTTGCCCGGCAAAAAATATTGGTAAACTTAGAAAATAAGATTACATTATCCTATGGCTTCCATACACTATATCCAGTACTATTCCCATACACTGGACAGGAACATAAACCTTGAGATCACAGGTCATTGGGGGTACCCTATCCTGATGTTCCCTTCTTCATATGGCAGCTTCACCCAGAACAACGATTTTGGGCTGAACGGTTCTGTGATGCAGTTCGTCAATGAGGGCCGAATAAAACTTTACAATGTGGAAACCATAGATGGGTTGACATTCTATGCAGAGAACATGTCTTCCGAAGTAAAGATCCACAATTACGAACTTTACATGCAGTTCCTAAAAACTGAACTCATTCCCTATATCCAACGCGAGTGTAATACTCACCGTATCGGTGTGGCAGGGGTGAGCTTCGGGGGATATCATGCCGGGAATACCGCTTTCAGGTTTCCCGACCTTGTCTCCCACCTTTTCTCCATGTCCGGGGTATTCAATATCCGTAATTTTGTGCCTCTCTCAGACGACATGCGGATCTATTTCAATTGTCCGGATGAATTCATGCAAAATGAGGAGGGATGGAAATACCAGCACATGAATATCGTGCTGAGCACCTCTGACTGGGACAGCTGTAAACCAAAAAATGAACATATGGCCGGGATCCTCAGCTCAAAGGGTATTCCGCACTGGTATGACGAAAAAAAATGGATAGACCACGACTGGCCCTTGTGGAAAATGGTATTTCCGGAATATATAGGCCGATATTTTTAACCGTATTAAATTCAGAAGATCATGATAAAAAAAGTTGGAATTTTATTTGGCATGGAAGACACCTTCCCATGGGCCTTTATAGACAAGGTCAATGAGATGGGCAAAGGGAAGGTGGTGGCGGAACCGGTGCTTATAGACAAGGTTCAGCAAGGTATCGATTACGGTTACCACGTCATCGTAGACCGCATATCCCAGGAGGTTCCCTTTTACAGGGCCTATTTAAAGAATGCTTCCCTGATGGGCACTTCGGTGATCAACAACCCCTTCTGGTGGAGTGCGGATGAAAAGTTCTTCAACAACTGCCTTGCCATGCAGATCGGGGTCCCTGTCCCCAAGACAATCCTTCTGCCGTCCAAGCACAGGCCCGACGATACCACCGAGCGTTCTTTCAGAAACCTCAAGGCACCACTCGATTGGGAATATATCTTTAATTATATCGGCTTCCCGGCCTATATGAAGCCCCATTCCGGGGGAGGCTGGAAAAGCGTTTACAAGGTGTACGACCCCGATGACCTCTTTGCCAAACACGCTGAGACCGAGAAACTGGTCATGATGCTGCAGGAGGAGATTGTCTTTGACGATTACTACCGGGTGTACTGCCTTGGCCAAAAATACGTCCACATCATGCCATATGAACCAAGAAACGAATTCCACATGCGCTATGTTACCGAGCCCAAGACCACAGGAGCGGAACATCAGAAGCTGATGAAGACCATTCACGATTACACCATCAAGCTCAACAAGGCTTTGGGATACGATTTCAATACGGTGGAATTTGCCGTCAGGAATGGCATCCCCTACGCCATTGATTTTTGCAATCCGGCTCCGGATGCAGATATCCATTCGGTCGGGGAAGGAAACTTCCACTGGATCGTGGAACACGCGGCCAAGCTGGCTGTTGAAAAAGCGCTGGCCCACAAGGAAAAAACGAACAACAGTTCCTGGGGAACGTTCGTAAAGGAATGTGTGGCCCCTGCTAAGGTAAAGAGCCCTAAGTCTCCTTTGAAATCGGCTGCAGAGGTAAAGCGGTCCGCCGTTAAGAAAACTCCTGTAAAAAAGGCGAAAGCCGGAACCACGGCAAAGTCGAAGGCAAAGACGGCCCCGAAAAAGACGGCAGCTAAACCATCGTCTTCTAAAACCAGGACGGGATCCAGGAAGAAAAAAAGCTAAAATTCACCGGTCATGAAAAAATTCACCCTTGGCATTGAAGAAGAATTCCAGATCCTCGACAGCGAGGCCTATACCCTCAGGTCTCATATGTCCAAGATCCTTGAGGGAGGAAAGGTCTTGCTGAAGGAACGAATCAAGGAGGAGATGCACCAGGCGGTGATCGAAATGGGCACCAATGTTTGCGAGAACATCAACCAGGCCAGGGATGAAGTATCCTATCTCAGGCAACAGGTTATTGAATTGGCTGCCAAAGAAGGGCTGAAAGTGGCAGCAGCGGGAACACATCCCTTTTCCACCTGGAGCGACCAACCCATTACACCCAATCCCCGCTATGATGAACTTATTGCCGAGATGAAGGACGTGGCCCGCTCCAACCTCATCTTCGGTCTTCACGTTCACGTGGGGATCCCAAGCAGGGAAGAGGGGTTGCAGATCATGAACGTGGCCCGCTATTTCCTGCCACACCTCTATGCTCTGTCCACTAATTCCCCCTTCTGGGAAGGCAGGGATACAGGTTTTAAGTCGTTCAGGTCAAAGATCTTCGACAAATTTCCAAGAACCGGGATACCTCCGTATTTCGCCAGCGTGGCGGAATACGACAAGTTTGTGGAGGTACTGGTGAAGACACGCTGTATAGACAACGGGAAGAAGATCTGGTGGGATATCCGCCTGCATCCCTTCTACCCGACAGTGGAGTTCAGGGTTTGTGATATGGTGATGACGGTGGATGAAGTCACCTGTATTGCGGCACTCATGCAATGCATCATCGCAAAGCTGCATAAGCTGCATCAGAAAAACCAAAGTTTCAGGTCGTATCGAAGGGTGCTGATCAACGAGAATAAGTGGAGGGCGGCCCGATGGGGAATAGAGGCCAAGCTGATCGACTTCGGAAAGGAAGAGGAAGTCCCCTTTAAGACGCTCATCTCTGAGCTCCTGGACTTTGTGGAGGACGTGGTCGATGAACTGGGCTGCCGCACAGAGGTGAACTACGTCTACCAGATGCTGGAACAAGGTTCGGGTGCCGATCGGCAACTCCAGGTCTTCAATGAGACCAACGACCTCAAGGAAGTGGTAAAATACATTGTGGGAGAAACCGGCAAAGGCTTATAGACAAATTCAAAACTGGATCGTTCAGGCCACGGACCTACGCGAATAAACTGTTAAATACATGCACAAATCTTATAAAATCGCCGTCCTCGACATGAATGCAGGACAACCCAACGAAGGGATGCGCTGCATCAAAATGCTCGTCGAGCAATTCCTGGGACGGGATGATGTTCAGGGGACCTACCAGATCTTTGACGTTAGGGTTAACAACGAAGTACCTGATCTGGAGGACTTTGATATTTTTATAGCCTCAGGGGGTCCTGATTCTCCGAAACCTGTAGGGGAACCTTGGGAAAAGAAATTCTTTTGGTTCCTGGATTCTATATACGATCACAACCTGTTGGAAGAGAACAAGAAATACCTTTTCCTCATCTGTCACTCCTTCCAGATCGCCTGTCTGCACTGGAATCTGGCTAAGGTGACCAAAAGGAAGTCCACGGCCTTCGGTATCATGCCCGTGCACAAGACCAAAAAAGGCAAGGAGGAATTTCTTCTGGAAGGCCTTCACAATCCGTTCTACGCGGTTGATTCCAGGGATTACCAGGTGGTAAAACCGAGAAAAAAAAGGATCAAAAGCCTGGGGTGCAAAGTGCTTTGCAAAGAAAAGAAAAGACCCCACGTACCCTTGGAAAGGGCTGTGATGGCGATCCGGTTCTCCAGGGAGATCGTAGGGGTGCAGTTCCACCCGGAAGCCGATTCGGAGGGGATGATGCGCTATTTCCAAAGGAAAGATAAGCGCGCTCACATCATTAAACACCACGGGAAAAAGAAGTACGAGGACATGATGATCCACCTGGATGATGATGACAAGATCCTGATGACCAACAGGACCATCATTCCCCGTTTTCTTCAGCAGGCAGCGGATGCCATAGATCACAAAAGTCCGGTTTCAGTATGATCTCAACAGTAAGGGAGGCTTTTAATTCAAGGTATAGGGAGAGCTTTTACAAGGCCCTGCAAAATGAGGTGTTGAAAACCTTCGGGGAGCCCTGTCCGTTTCGCATATCGGAAACACCCGTGTTTATAGACCGGGCTATGAAAGAAAAGGTGCTTTCTGCCTGTGATGCCATCCTTACCCAGCTGGACGATATAGACTTCGAAGCGGTGCGTCAGCGTTTCATGCCGAAACAGTTGCAATCTCCTATCTCGGTGGACAACCCGCATTTTCTGGGGATCGACTTCGGGATCTGTGAAGATGAGAACGGAGACCTGAGCCCTCAGCTCATCGAGCTGCAAGCTTTTCCCTCCCTTTTTTGTTACCAGCCTTTCCTGGCCAAAGCCTATTTAAAACACTATCCCAACCTGCCCAAAAACGGATATCACTATTTTCTGGGAGGACATACGGAGGAGACCTATTTCGAGACCCTGAGAGAGGTGATCGTTGGGGATGAGAACCCGGAAAACGTCATTCTGATGGAGATCTTCCCTGAGGCACAAAAGACCAGGATCGATTTCTGGGCCACCCAGCAGGCCCTGGGAATAGAAGTGGTCTGTATGACGAAGGTCATCAAAGAAGGCAAACAATTGTTCTACGAAAAAGACGGCCGCAGGATACGTATCCACAGAATCTATAACCGGGTTATTTTCGACGATCTCTACCAGTTCAAGGACCTGAAGACGAGCTTCAATATTTTTGATGACCTGGACGTCACCTGGATCACCAACCCCGACTGGTTCTTTATGATCTCAAAATGCATCATGCCCATGCTTTCCCATGAAAGCATTCCTGAATCGTATTATCTGGATGAGGTCCCAAGGGATATCGACCTGAAACAATACGTTCTAAAACCCCTTTTCTCTTTTGCCGGAAAGGGCGTCAATCTGGAGCCTACCTGGGAACTCCTCAATACCATCAAGGACATGAAGAATTACATGCTCCAGAAAAAGGTGGCTTATTCCCCCCTGGTCAAGACCCTCACAGACAGGAATTCCAGGGTAGAACTGCGCATCCTTTTTGTCAGGGATGAAAAAGAGGGAAGGTTAAGACCGGTCATCAACCTTACCCGTATGGGCAAGGGTGGTATGATCAACGTCTCCCACAACACCAATGACACCTGGATAGGGTCATCCATCAGTTTTTTTGAGGAATAGAAAAAGGGAGCGGACTATTGGCCGAGTAAACGGGCGACGTATTTCCCAATAACGTCGAACTCGAGATTCACGCGACTGCCTACTTCGTATTGTTTAAAACAAGTATGCTCATATGTATACGGGATGATAGCCACACTGAAGCGATCGTTCCTGGAATCCACCACGGTCAGGCTCACCCCGTCCACGGTAATAGAGCCTTTTTCAATGGTGACCTGTCCCTTTCCCGGAGCGTAGGTAAAAGTGAAATACCAGCTACCGTCCTTTTGCTCGATCTCTGAACACCTGGCGGTGGTGTCCACATGGCCCTGGACGATGTGCCCGTCGAGGCGGGTGCCGAGGATCATTGCCCGCTCTAAATTGATCCGATCCCCTATTTTCACGTCGTTGAGGTTAGACTTGAGCAGGGTCTCCTCCACGGCCGTCACAGTGTATTCCACGCCCTTAATGTCGACTACAGTCAGGCATACCCCGTTATGGGCGATGCTTTGGTCGACCTTGAGCTCAGGGGTGATCTCAGAGGAAATGGTGAGGTGGAGATTGCCTCCGTCTCGTTTCAGGTCTTCGATCTTTCCAAGGGTTTCAATGATTCCTGTAAACATGTCGGTTCTATTAAAAAAGCGGGTTTTACCCTTCTGGAACGCCCGGGATATCTTATTTTTGAAGGAAATAACAGGCACTTCCTTCAGGGCTTTTTTACTGGTCCCAAAGGTAAGGCAAAGCATAGATATGAAGAAGGAAAGCGATCAGATAAAGGTGGGGATCTCCATCGGAGACCTGAACGGGATCGGGTGCGAGGTCATCCTAAAGACCTTTGAGGACAGCCGGATGCTCGAGTTGTGTACCCCGGTCATCTTTGGGTCTAACAAGACTATTAGTCAGCAAAAGAACGACCTGGGTATAAATGTCACCTTCCATGGGGTAGAAAGAGCTGCCCACGCTATTGACAGTAAGATCAATGTGGTCAACGTGTGGAAAGAAACCCCAAATATACAGTACGGACAGGCAACTCCAGAGGCAGGGAAGTACGCCATACGTTCTTTGAAGGCTGCTGTCAGCGCGCTGAAGGATGATGAGATAGATCTTCTGGTCACTGCTCCGATCAATAAAAAGAACATACAATCCGACGATTTCAATTTTCCCGGGCACACGGATTACCTGGCCCGTGAGCTTGGAGGTGAGAGCCTGATGTTTATGGTAACTGATACCCTTAAAGTGGGACTTTTGACAGATCACGTGGCGGTGAAAGACGTGGTCAGCAACATCAACCAGAAACTCATCAGGGGGAAGATCGAGATCATTGAAAAAAGCTTAAAAATGGATTTTGGGGTTCGCAAACCCCGGATCGCCATGCTGGGAATAAACCCACACAGCGGTGATGATGGGGTGATCGGGAAGGAAGATGATGAGGTGCTGAGACCGGTTATCCAGAAGATGAAAGAAGAGGGGAAACTGATCTTCGGACCCTATGCAGCCGACAGTTTTTTTGGTTCGGATACCTACAAACAGTTCGATGCCATCCTGGCAGCTTATCACGACCAGGGGCTTATCCCATTTAAAACCCTGTCCTTCGGTCAGGGGGTCAACTTCACAGCCGGCCTGAACAGGGTGAGGACTTCCCCGGACCACGGCACGGCCTACGAGATAGCCGGTCAGGGAAAGGCAGACCCGGGTTCCTTCAAAGAGGCGGTCTTTACAGGAATCTCCATCTACCGGAATCGGAAGGAGTACAAAGAGATCACCGAAAACCCGCTGAGGAAGCAAAAAGTGAGGGCGTCCTAGGATTTTGAGGCGAAAAGCTGCGCTTCCAGTCTAAGGGCCCTAAATAATTGAGAAATTGGTTTGCAATTGGTAAAAAAAAAGTATCTTTGCACGCCTTAAACGATTGTACAAGATGACGACGCATAAGGAATTTTCAATTCCTTTTTCAGGATTGAAGTTAGGGGCACACTCGTTTGAATATCAAATAAATAATTCGTTCTTTGAATCTTTTGAGTACTTTGAATTTAACGAGGCAGACCTTTTTGTCAAGGTCCACTTCAACAAGATGAGTACGGTGATGGAGCTCGAAATGGAGGCCGAGGGGACGGTAAACGTAGCCTGTGACCTCACCAATGAGCCCTATGACCAGCATGTGACGGCTTCCCTGCCATTGGTAGTGAAGTTCGGGGATGAGTTCAATGATGAGGATGATGAGATCTTAGTGATCCCCCACGGAGAACACCAATTCAATATCGCCCAGTACATCTACGAGATGCTGGTGCTGGCGGTTCCCCAAAAGCGGATTCACCCCGGTGTTGAAGACGGCTCCCTGAAATCGGAAGCCCTCAGGAAACTCAAAGAGTTGCAACCCAAAGAGAAGAAGAATCAGAAAGACAAGACAGATCCCAGATGGGATGCTTTAAAAAATTTACTAACGGATAAATAAGTTTCGAAATGGCACATCCTAAAAGGAAGATTTCCAAAACCAGAAGAGACAAGAGAAGAACGCATTATAAGGCTGTAGCACCAACCCTGGCCAAAGATCCGACTACAGGGGAGATGCATCTGTACCACAGGGCTCACTGGCACGAAGGTAAATTGTATTACCGAGGCCAGGTCCTGATCGATAAAGCCGAGGAAGCTTCAGCTTAGGACTGTCCTGAATCGATATAACTCCCATTGTAATAAATGGGAGTTTTTTTATGGCCTGCAGTCAGGCCTTTAAAAACCGTGGTTTTTGGCAGGAAGTCATAAAAAATCATTATTTTTCACCACTTTTGGAGCATTTTTGAAGGTTTCCGTAAAAAAATCCTTGTCAGTATGACCAAAATTACAGCAGCGATCACAGCTGTGGGGGCCTACGTGCCAGACTACAGGCTTACCAATGAGATCCTGGAAACCATGGTAGATACCACAGATGAGTGGATCACCACGAGGACCGGGATACAGGAGAGGCGGATCCTGAAAGACAAAGACAAGGGTACTTCCTATCTCGCCATCAAAGCGGCTCAGAACCTCCTGGAGAAATCCAATATAGATCCCGAAGAAATAGACCTGGTACTACTGGGAACCGCAACGCCAGACATGCCTGTGGCCTCCACAGCCGTCTACGTTGCTACCGCCATAGGAGCAGTCAATGCCTTTGCCTATGACATACAGGCGGCCTGTTCCAATTTCCTCTATGGCATGTCTACCGCAGCCCGGTATATAGAGTCCGGAAAATACAAAAAGGTCCTCCTCATAGGGGCCGATAAGATGTCCTCCATTTTGGATTATACAGACCGAACGACGTGTATCATCTTTGGCGATGGGGGTGGAGCTGTACTGTTCGAGCCCAATACAGAGGGGTACGGCCTCCTCGATGAATACCTGAGGTCTGACGGAACCGGAAGGGAATTCCTTAAGATAGAGGCGGGGGGATCTCTTTTGCCGCCATCCGAGGAAACCGTCAAAAACAAACAACACTACGTTTTCCAGGACGGGAAATCGGTATTTAAATTTGCTGTATCCAATATGGCCGATGTAGCCGCCAGGATCATGGAGAGAAACAATCTCACCCACAGTGACGTACAATGGCTGGTTCCCCACCAGGCCAATAAACGCATCATTGATGCAACAGCTAACCGCATGGGGCTAGAGCCTTCCAAGGTGATGATGAATATTCAGAGGTACGGAAATACAACCTCGGCCACACTACCCCTGTTGCTGAGCGATTACGAAAAGGAATTAAAAAAGGGAGACAACCTGGTGTTCGCGGCCTTTGGCGGTGGATTTACATGGGGTGCTGTCTACCTGAAATGGGCATATAATTAAGCGAGAACTAATCAAATACGAATTCCATGGATATCAAAGAGATTCAAAGTCTAATCAAGTTCGTGGCAAAATCCGGGGCCAGTGAAGTAAAACTGGAGACCGACGATATCAAGATCACGATCAGAACCGGCCCCTCCGGATCAGGAGGCGAGACCACCTACATCCAGCAGCTTCCAGCAGCGGTAGCCCCGGCTCCGGCTCCTCAGGCAGCAGCTCCTCAGGCAGCGGCTCCTCAGGCACCGGCGGCAGAAGCTTCTGAAGCCAAGAAGGAAGAAGACTCCAAGTACGTCACAATTAAGTCGCCTATCATCGGTACTTTTTACCGTAAACCTTCACCGGATAAACCTGCTTTCGTTGAAGTCGGAGATAGCATTGCTGTAGGAGATGTGCTTTGTGTGATCGAAGCCATGAAGCTCTTTAACGACATCGAATCCGAAGTGTCCGGAAAGATCGTGAAAGTGCTGGTGGAGGATTCATCACCCGTGGAATTTGACCAGCCACTTTTCCTGGTAGACCCATCTTAGTACGCGATAATTGTTTGAAGGGACACTCCGAATTGGAGAGGATAAAGAGTCCCGGTCATTGAAAATCAGGTTATTATGTTTAAGAAAATACTTATTGCCAACAGAGGTGAGATCGCCCTTAGGATCATCCGCACCTGCAAGGAGATGGGGATCAAGACCGTGGCGGTGTACTCCAAGGCTGATGAGGAAAGCCTCCACGTGCGATTTGCAGACGAGGCCGTATGTATAGGTCCGGCCCCCAGCAGCGAATCCTACCTGAAGATCCCGAATATCATTGCAGCCGCTGAGATCACCAACGCAGATGGGATCCATCCAGGTTACGGTTTCCTCTCGGAAAACTCCAAGTTTTCCAGGATCTGTGCCGAACACGATATCAAATTCATCGGAGCTACCGGAGAACAGATAGATAAGATGGGAGATAAGGCCACGGCGAAGGAAACCATGCGTAAGGCGGGTGTCCCTTGTGTTCCCGGATCAGAAGGTATCCTGAAGGACGTGGCAGATGCAAAGAAGACGGCCAAGAAAATAGGATATCCCGTGATGATCAAGGCCACTGCCGGAGGTGGTGGAAAAGGAATGCGGGCGGTCTGGAAGGAAGAGGATTTGGAAGCGGCCTTTACCAGCGCAGTTAAGGAAGCTACTGCTGCCTTTGGGAATGGGGGAATGTACATGGAAAAGCTCATCGAAGAGCCTCGCCATATCGAGATTCAGGTGGTTGGGGACCAGTTTGGCAAAGCATGTCACCTTTCCGAAAGGGATTGTTCCATTCAGAGGCGTCACCAGAAACTCACAGAGGAGACTCCTTCCCCTTTTATGACGGACAAGTTGAGGGAAGAAATGGGGAAAGCGGCCATCAAAGCTGCGGAATATATCAAATACGAAGGAGCAGGGACCATCGAGTTCCTTGTAGACAAGCACCGCAAATTCTACTTCATGGAGATGAATACGCGGATACAGGTGGAACACCCCAT
Organism: uncultured Muriicola sp.; assembly: GCA_965364605.1. Lineage (GTDB taxonomy): Bacteria > Bacteroidota > Bacteroidia > Flavobacteriales > Flavobacteriaceae > Muriicola. Next base: position 11,914 of record CBDTYM010000057.1, read on the forward strand.
AACCGAGCAGGTAGTGGATTACGATCTGATCCGGGAGCAGATCCTGGTGGCGGGCGGTGTTCCTATTTCCGGAAAGAACTATTATCCAAAACTACACTCCATAGAATGTCGGATCAATGCGGAAGACCCATACAATGGTTTCAGGCCTTCCCCCGGCAAGATCACGACCCTGCACACACCGGGAGGTCACGGAATCCGGCTGGACACCCACGTATACAGCGGGTATACCATTCCTCCTAACTACGATTCCATGATCGCCAAGTTGATCACTACCGCCCAGACCCGGGAGGAGGCGATCAACAAGATGAGGCGGGCCCTGGATGAATTCGTCATCGAAGGGATCAAGACTACCATCCCCTTCCACAGGCAATTGATGGACCACCCTGATTATCTGGCCGGAAATTACACCACGAAATTCATGGAAGGATTTAAAATGAATCCGGAATCCGAAAACAACTAAGACAAACTCCGGCCCAGGCCGGAGTTTTTTATAAAATGAACCTCAGCCACTGGGAATACGAAACCTGGTTTAAAGGGATCCACTTTACGATCATCGGCAGTGGCATCGTTGGGTTGAACTGTGCCCTGGAACTGAGGAGGAAATACCCGGCAGCGAGGATCCTTGTCCTGGAAAAAGGGGTCCTTCCACAGGGTGCCAGTACCAAAAATGCCGGATTCGCCTGTTTTGGGAGTATTTCTGAGATCCTCGACGACCTGAATCAATTGCCTCCCGAAGAGATCCTTGAACTGGTGCGCAGGCGATGGGAGGGGATACAGTTACTGAGGGCTACCCTGGGGGACCATGCCATAGAATACGAGCAACTTGGAGGGCATGAACTTTTCCTCAAGCGCGATCGGGAGCTCTTCGAACAATGCGAGGCCAGATTAGGGGAGGTCAACGACCTCCTCATGCCCGTTTTCAAACAACCTGCTTTTGTTGTACAACCCAATCGCTTTGGGTTTCGGGAAATCGAATCTACCTATATCACCAACCCCCTGGAAGGGCAGATCCACACGGGCCGGATGATGGACGCGCTGCTCTATAGAGTCAGGTCTTCCGGAATCTCTGTTCTCAACGCCACAGAGGTGCTCGGTTTTGATGAGGATCCGGGAGGTGTCAGCGTTTCCCTGCCTGGGCTGTCATTCCGAACGGAAAAACTCCTGATCGCCACGAACGGCTTCGCTGGGAAATGGGTAGAGAAAGTCGTGCCGGCCCGGGCCCAGGTGTTGATCACCAAACCCATAGAAGGATTATCCATCCGGGGGACCTTCCACCTGGACAAGGGGTACTTTTATTTCAGGAACCATGGAGACAGGATCCTCCTGGGCGGTGGAAGAAATCTGGACTTCAAAGGGGAGGAGACCGAGGAGTTTGGTCTTACAGACTTCATACAGGACCATTTAAAGAACCTCTTGAAAGAAGTCATTCTTCCCGGCATCCCCTTTGAAATAGAACGGCAGTGGAGTGGGATCATGGGTACGGGGCCTCTTAAAATGCCCATTGTGGAGAGAAGGTCAGAACGCGTTTTTGCAGGGGTGAGAATGGGCGGCATGGGAATTGCCATAGGGAGTAGCATAGGGAAAGACCTCGCCGGACTGGCTTGATCTCATTTCGTGAATAGCCACCTATAAACTTTGGATCTTTGGAAATGCGTATTTTAGGAGGATATAAATTCGTTAATCTCAGGGAATAGCCAGTGGAAATCCTCTATTTGATCCTCGCCGTCATTTGCATTGTGATTCTGACCACCCGTCTAAAGGTGCATCCCTTCCTGGCCCTGCTGATCATTTCCATAGCCTATGGCATGTTTTCAGGTATGCCACCTGATGACATCGTGATAGCGATCAATGAGGGATTTGGGGGTACCCTGGGGAAGATCGGACTCATCATAGTGCTGGGTGTGATCATCGGCGCCTTCCTGGAACATACGGGTGGGGCCCAGACTATTGCGATGAAGGTACTGGGCCTGATCGGCAAAAAACGGATTCCCCTGGCGATGGGCGCCATCGGCTACATTGTTTCCATCCCGGTATTTGCTGACAGTGGGTTTATGTTGCTCCATCCATTGAACAAGGGGTTGAGTAAGAAGGCCGGGATTTCCCTTGCTGGTGCGGCCATTGCCCTGGGACTTGGCCTGATGGCCTCCCATACCATGGTCCCGCCAACCCCCGGGCCTATCGCGGCCGCGGGTATACTGCAGGCAAACCTCGGGCTGGTCATTGCCATCGGGATCCCTGTTAGCATCATAGCACTGACGGCCGGGATCTTTTTTGCTTCCCGATACGCCTCTCGCACCTATATCAGTCCTGAATCGGAAGGTGAGGAGATAAAGGAAGAGATAGAGACACAATCCAGTGCACCTGGTATATGGAGGTCTTCCCTTCCCATCGTCATACCCATCCTTCTCATCGTTCTGAAATCCGTATTCATAACCGGAAAAGATGTGGAGCCTTCCGGAATTTTCAGTGTCGTCGGCTTCCTCGGGGAACCCGTGATCGCACTTTTGATAGGGGTCTTTTTGTGCCTCTTACTACCCAGAAAACTGCATTTGGATATGCTATCATCGTCCGGTTGGGTCGGCAAGGCGATCAAAGACGCCGCTTCTATTCTCATGATCACAGGGGCGGGCGGAATTTTCGGGACCGTCTTGCAGATGTCGGGAATAGCAGAATTGCTGGGCCTGGCATTGAAGGACCTCAATATGGGTATCTTCCTTCCCTTTATTCTGGCAGCAGCCCTGAAGACTGCCCAGGGATCTTCCACAGTGGCCCTGGTGACCACTGCCTCTATCTTGGCCCCTATGATGGGCTCCCTGGGATACGATACAGAGATACAAAAGGCCCTGG
>CBDTYM010000058.1:0-14321 GCA_965364605.1 uncultured Muriicola sp.
GCAGGGCCGGTCCATGGCCCACGGCAGACAGCGACCGCGGTCTATGAAAGCGTTTCCGATCTTGATGGGCCCTTGATCGGTGAAGCGGTTGCGGCCCTGGACCACCCGTCCCTGGGCACGATGGTCCCTCAGGGATTTGGAGCAGGCGTAGGACGTGTGGGGGACTTTTATGAACAGGGTAACTGGTACCGTGGTGGGGCAGAACAGATGTTGTTCTTTTCCTGGCTCTATGGGGTGGAGCACGATATCTACAAGCCCAGGATCCCTTCCGGAGCAACACAGGAAGACCTAATACGGATCTCCCGCTTTTACGACCTCGCCCCGGAAAATCCACCTGTTGACATGTCGGAAGCACTGAAACACCTTCCTATCCAGGATTTCATTGAGAATATTTCCGGAAAGAAGGAAGTATTCGAAAAAATGGTCAGGAGAAAACCCAATGATCCGGCGTGGTACGAAGGGGGATTATATCATGACAATATGGAGATCAATATCCCGGCATTCTGGTTCGTCAGCTGGTACGATGTTTCCACCAGCCCGAACCTGGCTCTGTATAACCACGTGAGGTCTTCCGCCAAAGACCCTACGGTGCGGGACAACCAGTACCTGGTCATTGCACCGACCCTTCATTGCGCCTATACCCGGGCTTCGGAGAACACCGTGGTCGGAGAACGGTCGGTTGGAGATGCGCGGCTAAATTACGAAGAACAGATCTATGCCTGGTTTGATCTCTGGCTGAAAGGGGAGGATAATGACCTGAGAAAAGAGATCCCCAGAGTACAATACTACACCATGGGAAGCAACCGGTGGAATGCTTCAGAGAGCTGGCCTCCTGAAGGAACCCGGATGCAGACCTACTACCTCCACAGCAGGGGAGAGGCGAACAGTCTTTACGGGGATGGTCGACTCGATCAAAAAAAGCCGGCTGAGGAAGAAGCTTTCGATTCCTTTGTATACGACCCGATGAACCCGGTCCCTTCTTATGGAGGAAATGTTTGCTGTACGGGGAATGCTGTCAAGGGAGGTTCCTTTGATCAGCAGGTGATGGAGACCAGGAATGATATCCTCGTGTATACTTCAGAGGTGCTGGAAGAAGGGGTGGAGGTCTCCGGATTTATTGAATCTACCCTGTATTTGTCCAGTGACGTCAAGGATACTGACCTGACCATTAAGCTCATTGACGTATATCCGGATGGCAGGGCCTATAACCTGGATGAGACCATACAAAGGGTGAGGTACAGGGAAGGATATGAGAAGGAAGTATTCATGGAAAAAGGAAAGGTTTACCGGGTGGAGATGACTCCCATGTCCACCAGCAACTACTTTGACAAAGGGCATCGCATACGGATCGAGGTCTCCAGCAGTAATTTTCCTCGATTTGCGAGAAACCTCAATACAGGAGGAAACAATTACGACGAAAAGGAAGGAGTGGTTGCCACTAATTCCATACACCATTCGGCTGACTATCCTTCCCAGATCAAATTGCCCTTCGTTAAAAAATAAAGGAGACATGGAATGATCACAACCTGAAAATACTGGACGGGTAACAAAATGCAAAAAGATGAGAACGCAGTTCATATTCGGTTTATCTGTGTTAGTGTATGTCCTTTTAGTGGCAAAGGCATCAGGACAGGAGAGTCCGTCTGAGAAAAGGCAGCAGATGGTAGAAAAGCAACTGGTAGAGCGCGGCATCTCGGATAAGTCGACCCTCAAGGCTATGGCGAGCATCCCCAGGGAAGTCTTTGTGCCCTTATCCCAAAGGCCTTTTGCCTATGAGGATCGCCCACTTCCCATCGGTGACGGGCAGACCATTTCACAGCCCTATATGGTGGCCTTTATGACCCAGGCCCTCAAACTCAGGCCCGGAGATAAGGTTTTGGAGATAGGTACCGGTTCAGGCTACCAGGCGGCCGTATTGTCCCGTATGGTGGATACGGTGTACACCGTAGAAATCATTCCCTCCCTGGCTCAAAGAGCAGGCAGAACATTGAAGGAACTCAATATTGACAATGTCAGGATACGAACGGGAGATGGGTATTTCGGATGGGAGGAACACGCCCCTTTCGACGCTATCATCGTGACGGCCGGGGCCGAGTCCATCCCTCAAAAACTGGTGGAGCAACTTCGAGACGACGGCATCATGATCATCCCGGTCGGGCCTCATAGGGGAGTGAGGCAACTCATCCGCCTTACCAAGAGAAAAGGTAAGATCAGGACCCGTTCCCTGATGGAAGTTCGCTTTGTGCCATTTGTCCGTCAATAGGCCGCTTAGCGCGGACTGCGAAGCTTTGTTCGCCCACCTATTCAATCGGGCACGATGTCTTGATATGACCCGATTTCTATGGCTGAAAATGTAGTTTTTCACCGGAAAAAATAGTACCTTAGAGAACGATTCATCAAGCCCTGTGAGCTCTCTGACCTCCAGGGTTTATTTACCCGTTTTAAGGGGTGTCCGGATCGTTCCTGCTACCGACAGGCACAACGCTAAAGCGGCATTTAAACGACCTAAATATTCAGCTCTATGAAAATATTCGACGATAAACACATCAAAAATGTTGTTTTTGTGGGAGCCCACCAGAGTGGGAAGACCACATTATCCGAGACCATGCTCTTTGAGGCTGGCCTGATCAACCGAAGAGGGACTGTGGAAAACAAGAATACCGTGTCTGATTACCACGATATTGAACACGAAAGAGGTACCTCTGTATTTGCGACCCCCTTGCATACCGAATGGCGGAATTACAAGATCAATATCATCGATACGCCCGGCCTCGACGATTTTGTAGGGGAAATAAGTTCCTCCATTCGCGTGGCAGATACCATCCTGACCGTCATCAATGCCCAGCACGGGGTGGAAGTAGGTACCGAGATCATCTGGGATTATATAGACCGCTACCAGAAGCCCACGGTTTTTGTAGTCAATCAGATCGATCATATGAATGCCAATTTCGATATGAGTTTCAGGACCATCAAGAACCTGGTGGGCAACAACGCTGTTCTCGTACAATATCCTATTAAAATCGATGGGGCCCAGTGCATCGTGGATGTATTGAAAATGAAGTGCTATAAATTTGGACCTGAAGGAGGAAAGCCAGAGAAACTGGCCATCCCCGAAGACCAGAAGGAAAAAGCCAATACCCTCCATAATGAACTCGTGGAAAAGGCGGCCGAAAACGATGAGGACCTTATGGAACTCTTCTTCGAAAAGGGTACCCTGAATGAAGATGAAATGCGGATGGGAATCAAGGCGGGTATGCTCAACCACGAACTGTTCCCTGTATTTTGCGTATCTGCCCTGAATGATATGGGTAGTGGCCGACTGATGGGGTTCATAGACAATGTAGCTCCGGCCGCTGCGGATCTCAAGCCCGAGCAATCGGTAGAAGGCGACATTATAGAGCGAAAAAAAGAAGCCCCGACGGCTCTTTTTGTATTTAAAACGGTCTTTCAGCCCAGTCTGGGTCAGATTACTTTTTTCAAAGTAAAATCCGGAGAGGTGAATATCAATGACAAACTGACAAATTCCAGGAACGGGGAAACTGAGGTCCTCAATCAATTGTTCATCATGGACGGAAAGGACCGGCATCCGGTAGGTAAGCTCACCGTAGGGGATATAGGGGCCAGTCTGAAATTGAAATACACCGAGACCAATGACACCCTGCATTCTCCTGATTCGCCCGTTACAGTGAAACCCATAGACTATCCAGAACCCAGGACGAGAAGAGCGGTATCCGCGGTCAAGAAACAGGAAGAGGAGAAACTGAGTGATGCCCTGAAAAAGATCCACAGCCAGGATCCTACCGCAGTCGTCGAATACTCTTCGGAATTGCGGCAATTGATTTTGGGTTGCCAGGGAGAATTGCATTTGGCTACCATCGACTGGAGCCTTAAAAACAACTATGGGATCGAGGCTTCCTATGAGGCCCCAAGGATCGCCTACCGGGAGACCATTCAACGGTCTTCATCAGCAAGCTATCGCCATAAAAAGCAATCAGGCGGAGCGGGGCAGTTCGCCGAGGTCCACCTCAAGATAGAACCCTGGAAAGAAGGTATGCCAGAGCCCCAGGGCTTCAATATCCGCGGAAAGGAAGAAATAGACCTCCCATGGGGAGGCAAATTGGTATTTTACAATTGCATAGTCGGGGGTGTTATTGATACCAGGTTCCTGCCCTCTATACGCAAGGGTATCCTGGAGGTCATGGAATCGGGCCCTCTTACCGGATCTTTTATTCGTGATGTACGCGTTATGGTCTACGACGGTAAAATGCACCCTGTGGATTCAAACGATATCGCCTTTAAGATAGCCGGAGCACATGCCTTTAAGGATGCCTTTATGAATGCAAATCCCAAATTGCTGGAACCCGTACAGGAGGTTACCGTGCGCGTTCCGGAAGATACTGTGGGTAGCGTGATGACGGACCTTCAATCCAGAAGATCCATCATTCAGGGAATAGATAGTATCGACCATTTCCAGATCCTGAAATGTGCGGTACCGGAAGCCGAATTATATCGGTATTCCACTGACCTTAGGTCCCTGACACAGGGTAAAGCAACATTCAGGGCGGTCTTTTCAGCATTTAGGCGCGCATGATAAATAGCCCTGTGCTAGACATACGAACTGGGGTTCCCCCCAAAGAAGAACCTATATCATAGGCAGAGTAGTGAATTCCAATGACTACATAGATTTTCATTGCCATCCTTCACTGAAGCCTTTCGGCAAGAGTTTTAATACCCTGCCCGTAGGACAAAATAGTGGGGACCGCAGGCGTAAAAGGAGTATCTGGTACTACGATCCGCCCTCGGCCTTTGACAAACTTCTCAACTACGTCAGCGGTTTGACCAAATTCTCGCAGTCGAATTTCACGGCTCTTACCCTGGGAGGAGTGCGAACTGTTTGTGTCTCCCTGTATCCGCTGGAAAAATGGTTTTTGAGAAATAAACTCAAAAACGAACTCATCCTCGATCTGGCCTCAAATTTCGCTTTGGGTATCGGCGCCAATAGGGTCGACCACATTCAGGGGCTGGAGGATTATTTTAAGGATCTCACCCTGCAGTATGAATTTTACAGGCAACTTGACGAGAAGGAATTTCGCATTGGCGGAGACCGGATCCGTTACAAACTGGTGCGGAGTTACTCGGAAATCCAGGAACTGAGGGCAGAAAACCCCGTTTCACGGATACAGACCATAGCCGTCATCCTCACTATCGAAGGGCTCCACGTACTGAACACGGGCCTGGGCAGAGAGCCTGATGAGGAAGAGGTTCTGAGGAATTTAGACATAATCAAATCCTGGGAGCACAAGCCTTTCTTTATCACCGTGGCACACCACTTCTGGAATCATCTTTGCGGCCATGCACCCAGCCTTACGGGGGTGATCACGCGTTTCGCGGACCAGGCTGAAGGATTGGAAGCCGGCTTTACACCGTTAGGCAGGAAGGTCCTCAGTCGGATGCTGGACGGGGGCAACGAGAGTCGGATCCTTCCGGATATCAAACATATGGGTGTTAGGGCGAGGGAGGAGTATTACGCCTTTCTCGATCAGGGAGGAGAGGCGTATAGCAATATTCCCATCATCATCAGTCATGGGGCCTGTAACGGACTCAGATCACCTTCCGATCCCTTTCCGTCTCATCCTGAGACGGCATCCGTACTCAACCCTGTTCCCATTAATTTCTTCGATAAGGAATTGATACGCCTGGCCAGGTCCGGGGGGATCATAGGCTTACAGCTGGACGAGAGGCGCATTGCTAATAAAGAGACCCTGAAAAAGACAAAAAGATCGGTCTACCGAAACAAAATCATGCACTATCGGTCCGAATTGCTCTGGAATCAGGTCAGGCATATCCTGACCGTCCTGGATTCGGAAAATATATTTGCCTGGGATTGCATGGCCATCGGGTCTGATTTTGACGGGATCATCGATTCCCTCAATGGATTCTGGACCGCTGAGGAACTGCCTTACCTGGCAGATTTCCTGGAGAGGCATGCCTATAATTACATGAAAGAAGCCCGGTTGAAGTTGCCTGAGAACAAAATCGGGGCCGATGAGATCGTACAGAGGATCTTCTCCTCAAACGGACATCGATTCCTGTCAACCTATTACAAGTAAAGGAGTGAAGGGCCTTATAGTGCAATTTTAAATTCCTATGGCCGTGATACCGCTATTCATTGAATTTTGTTAACTTTCCTGTAAATCAAATACGCTACCCATGGACATATTGATCAAGGTACTTCAGGCAGTAGTAGGCTTAAGTATTTTAAATGTTTGGCTGATACAGTACAATAAACCGACCCGTTGGAGAGGTGGTAATGCCACCACCATCGTTGAAGAATTCAAGGCATATGGTCTTCCCGTGTGGTTCTGCTACGTGGTGGGCACCCTTAAGGTGATCCTGGCCCTCATGCTGATTGCATCCATATGGTATCCAGACCTGAAACTGGCGGCTGCCTCGGGGTTAGCATTACTACTTGCAGGTTCAGTCTCCATGCACTTTCGCATCAATGATCCACTAATTAAATCCTTTCCTGCTTCCCTATTTCTGGCCATGTGTCTGATCATCATTTTTTACGGGTAAGTTCGGTCTGCTATTTTACCTGTAACATAAAAATCAGATACGCACAGAGGAGGGCGTAGAACAAGGCTGGGATAAGAGCGAGCCAGGGATCACGAATCCTGATCCGGACTATAACTCCCGCCACCATCAATACGGATAGTCCAGCCAGAGCAGTCACTTCCAGAACAGGACTGAACATCCATCCGATAAAGAGTCCGACACTTCCAGATAATTGCAGCACCCCTGTCAATCGCCGGTAATCCGAAAGACCGTAGCGATGGAATTCCTTTTTCATTCTCTGGGTGAGCAGACAGCTAAGACCAAAAAACAAAAAGGAAAGGAAGACAAAATGAGTGAGGAAGTCTGCCGGGGTCATAGTTTCCTTTTGGATTGGCAAAAATAGGCCTTTTCAAGGGAAGGAGTGTGTGATTGCTTTTAGAAGGATATTTCTGCCGACAATGACTAAAGGTAATTCCCTATTTTTGATAAATTTTTTTGATGCAGACTGAGATCAGCATCGTTGGCGCGGGGTTAAGTGGACTGGCTGCAGCCCTTACGCTTGAAAAAAAAGGTCTGAGCCCTGTGATCTATGAGGCGAGTTCAAGCGCAGGAGGAAGGGTGAAAACAGACATCGTTGAAGGTTACCAACTCGATCATGGTTTCCAGGTCCTGCTGGATGCCTATCCAAAAGCAAAAGAATATTTAGACTACGATAAGCTGGAGTTGCAGAGGTTGTTGCCTGGAGCCCTGTTGTACATCGGAGGCAAGGAACGCACGGTTGGAGATCCAAGTCGGCATTTCCCGTTTCTCTAGCCTACTCTGGAATACGGAGTGGCCAGCCTCAGGGACCTTTACCTGATGTGGACTCTCCACCGGGAGCTACAGGCCAACACTATTGAGCAGATCTTTGATGGAAAAGAACAGACCACAGCCAATTTTCTCGCCGAAAGAGGATTCTCCCAAAAATTGATCCACTCTTTTTTCAAGCCATTTTTTACGGGCATATTTCTGGAAACCGAGCTCAAAACTTCAAGCAGAATGTTCAAGTTTGTCTTCAAGATGTTTGGATTGGGATTTGCTGTTATACCCAAAGGAGGGATAGGGGCTATGGCTGAGCAGCTGGCAGGTAAGCTCAAGAACACCACCATATATTACGAAAGTCCCGTGCAAGAGGTCCAAAAGGGAAAGCTTTTGTTGAGAGATGGACGGGAGGTGATATCAGATTTTATCCTGGTAGCTACGGACCCCAGTGGCCTGGTGGAGAAATTTTCGAATAGTCCTGTCTCCTGGCGCAGCTGCGACACCCTCTATTTTGAGGTGGATAAAAGGAGCATCAAAAAACCGATGATCGGCTTGGTGGCAGACAGGGATGCACTTATTAATAATCTGTTTTACCCTACCAGTATTTCAACTGCGACAAAAGGCGGGAAGGAATTGCTTTCGGTAACGGTAGTAAGGGAACACAACCTGGATGAAAAGACCTTGGTCTCACAAGTAGAAAAAGAACTTAAGACTACTTGCAGGATCGAAGGTGTGCGATTTTTAAGGAGATACCAGATAAGAAGAGCCCTGCCGGTACTGCAATCTGTAAGTGATAACAGGGTTGCATCAGGCGGGCCCGACCTCTTCTTTGCAGGGGATCACTTGATGTACGGATCTTCAAATGCCGCTCTGTCAAGTGGCGAAAAGGCGGCACAGGCCATTTTAGAACGAATTGAGGAAAGAGCATAAAAAAACCGCCGGAAAGGCGGTTTTCTCTAAAGTGTTGTTATATTATTTTGCTGGCATAATTACGGTGTCAATAGCATGTATAACACCATTAGACGCTTCTACATCAGCCATAATTACCAGGCTGGAATTTCCGTTTGCATCGACGAGTTTTACACTTTCTCCTTCCAGGGAAAGAGTGATTTTGTCGCCCTGCACGGTTTCCACCACAAATGAACCGTCATTGCTATTAATAGCTTCGATTACCGCAGAAGCAGGAAACTGACCAGCTACCACGTGATAGGTGAGAAGATTTATCAATGCCCCCTTATTCTCAGGCTTGAGCAAATCCTCTACGGTTCCTTCTGGCAGTTTAGCAAAACTATCATTGGTAGGAGCAAAAACAGTAAAGGGTCCTTCACTGCTCAGTGTTCCGACCAGGTCAGCAGCCTGTACGGCAGCTACCAGGGTAGAGAAATTCTCATTGCCACTGGCAACACCTACGATCGTTTCGACTGTCGTTTCGGTCTCTTCCTGGGCATAAGTTTCGGTCATTTCTGTTTCAGCCATTTCTTCTGTGTTCTCTTTATCCTTTTTGGACTCCCCGCAGGAAATTAGCAACAAACCCATAAGGAAGAATGCATTCAATACTTTCATGTTTTCGATTTTTAGTTACAAGCTCAATATAAAGAGAAGAAAAGGTAAGAAGTATTAATTTTTGTTTAAATAAATACTATTAAACGTTAAACATAAATTAAATTGCCTATTTATGTCATTTCTTTCCTATTGATTTCTTTAATTCCAAGGGAACTAAAAATGAACATATGAACAAAAAACAACTATTACTTAGACCTCTCCAGATGGGTCCTTTGAACTTACCTAACCGCGTAATCATGGCTCCCATGACCCGAAGCAGGGCTGATAACGATGAAAAGAAACCCACAGCTGATCTCCAGGGTATTTATTATTCCCAAAGGGCTTCTGCCGGACTCATCATCACCGAAGGGTCTCAGGTCTCTGAAAGAGCAGTAGGATACATCAATACGCCTGGCATCCACTCCCGCTCCCAGGTAGAAGGATGGAAAGAAGTAACCCGTAAAGTACATCAGGCCGGGGGAAGGATCTTTATACAACTCTGGCATGTAGGCAGAATGTCCCATCCGGACTTCCACGGGGGAGAGCTTCCTTTGGCACCCTCTGCGATCAACCCGGAGGCGAAATCCTATACCCCGGAAGGGTTTAAGGATACTGTGACACCAAAGGCGATGACCCTGGATGAAATCCGGGAAACGATCTCCGATTTTGCCCGGGCGGCTGAGAATGCGGTCGAGGCCGGTTTTGACGGAGTGGAGATACACGCATCCAACGGCTATCTCTTTCACCAGTTTTTTAATCGAACAAGCAATCATCGAGCGGACAAATACGGGGGCAGCAAAGAGAACCGTGCCCGTTTTTTATTCGATGTCCTGGATGCCGTAAAGCAGAAAATTCCCGCCAACCGAATAGGGGTCCGACTCAATCCCAGTCTCCACGGGTCTTTCGGGATGACCCTGGATGAGGAAACCATTCCAACCTTCGATTATATCGCTGAGAAATTAAACGATTACGACCTGGCCTACCTGCACTTATCGGAACCGTTCACCGATGTCTCTGATGTTCCCCATGCAGAACCCGAGATCGCAAAGCATTACCGACCTATTTATAAGGGAGTCCTGATGATCAATAACGGTTTTGACAGGGAATCCGGAAATGAGATCCTCAAAAAAGGATTGGCGGACCTGGTTTCCTTTGGAAAACCTTATGTTTCCAATCCCGATTTGGTGGAGCGCTTTGAACAGGATATTCCCTTGACGCCCTGGGATGAGGATACGTTTTACACGCCCGGAAAAAAAGGGTATCTGGACTATGAGAGGAAAACGGCTATCGAACCCGCGGCGGAATAGTTCACTTATTTGTATTTTAGAAACGATTAAATTCAGACACTTATGAAAAAATCAATATTTGTTTACCTTTTTCTTACGACGATCCTGGTGACCGCATGTAAGAACGAAAAGAAATCAGAGGAAGGGGCAATGGCTCCGGCAGAAGAACCTACGATGGTTGGAGAAGAAGTCAGTTATAGCACAGATTCGACTACCATGAAAGGTTTTCTGGCATACGATAATGCCTATGAAGGAAAACGCCCCGGAGTATTGGTGGTTCACGAATGGTGGGGCCACAATGACTATACCCGGGAACGAGCAAGAATGTTGGCCGAACTCGGATACACAGCCCTGGCAGTGGACATGTACGGAGACGGTAAGCAGGCAGCGCACCCGGAAGACGCCGGGAAATTTTCAGGCATGGTGATGAGCAATATCGAAGAGGCAAAGGCGCGTTTTGATGCCGCCCTGGATCTGCTTAAAGGTCAGGCTACCGTTGATACCTCTCAAGTCGCTGCTATCGGCTATTGCTTCGGTGGAAGTGTGGTACTTACCATGGCCAACGCAGGGGAAGATCTGGATGCAGTGGCTGCCTTTCACAGCGGAGTACAATTACCAATTATGCCCTCGGAGGACATCAAAGCCCGGATTCTCGTGTGCAACGGCGCGGATGATCCTTTTGTCTCTGAGGAATCCGTCACGGCATTCAAGGAGGCTATGGATGCATCTGGGGCAACCTATGAATATATTGCCTATGAAGGTGCAAAGCATGCTTTTACCAGTAAAGAGGCTGATTCCCTGGGGCATAAATTTAATTTACCCCTTGCCTATCAGGAAAAAGCGGACAAAGAATCCTGGAAAGAACTGCAGGACCTATTAAATGAAACATTTAAAAAGTAAGTAATAAAAACCTTAAAAACAGAATAGTAATATGAAATTTACAAGAAAAGCAAATGCGCAATGGTTTGGCGGCGGGAAGGACGGAAAAGGTCAGCTTACAACTGCCAGTACGGTGCTCAACAAGACTCAGTATTCCTTTAAAACACGATTTGAGGATGGGGTAGGAACCAATCCTGAAGAACTCATCGGCGCTGCTCATGCCGGCTGTTTTGCTATGCAACTGAGTTTCCTCCTGGTGGAGGCTGGTTTCACCGCAGAAGAACTGAACGTAGATGCCACCGTTCACTTTGAGGATGGGAGCGTAACTGAGGTAACCCTCGATCTGAATGGGAAAGTCCCCGGTATCGATGCGGCCAAATTCAACGAAGTCGCTAACAAGGCGAAGGAGATCTGTCCGATCTCTAAATTGTTAAAGGCAAAAATAGCCCTGAACGCTAAACTGGCTTAGCAGGGAAATTTTGGAATAAGAAAAATGGGTCTTAAGGGCCCATTTTTTTTGAGCATTCCGGAGATTGAACAGGTAGCGTATTTCGTCGAAAAATTGGCATTATACTGGGATAACCGGTTTTCCTACAATACTTTAGGCCTGCCTTAAATATACTTACAAATGAAAACGACTTCAATTTACGCTGTTTTATTCGGAATTCTTTTGCTCTTCGGTTGCTCAAAATCCGAAACCCCACCCGCCGGGATGGGTTCCATGTCCATCAAACTTACAGATGCCCCTTTTCCCCACGACATGGTGGCTGAAGCCAATGTTACGATCTTCAAGGTCGAAGCGCGGTACATAGATGAAGATGGTGACGAACACGATGACCACACCTATGAGGAAGATGGGAAGGGAGATGATATGTATGAGGATGATGACGATTCAGGAAAAAAATTCGTGGTCCTTATGGATGAGGAGATCTCAGTGAACCTGCTCGACCTGACCAATGGGGTGACTGAAACCCTGGTGGATACCGATATCCCCGCAGGGGTTTACGACCTCTTTCGCGTGTATGTCAGGGATGCAAACATCGTGTTAAACGATGAAGCCAATACCACCTATGATCTGAAGTTTCCCAGTGGGGAACAGTCCGGAGTTAAGGTCTTTATAGATCCTCCCCTGGTGGTGACCACCGGGTTGTCTGCAGACCTCTTGTTCGATTTTGATGTGTGTAAATCCTTTGTGGTTCGCGGAAATATGAACAACCCCGAGACTTTCAATGGGTTTATCTTCAAGCCCGTTATCAAGGTAAGCAACCTGACCACCTCTGGGACCCTTCAGGGCACAGTGAGTACTCAGGGAGAGACTGAGGCAATGCCGCTTGAAGGAGCACAGATCACCGTAGTACAGGAAGGTGAAGAAGACAGGACTACATTCAGTGCAGCAACAGGGGGGTATGTCCTGGACGGGCTCGATCCAGGGATATACGAGATTTCCGTGGAACTCACAGGATATGAGTCCCAGACAGTCACAGATGTTCAGATCACAGCTGGCAATGTCACTTCTCTTGATTTTGACCTCATTCCCACAGAATAGACAGAAAAAGTAATTACAAATATCATGCGGGTCTTTCGACCCGCATTTTTTTATTCGATTCCCCACAAATTTAATTTTGAGATAGGGAGGCATCCCGAATTGCTTATCTTTAAAGTATGAATCTCAAAGGTCAACAAATCCTGGTCACAGGGGCTTCTAAAGGTATCGGCTATGCCATTGCCGATCATTTGCTGCAGCACAAAGCCCGGGTAGGAGTGCACTATCATTCCGACAGGGAAGGTGCAGAGGCGCTGGTGACCAAACACGGGGAAGGGAGGGCCATAGCCCTGAGGGCAGACCTTTCTGAAAGTCAGGAGGTGATCCGACTGTTTCAATCCGCTCTGGAGGCATTGGGATCCTTAGATACCCTGGTACTCAATGCCGGTATCTTTGTTCCTCATCCCACGGAAATGGAAGTGGAAGAATGGTACAAGGTCTGGAAGCGAACCATGGCTGTGAATCTGGATTCGGTCGGACTCATCACTAAGATCGCCCTGGACTATTTCAAAAAACGGCAGGCGGGAAGGATCATCTATATCGGAAGCAGAGCAGCCTTCAGGGGGGAAACCGAGGAGTATCTGGCTTATGCCGCCTCCAAAGGCGGTCTCACCTCCCTGGCCCGCAGTGTCGCCAGATCTTTTGGCAAGCACAATATCAAGGCGTTTGTGATCGCCCCTGGGTTTACCCGAACGGCCATGGCAGAGCAATTTATCGAGGAATACGGGGAGTCCAGGGTCCTGGAAGAACTCTCGTTGAATGAACTTACCGAAACTACGGATATTGCCCCTCTGGTAAGTTTTATGGCCAATGGTTCTATGGACCATGCAACTGGCACCACCATAGATATCAATGCCGGAAGCTACATCCATTGATCTGGAAAGTCCCTTAGGTTTCATTAATCGGATAAAAAAAACGGCCGTTTCGGACACTAATCACACCCTTTCGTCCTTAAATCCACTCCTGTATTCCGGGGATGTGATTCCTTTGTATCCATAACCAAACAGGCCGGCACACAGAAATACGATAGCCAATCAACCAACCTGAAAAAGAGCGTCTCCAAGGCGCTCTTTTTTGATATGGTACTGTGTCTCAGGGCACTTAAACAAGTGCAAGAGCCCTGATTATGAGGATAATTCATTATCTTGTGTAGTGACTTGAAAGGAATTCGTTTTCAATTAATCAACCAAAAACCAACACCATGAAAACTTTCAAACGTATTGTCCGCACATTTTTAATCCTCCTCATCCCGTTCTACGTGATAAATTGTAAAAAGGATAAGGCAATTCCTGTCGTGATCACACTCACTGCAGACACCTCTCAAATAGGAGAGGAGTTGATAGATCCACCTGGTATTACACTTTCGGCAAAACCCGCATCTGTTGTGATATTTGATGATGGCGATCCGAAGATGTTCACTATAAAAGTCAAGGTTGGTACTGATATCGTATGGGAAGGTGTCACTGCTGAAGGAGGGGATGTGGATATCGAGAAGATCATCTATAAAAGCGGCACGAACATTTTTGACAAGGACAGTATTCCGGGAAAAATCGACAAGGGCAAGGAGAAAGTTAAGTTAAAGGTCAAGAAGAAAACGACCCCGGGAAATGACTATGTATATAAAATTAAGTACAAGGTATCTAACAGGACCTATACCCTCGATCCAAAGATCCAGGTCAATTAGACCGGGGCGAGACAGGATACCTTTGTTTGGA
>CBDTYM010000059.1:0-14100 GCA_965364605.1 uncultured Muriicola sp.
GATAGTAGAATACCGCATTTCACCCATGTCTGCCACGGCAGAGCAAAGGGCGGCACAGAACCGCCTGACCATCACGGTGAACGTGCGTTTTTTCAACAAAACCAAGGAAGGAGCAGAGTTCGAGAAGCGATTTTCGTTTTTCTTCGATTACCCGGCCGCTTCCCAGCTGGCATCGGTCCGGGATCAGGCCCACCAGGAAATCTTTGAACGGATAAACCAGGACATCTTTAACGAATCCCTAGCCGACTGGTAATGAAGGTATCTGATTTCACATATCTCTTGCAGCATCCCGATAAGGTGGTCGATCCTGTCCAAACAAGGCAACTCGAAGAGGTGGTCAAGGAGTTTCCCTATTTCCAGGCGGCGAGGGCACTTCAGCTGAAAGGGTTAAAAAACCTCAATAGTTTCCGGTATAACAATGCCCTCAAAGTCACCGCGGCCTATACAGCAGACCGGGACGTGCTGTTTGACCTGATCACTTCCCCCGAATTTTTGCAGAATTCCATCGCAGACGCGATCTCGGGTAAATCCGATGCCCTTCATATCAGGGAGGTAGAGGCCGAAGAGGTCTTGCCCCAAGAGAAAACCCCTGCCCCACTGCTGGAGGATTCCCCTGATGCCCCTCTGCCAAGAACTAGTCGGGATGCCGACGATATCCTGGATCCTGCCCTTTTCACTTCTAAAGACCCGGAGATAGACAAAGCTATCGCCCTGGAAAAGGAAAAAGCTGCGAGAGAACTCGAACTGGGGCAACCTCTTTCTTTTGGAAAGAACGAAAAGCACTCCTTTATGGAATGGTTGCAGCTAAGTAGTGCGAAACCGGGGAGCAAGAAAAAGGGTGAGCAGGAAGTAAAAATTCACAAACCGGCCGAAATGGAGTTTCCCATGGAGCAGGAAGACGATAAGAAAAAGAAGTTTGAACTTATAGACCGGTTTCTGGAAGAAAACCCCAAAATCATCCCTCAGGAAAAGGAACACCCCCAGGTAGATGTAAAGACCTCTACCAGGATCGATTCGGAGGAGCTGATGACAGAGACACTCGCCAGGGTCTACCTGGAGCAAAAAAAGTACAAAAAAGCCTTGCAGGCCTACAAAATATTAAGTTTGAAATATCCGGAAAAAAGTAGTTTCTTTGCAAGCCGAATTAAAGCGGTGAAGAAGTTACAAAAGGAAAATTCTTGAGATGAGCACATTTACAATATTCTTGGTCCTGATCATTGTGGTTTGTTTCCTCCTGGTCCTCGTGGTCATGGTGCAAAACCCCAAAGGTGGCGGATTGTCATCTTCCTTCGGCGGAGGCGGTACTCAGGTCGTTGGCGGTGTGAAAAAAACCGGGGATTTCCTGGACAAGAGTACTTGGACCCTCGCAAGTTTGCTGATCGTCCTGATCCTTTTATCAAATGTTGCTCTTAAAGGCAATTTCGGAGAATCCGATTCTAAATTACTTCAGGGCGATGACATTGAAAACGCTGTTCCGGAAACCGTTCCTGAAGAGGTGGTACCCACAGATACTGCCACACCCCTGGATACAATCCAATAATTCGTTACGAAAACACATATAAATGCCAGCTTGAATGACAAGCTGGCATTTTCATTTTACAATCTGTCAGTTTTTGGGTCTTGGCATAATTTCTGTCATGTACACTTCGAATTTTATAAAATTTAAACACTACTCATATGGCTAAACTTAACATCAAACCATTAGCAGACCGGGTTCTGATCGAACCCATGGCAGCGGAAACCAAGACTGCCTCCGGGTTGATCATCCCCGACACTGCAAAAGAAAAACCACAAAAAGGAAAGGTCGTAGCCGTCGGCCCTGGTACGAAAGACGAAAAGGTCACTGTGAAAGTTGGCGATACCGTCCTTTACGGCAAGTATGCAGGTACTGAACTCAAACTCGACGGGGCAGACTACCTGATGATGCGGGAAAGCGACATTTTAGCGATCATATAAAACAGAAATCGGGAATAACCACTGCATTTACATTCCCAGAGAACCGAAATAAAAACAACATTTAGATTATGGCAAAAGATATAAAGTTTGATATAGAAGCAAGAGACGGCTTAAAAAAGGGGGTCGACGCCCTCGCCAACGCCGTTAAGGTAACCCTGGGACCCAAGGGAAGGAACGTTATCGTCAGCAAATCCTTCGGAGCTCCGCAGGTGACCAAGGACGGTGTAACCGTAGCCAAAGAAATTGAGCTGGAAGATGCCCTGGAGAATATGGGTGCCCAGATGGTGAAGGAAGTAGCTTCCAAAACCAATGACCTCGCCGGTGATGGTACTACAACAGCTACCGTACTCGCCCAGGCCATCGTTAAAGAAGGGTTGAAGAACGTCGCTGCCGGTGCAAACCCTATGGATTTGAAACGCGGGATCGACAAAGCAGTTGAAGCCATTGTGGAAAGCCTGACGAAACAGGCCAAAAAAGTTGGAGATTCTTCAGAAAAGATCAAACAGGTTGCTGCCATTTCGGCCAACAACGACGAAGCGATAGGGGATCTCATCGCCCAGGCTTTCAAAAAAGTAGGAAAAGAAGGCGTGATCACCGTGGAAGAGGCCAAAGGAACAGATACCTATGTGGACGTGGTTGAAGGGATGCAGTTTGACAGGGGATATCTCTCTCCCTACTTCGTGACGGATTCTGAAAAAATGATATCTGACCTGGACAATCCGTATATCTTACTCTACGACAAGAAGATCTCCACCATGAAGGACCTCCTTCCCGTGCTGGAGCCTGTTGCCCAATCCGGAAAACCCCTTCTCATCATCGCAGAGGATGTGGACGGAGAAGCCCTCGCCACCCTCGTGGTGAACAAATTGAGGGGCTCCCTGAAAATCGCGGCCGTGAAGGCACCCGGTTTTGGAGACCGCAGGAAGGCAATGCTGGAGGATATCGCTGTCCTGACCAACGGGACCGTGATCTCAGAAGAAAGAGGCTTTTCACTGGAAAACACCAGCCTGGATATGCTCGGCAGGTGTGAGAAAGTGACCATTGACAAGGACAATACAACGATTGTCAACGGAGCAGGAAACGCCAAGGATATCAAGACCCGCGTCAACCAGATCAAGGCGCAGATCGAGACCACAACTTCAGACTACGACAAGGAGAAACTTCAGGAGCGCCTGGCAAAACTCGCCGGTGGCGTTGCTGTGCTTTACGTAGGAGCTGCTTCCGAAGTAGAAATGAAAGAGAAAAAAGACAGGGTAGACGACGCCCTCCACGCTACCAGAGCTGCTGTGGAAGAAGGGATCGTTGCCGGTGGAGGCGTGGCCTTCATCAGAAGCAAGGCCGCCTTGTCCAAGGTAAAAGTGGAAAATCCGGACGAGGAGACCGGGCTGCATATCGTGGCCAGGGCCATTGAATCTCCCTTGCGCACCATCGTAGAGAATGCAGGTGGAGAAGGTTCAGTAGTGGTTGCCAAAGTATTTGACGGCAAAGGTGATTTTGGATATGATGCCAAGACTGAGACCTACGTAGACATGATGAAAGCGGGGATCATCGATCCCAAAAAGGTGACGCGTATCGCCCTCGAAAACGCCGCTTCCGTGGCAGGAATGATCCTCACCACAGAATGTGCGCTGACAGACATCAAGGAGGATGCTCCTGCAGCACCACCCATGGGTGGCGGAGGAATGCCCGGCATGATGTAATTCGGGATTACTGCAAAAACAATTAAAAGCCACTGAATTATCCAGTGGCTTTTTTCTTTTTTGACCGCCCTGCAACAAAGAAGAGGAATACCTATTTTTGCAAAAAAAGATATGTTTGACCGCCTGAAACCCCAAGTGAAATCCTTCCTGGGCATGGAGGGACTCTCTGTGGAGGACAGATTGAAGAACCTGTGTGAATTTCTTAAGTCAGAGGTTCCCCACTATGACTGGGTGGGCTTTTATTTCAAGAACGGCAATAAGGAAGAACTGAAGCTGGGCCCCTATGCCGGGGCCCCTACAGACCACACCATCATCCCTTTCGGCAAGGGGATCTGCGGACAGGTCGCCGTTAGCAATTCCAATTTTGTGGTGCCTGACGTCAGCGCCCAGGACAATTACATCGCCTGCAGCCTTACGGTGAAATCCGAGATCGTCATTCCCCTTTTTGTCAACGGGGAAAACATAGGGCAGATCGATATCGATTCGGAAACCCCGGATCCCTTCACGGAGGAAGACGAGCGGTTCCTGGAATTCGTCAATGCCCAAGTAGCCGAAATTCTTTAAAACTTTCCCTTTTTTGTTGATAAGACAGGGCGGCTGATAGGGGGTAAAAAAGTACCTTTGGGGTTCTCATACCACATCAAAATTCTATCGATATGGGCACTTCCAAGAAAGCCAAAGCCGCATTGATTTCCGTCTTCCACAAGGACGGGCTAGAACCTATTGTCAAAAAATTCCACGAGCTGGGGATCACCATGTATTCCACAGGGGGCACTGAGTCTTTCATCCGTTCCCTGGGAATGGAGGTCATCCCGGTGGAAGAGGTGACCAGTTACCCCTCCATTCTTGGCGGCAGGGTCAAGACCCTCCACCCCAAGGTTTTTGGAGGAATCCTTAACCGGCAGGACAATGAAGGTGATGTGGCCCAACTGGAAGAATACGCCATCCCCCAGCTCGACATTGTCATCGTTGACCTCTACCCTTTTGAAAAGACGGTGGCCTCCGGAGCCTCTGAACAGGAGATCATTGAAAAGATAGACATTGGCGGTATCTCCCTGATCCGGGCAGCGGCAAAAAATTACAAGGATGTCCTCTGTGTCTCCTCCATGGAGGATTACGGAGAATTCCTCGACCTGATCGCAGAAAGCGAAGGGAAGACAACCCTGGAAGAGCGAAAATCCTTTGCCGCAAGGGCTTTCAATGTGTCTTCGAACTACGACACGGCCATCTTCAATTATTTCAACAGGGACCACCAAATCGCTTCTCTCAAAGTCAGCGAGATGAAAGGGCAGATACTGAGGTATGGGGAAAACCCCCACCAGAAAGGATTTTTCTTCGGGGATTTTGATGCCATGTTTACCAAACTGCACGGCAAGGAACTCTCCTACAACAACCTTTTGGATGTGGACGCCGCCGTAAACCTCATGTCCGAATTCAAAGATGACGATCCCACCTTTGCTATCCTTAAGCACAACAATGCCTGTGGACTTGCCACCCGGGATACCATACACCAGGCCTATGTGGATGCCCTGGCCGGGGATCCCGTCTCGGCCTTCGGAGGGATCCTGATCAGCAATACAGAGATCGATGCTGAGACCGCCGGGGAGATACATCAGTTGTTCTGCGAGGTGGTCATCGCCCCCGGATATTCCGAGGATGCCCTGGAGATCCTGAAAGGCAAAAAGAACCGCATTATCCTGATACAGAAAGAAGTGGCATTGCCTGATACCCTGGTCCGAACCTGCCTGAACGGTGTCCTTGTACAGGATAAGGACCACGTCACGGATTCTGTGGAAGGGCTCTCCTATGCGACAAAGAAAAGACCCTCAGACCGGGAACTGGAAGACCTGATCTTCGCCTCCAAGCTTTGTAAGCACACCAAATCGAATACCATCGTCCTGGCCAAGAACAGGCAGCTTTGTGCCAGTGGTACAGGGCAGACCTCCAGAGTGGATGCCCTTAACCAGGCGGTTCACAAGGCAAAATCCTTTAATTTTGACCTCAACGGGGCCGTCATGGCCAGCGATGCTTTCTTCCCATTTCCCGACTGTGTTGAGATCGCCCATAAGAGTGGAATCACCAGTGTGATCCAGCCGGGAGGCTCCATAAAAGACCAGCTGAGCATCGATTATTGCGACGAAAATGAAATTGCCATGGTTATGACTGGCACGCGTCATTTTAAACATTAATTTTACTACTTTTGTCGATGAAATACACCCGTTTATCCGGACCTAACTAAACTTTCAGAATGGGATTTTTTGACTTTTTAACGGAGGAGATCGCCATCGACCTCGGTACCGCCAATACGCTGATCATCCACGCAGATAAGGTCGTGGTTGACAGTCCTTCCATCGTAGCGAGAGACAGGATCACCGGCAAGATCATCGCGGTAGGGCGGGAAGCCAACCAGATGCAGGGCAAGACCCATGAAAACATCAAGACTATCCGACCTCTGAAGGATGGGGTGATCGCTGATTTTGACGCCTCCGAAAAGATGATCAATATGTTCATCAAGAACATCCCGGCCCTGAAGAAAAAATGGTTTCCACCGGCCCTGAGAATGGTAATCTGTATCCCATCCGGGATCACGGAAGTGGAAATGCGCGCGGTAAAAGAATCCGCGGAGCGGGTGAACGGCAAGGAGGTCTACCTTATACATGAACCTATGGCAGCAGCGATAGGTATTGGTCTGGACATCATGCAGCCCAAGGGCAATATGATCGTGGATATTGGAGGAGGAACCACTGAGATTGCGGTGATAGCCCTCGGTGGGATCGTCTGTGACAAGTCGGTAAAGATCGCCGGGGACGTCTTTACCAACGATATTATCTACTACATGCGAACGCAGCACAACCTCTATGTAGGTGAGACAACGGCTGAAAATATTAAGATCAAGATCGGTTCCGCCACCGAGGATCTGCAATCCCCGCCTGAAGAGATGTCCGTTCAGGGAAGGGACTTGCTGACAGGTAAGCCCAAACAGGTATCCATCTCCTACCGGGAGATCGCAAAAGCCCTTGATAAATCCATCTTACGTGTAGAGGATGCCGTTATGGAGACCCTGTCCCAGACACCTCCAGAACTCGCTGCCGATATTTACAATACGGGTATATACCTCGCGGGAGGAGGTTCTATGCTCAGGGGTCTCGATCGCAGGCTGTCCCAGAAGACAGACCTGCCTGTCTATATCGCAGAAGATCCCCTAAGAGCCGTAGTACGCGGCACAGGGATCGCCCTCAAGAATTTAGAACGCTACAAGAGCATCCTCATCAAATAACACCCGGATTCAGCGATCCGTCCATGCTCCTTGAAGCGGGCCATCCGAAAGGGATGGGAGCATCCAACAGGAAAAGCGCATGCAACAGATCATCAATTTCATCCTTCGCAACAAGACTACCCTGCTCTACCTGTTTTTGATTGCCCTGGGAATTGGGATGAGCGTGCGATCGCATTCCTATCACAGGTCGCGCTTCCTCAATTCCGCCAACTGGCTCAGCGGCAGTATTTATTCTACCCGATCTGATATAACGGCCTATTTTAAACTGCGGGAAGAGAACCGGGAACTACTGAAGGAGAACACCCGCCTCAAAAGCCTGCTGTACAATTCTGAGAAGGAGGACCCAGCGGAACTCTTGAGGGATTCCCTGGTCTATGAAGTGATCCCCGCCCGCATCATCAAGAACAGCTATGCCCTGAGGAACAACTACATCACCCTGGACAAAGGGGCCTCAGATGGGGTGCAGCAAGACATGGGGGTGATCACCTCCCTGGGTATTCTCGGGATCGTGGAACAGACCACCGATAAGTTTTCCGCTGTACAAAGTGTACTCAACACCCGCTCTAACATCAATGCCAAGATCAAGAACACCAATAATTTTGGCTCCCTGAAATGGGACACAGATAACTACGATGTGGTTCAGCTAGAAGACATCCCCCGCATCGTGCCCCTCAACATTGGGGATACCATCGTCACCGGGGCCATGTCCAGTATCTTTCCCGAGAACATCCCCATAGGGACGATCAAGAAATTCGACCTGATGGCTTCTGAGAGTTTTTACTCTATTGAAGTAGACCTGTTCAACGATATGACCAATCTTAAGAACGTCTATATCATCAGCAATAAGAACAGGAAGGAGATCCAACTCCTGGAAGAGAAGATCAACGATGAGCAATAGCCTTTACCTACAGACCGGTTTACGCTTTCTGCTTCTTGTACTGGCACAAGTGCTCGTTTTCAACAGGTTGAATTTCCTGGGATTCATCAATCCCATGATCTACATCCTCTTTCTCTATTGGTACCCTATCAAACAACGCAGAAGTGTTTTTATCATCATCAGTTTTGTCCTTGGGCTTACGGTCGACATCTTTTCAGATACTGTGGCCTTCCACGCTGTCGCCTGCGCAACCATGGCTTATTTCAGGGCTTCCATCATGCGCTTTGTCTTTGGCGTGAACTATGAATTCCAGAGTTTTAGGCTGGGAAATACGACCAAGGCACAACAAATCGCGTTTTTGACGTTCTTAATTTTGGGGCATCACCTGATTTTCTTTTTGCTGGAGATTTTTAGTTTGTCCCATTTGCTATTACTTTTGAAAAAGACATTGCTTACGAGCGCGGGGACCCTGGTCCTGAGTATTCTGATGATCACCCTGTTCAGTGAAGAGAGAGAATGAAAAAGATCCTGCTATCGTCCATTATTGTCATTATAGGTTTCACCTTTATAGGTAGACTTTCCTATTTACAGATCTTCCGTTCCACCCCAGATCAGATCCTGGATAACGCCGCAGTCAAGGTGATCTATGACTACCCGGAAAGGGGATTCATATACGATCGCAACGGGGAACTCCTGGTAGCCAACCAGCCTGCCTACGATGTCATGGTGATCCCCAGGGAAGTAAAACCCCTGGACACCCTGGAATTCTGTTCCCTCCTCGGGATCGACAAACCCAGGTTTGTGGAACAGATGAGGAAAGCAAGGGTATACTCTCCCCGCCTGCCATCTGTCCTTGTACCCCAACTCTCCAAGGCAGATTACGCCCGTTTACAGGAAAAGATGCGCAAATATGAAGGGTTCTATATACAGAAGAGGTCCCTTCGTTATTACGACACACCAAGCGGCGCCAATGTACTGGGATACATCTCCGAGGTGAACGAGGCGGATATCCGAAGAAATCCCTACTACATTCAGGGTGAACTCACCGGGAGGACGGGGATAGAAAAACAATACGAGGAAGAACTCAGGGGGGTCAAAGGGGTGAAATTCATCCAAAAAGACCGCTTTAACCGCTCCATAGGTCCTTACAAGGATGGCACCCTGGACACCCTGCCGGAACAGGGTAAGGAGATCCATGTAACCCTCGATAAGAAATTACAGGAATACGGCGAGCGCCTCATGCACGGAAAAAGGGGAGGCATCGTGGCCATAGAACCAGGAACAGGGGAGATCCTGGCACTCATTTCGGGACCCACCTATGACCCGGCCCTGCTCGTAGGACGCCAGCGTTCAGCCAATTACAGCAAACTGCATTACGACACCATCTCAAAACCTACCTGGGACCGGGCCCTGCTGGCCCAGCCTTCCCCGGGTTCTCCCTTTAAGACCCTGAATGCCCTGGTGGCTTTGCAGGAAGGGGTCATGAACCCGGAGTCTACAGTACGTTGCTACAATGGCTTCTATGTGGGGAACAAATTGAGGGGCTGCCATTGTGGGGGTGGCCTGAGGGATATGAATTCGGGGATCTACAAATCCTGCAATGCCTATTTCGCAGCGACCTTTCGAAAGATCTACGAAAAATACCCAACCACAGACGAGGGCATGGACGTGTGGGAAAAACACATGAAGAGTTTCGGCCTTGGAGATTATCTGGGGTATGACCTCCCAACCGGCAGAAAAGGGCGGATTCCGGATAAGGAATACTATGACCGGGTATATGGGGACAACCGCTGGGCCTCCTCTTTTATCATCTCCAACTCCATCGGACAGGGAGAGGTGGCCGCCACACCCATACAACTGGCCAACATGACCGCCGCCATCGCCAACAGGGGATATTACTTTACTCCTCACGTGATCAAGAAAATTGCCGGACGGGATGTTATCGACCCGAAATTCACTACGCCTCACTATACCACCATAGACAAGCAACACTTCGAACCCGTGGTTCAGGGCATGGCCGACGTATATACCAAAGGAACAGCCAAGTGGCTGCAGATCCCCGGGATCGAAATTGCCGGGAAAACCGGTACCGTCGAAAACTTTACCAAGATCAACGGGGTACGCACCCAACTGACGGACCACTCCCTGTTTGTGGCCTTCGCCCCGGTGGATAATCCCAAGATCGCCCTGGCGGTCTATATCGAACACGGTTACTACGGAGCCCGCTATGCCGGACATATCGCCTCCCTCCTGATCGAGAAATACCTCAAAGGGGAGATCACCCGTACCGATCTTGAAAAACGCATGTTGGAAAAGACCCTTGAGGCTGAGTACGCCAAGCCCTACAGCGGGGAGGAGTTCAAGATCAACGAATATGTCTGGTAAGAGCGTCTTCAAGCGGGTAGACTGGCTTACCATCCTACTTTACCTCATCCTGGTATCTATCGGCTGGGTAAACATATACAGCGCCACATTCTCGGAAGAGGGCCGATCCCTTTTTGATTTTAGTCAACTCTACGGCAAACAGCTTTTCTTTATAGGGGTCAGCCTGATCGGCGCTTTTATCCTGCTTATCCTGGAAGCCCAATTTTATGAGCGCTTCTCAAGCCTGATGTATATCCTGACCATGATTCTCCTTCTGGGGCTCTTCGCTTTCGGTAAAAACATTGCCGGAGCCACCTCCTGGTACAACCTCGGATTTTTTAATCTTCAGCCTTCGGAACTGGCCAAGTTCACAACGGCCCTGGCTTTGGCCCGATACCTGAGCGATATACAGACGGATATCAAACAGGTGAAGGACCAGCTTTTTGCCCTCCTGATCATCCTCATTCCGGTCTTGCTTATCATCCCCCAGCCGGATCCCGGCAGCGCCCTGGTATTCCTGGCACTGGTGTTTGTACTCTTCAGGGAAGGCCTGCCCCTGTTTTACCTGGTCATCGCCTTTGTGGCCCTGATCATATTTATCGCTACCCTGATGTTCGGGACCATTTGGGTTGGTATCAGCCTGACCCTTTTGATCGCCGTCTTTCTGCTGGTCAAAAAGTCCAGTTTCAAGGTGCCGTTGTTCCCGCTACTGTCATTTTTTGTCCTGTCTATCGTCTTTTCCCTTTCCGTAAATTTTGTCTTTGAGAACGTTTTCGAACAGCGTCACCGCGACCGCTTCAGTCTGTGGCTGAGACTTGAAAAAGACCCGGAAAAACTCGACGAGATCAGGAAGACCATTGGGTACAACACCTACCAGTCTGAAAAGGCCATAGAGTCCGGGGGCGGACTTGGTAAAGGCTTCCTGGAAGGTACCCGAACCAAAGGGGATTTTGTTCCTGAACAACACACAGACTACATCTTCAGTACGGTAGGTGAGGAATGGGGATTTGTGGGGACGGCTACCGTAGTGATCCTGTTCACCGCGTTGCTGTTAAGGCTGGTATATCTGGCGGAACGCCAGAAGAACGATTTTAGTCGCATGTACGGTTATGGGGTCATTTCCATCCTCCTTATCCACTATTTCATCAATATCGGGATGGTGACCGGCCTGCTGCCCACCATTGGCATACCCCTCCCCTTCTTCAGTTACGGAGGTTCAGCTCTGATTGGTTTTACAGTACTGCTCTTTATCTTCCTCAAACTGGATGCCAACAGGCTGAACGAATGGCTTTAGAATGGCCATGCAGAGGGATCCATTTCGCTTTCCAATCTGCTTTCCATAGAGTCCTCCAGAGCTTTGAAGAAATCTATCCCGGTGGCATCCTCTAACTGGTCTACACTCACCGTGAAATTATCCAGAGGCTGAGAGCTTTCCCGATGGGGTATGAGGAAGGCGATGACTTGAGGGTCGGCCGGGTCCCCTTTAAGGACGATCTTGTAGAAGGCCTCGGGAACGGAAACAGATTCATATCCTATACTCCTTAGTCCCTTCCCGAGAACACCGCCCGTGATCACGTAAAGGGAATCATACCGCCGGGCCCAGGAGCGCACCTGTATTTCCAAACGGTTCCATACCCCAGCGTTGAAGTCGGGTTTCATAGGACTGATATTGCTGGTGTAAAAGGTTTCCTCGTAGGCGGTCTCGGAGAATCTGCGGTCCCCGGCAGGGCACAGATGTCCACGATCATATCCGGAGTTTTTGTAATTACGCCAGTCCGCAGAATAAGTCCTCACTTTGGGATCTTCAATAAAGAAAGGTCTTTTGCGGTCATCTCCAGTGAGGTGGGAACGGGTAAGCAGGTAGCCTACCCATTTGGCCTGTTCGTGTGCCTCACTGTATTCCAGGGAATAGTACCTGTGGACTACAATATCCCCCTTCTCTGCTGAGGGTAAGACAAATTCCGGCAGGCTGATGGCCGCGCCGGAGGCTTTTCCGTTCTCGAGGGGCAGCACGTAGCGTTCTACCCACCAGAATAGAATGATGACCAACACCAGCAATAGGGTATATATCAGCCTGTTCTTCTGGGATCTTCTCATATCCGAAATCCTTTTTCGAGTGCAGGTCAAAAATACACTTATTCCCGGCAGGAAGGCCTACCTTTGAGCGTAAGGATTTTATGCTCTTTACGACTGTAAAGATCTCCCCTAAAGGAAGAATAACTAAATGAAAGATCCCATATGCTAACCTGGAAAGACGTCATACACTATTCAGTTGAGGGCAACCCCAAACCCGATTCAAGGGTGGAAAAAACAGAGGCCGAATGGCGGGAATCCCTCACCCCTGAACAATACCGTATTACCCGAAGAAAAGGCACGGAAGCACCTCATTCCGGTGCGCTCTGTAGTATTTACGAAGCGGGCAAATACGCGTGCGTCTGCTGCGATACGCCCTTGTTCGACTCTACTATCAAATTCGATTCCGGTACCGGTTGGCCAAGTTTTACACAGCCCATTGAGGAAAACGCTGTGAAATACGAAAAGGACACCTCATACGGCATGGTCAGGGTAGAGGTCATGTGCAATACCTGTGACGCTCATTTGGGTCACGTTTTTCCTGACGGCCCTGCACCGAGTGGCCTGCGCTATTGTATTAACTCTGAATCCCTAAAACTGATCACAGATGACACAGATGAATAAGACAGAGATCGCCACCCTGGGAGGCGGATGTTTCTGGTGTACCGAAGCGGTCATGCAGGAAGTAAATGGGGTTAAAAAAGTTGTTTCCGGATATACAGGAGGCAAGGCTCCCGGCAAACCCACATACAGAGAGGTGTGTTCCGGACTGACGGGCCATGCCGAAGTGGTCCAGGTGAGCTTTGATCCGCAGGAGATATCTTACCACGACCTGCTTGTGATCTTTATGACCACCCACGACCCGACTACCCTGAATCGGCAGGGGGCAGATGTGGGCTCACAGTATCGATCTGTGATCTATTACTCGGATAGCGACCAAAAACAGGTGGCAGAATCGGTGTTTGAGGAACTCGCAGATGCCTTTGATGACCCCATTGTCACGGAATTGAGTCCGCTTGGGACTTTCTATGAAGCTGAGGATTATCACCAGGACTATTACAGGAATAACCCCAGACAGGGATATTGCAGCTATGTGATCACCCCCAAGATCAACAAGTTGAGAAAATTGCATGCTGACAAGCTCAGCACGGTGTGAAGAAGAAGATCACATATGAAAAAAGGCCCTTCAACAGGGCCTTTTTTTGTATGGTCTTGGAAGGGTCCTACCCTTTTACGTGGGCGAGTTTATCGTTCTTGAGATTCGCTTCCTTGAGGTCCCTCAATACGTTCACCGCCTCTTCGATGTAGACATCTTTGACGAGATTCTCATGCCAGCGCTCCCGTTTTTCCTTCAGTAGGGTGTCCTTGACAAAAAGATCTTGTTCGTATTTCACAGACTCAAAGATGAGTTCAGAGTCGTAGTCCATCAGTTTCTTGAAGTAGTCTGACTTCTCACGGTTCTGCCTGTCCCTCTCCTTGTACATATCGTAATTGAGCGTAACGGTCATCTCGTCTTGTTGTTCCTTAAGCCATTTGGCATTCTCTTCAATGAGCCTTACCTGCGGGTTCTGAGCGATCCGCTTGTTGCTATTCTGGATGATCTTATCAAAATTGTTGTTTCCATCCCAGACCTTGTAGTTCGCAGGGTTGATCTTGTCCCAGTTCATCGCATTGGCTTGTCCTTTTTCACCCAGAACGATGTACCGGTAGCGGTCGGGAATAACGATATCGCTCTTGACCCCTTCCAACTGGTTGGATTCACCGTTTACCCGGTAGAATTTCTGTATGGTCACTTTGATAGCACCCAGGTCCCCATATTCATTCACGTGTACCACGTTTTCCAGGGGATACAT
>CBDTYM010000060.1:0-13816 GCA_965364605.1 uncultured Muriicola sp.
GGATCGCCATTGAAATTTTCAGCGGCCGAAAAAAACGCAGGACTGCGAAACGCCTCCGTAATAATTTTGCCGGGCTGGATGAAGTGAGCTATTCACCTGAGATCAAAGTTTTACCCTGGTAATCTCCACCCCATCGGGCCGGGAGACCCCGGGTTCCATTTCAGCTGTGATAAAGATCTCCGTGCCCACAAAAGAGGTGACCGTTTCCAGTTCGGAATCCTCCCCGTTCTCATTGTAAAGAGCACCGATATTCTTAAGGCCATTTTCTTCGCTGACCAGCCAGACCACATAGGCCGTAGCTCCTCGGCTTATCCTATCCGGACTTGCGAGGTATTTCGCTTTGACGGTGATCTCATTGTTGTCGTTATTGTCCGTCTTCTGTTTTACGGTGATCTCAGCAGCCGGGGCGAGGTCAGAAACGGGAAATGTCTTTTTTGTGCTGCATGATACCAGAAAAATAAGGAAGAAAGTATATAAATAGTTAATTCTCATAAGGAATAATTTAAAGGGTCACTTGAACAAATATAGAATACAAATAAGATACTAAATTTTCAACCACTCTATTTCTCATCCATCTGGTCTAGGGTGAAGTAGAGCATGCGACTGTAATCCTCTAACCAATCTATCTCATGTTCGGAATCAAATTTGACATCCAACAGGTGAAGTTTATTAGGGTAATTGCTATATTCTTGAAGTAATGCGATGTATTTGCCAGCCGCGGAAGGTGAGATCAGGTAATCCTTGTAACCAATAATCATTAATGTGCTGGGGTACTTTTGATTTTTGGAAAAATTGACAACGGGATCCATCCCAAGGAGGTTTTCAAAACTCTTTTTTTCCTTAATGGTCCCAAATTCATAGAGGATATCTGAATCATCCAATTCTTCGATGTATTCTGTGCGAATCAAATTGATATTAGGAACAAATCCTGAAAATACACTGTACAATTCCGGTCTTTCGTTGACCGCCATACCTCCGGTTATGGCTCCTGCGCTATTTACATTTAAAGCGAGCTTATTTTTATTCACAAGACCCTGATCAATCAAATATTCGCTGCAAGCGATGAGATCTTTCCAGGAATTAGGCTTTTTGTCCATTTTACCGTTGTCATGCCACACGGGTCCCTTTTCACCTCCACCCCTCACATGTGCCGAAGCATAAATATTGCCTTGATTGATAAAATCGGCTATAGGTGAATGAAACCAAGGACTCTCGGATAAGCCATACGCACCATAGGCTGTTATAATACCCTTTGCATGACCGTCGAACTTATGGTCCTTTCTTCTCACAATGCTCATTGGCACTTTGGTCCCGTCATGAGAAGCTACCTCTACTACTTCACTGATGATATCCTTGAATTCAGGATAATCGGGCCACATCCCCAGCTCCATGAATGTCATGTTGCCTTCCGGACTCAAATAGTATTGCTTGGGATTGGCCGTCCATCCGTAGATTTTAATCCATAGATCATCTTGATAAGGAGATCGGTAGTCAAAATCGATATCACCGGTTGAAGATGGCAAGTCTATTTCTTCGGTCTTTTGTGTTAAAGGATCAAAAGCGAACAACCTCTCAGATACTCCGTTATAGCTCAACCCGTAATACACCTTGCTTTTTGTTACTTGAAAGTCGGCTACCTGAATGTTTCCCTCTCCACTTACGATGATCTCAGGATTTGTGAAATCTGGGTTTTTTAAATCTGTGTAGCACAACTCTGTTTTACCTTCATTAACTCTTTTGAAGTAATAGTTGTGATTCAACTCTGTTCCATAACTGTAGAGCACTTTTTCTTTCGAACTATACAAATGTTTCCATTGGAAGTTCCCCTTTTTATAGTCTTCAATTGGAAGGTAATGGCAATCCCAATAGTCTGATGCATTTGCCTCATATATAAAGACATAATTGCTATGAACCGATCTGATCCTAGGGATGGGGTAGAATTCTGGGTTTAAGTCAATACCATTTACGCCATCTTTGAAGATAGGGACTGGATCATTTTCAGATCTGTCCAAGCAGTATTGCACGGTATAGCTGTTGCGATCATTCTCATCTTCACCACTGTTTGGATACAGGATATAAAGAATACAATTGTTATCTGTAGACCACACGATAGAACCGGCCTTATTTGGTTTGGCATTGGTCAGCGTTTTTCCCAACACCTGATTAGACGCAACATCGACAATAATGATCTCATTGAAAAACAATTCGGTTTTGCCCATTGCAATGGCAACATATTTTCCATCATAGGATGGCTTATAATATTCAATTTGATATTCACCGTCTCTAAAATGGGAAGAGTCGTAAACAACCACACCAGGATCAAAATTTCTGCTCTTAAAAAGGATCTCCTTATCACCTAAAGAATCACTCTCTAAATAAAAGGTATTGCCTGCTTCATCAAATTTCAGGTTTTTGGCAGGGCTGGAGGCCCTGTTTTCCAATTGGGCGTAATGGTTTAGCAGTTTTTTGTAACCGGAATTTTCAAAATACGCTTCTGTCATCGAATCCTGTTTTTCAAACCAGGCTATCACCAGGGGATCTTCAATATTTTCAATATTAGAAAACTCATTCGAGTAGGCAGTTTCAAATTCCGTTTCCTGAGCGATCTTATTTTCGATCTCGGGGTAGATTCTCGTGTTTCTTCCACAAGAAATGAGAAGAAAGATAAAAACAAATCGAGGTAATTTTAATTTCATGGTTACCGTTATTCTGAGCTGAATGAAAATATTCTTTGCAGGTAGCTATATTTTACTTTCTTACCCCTGTCCAGGGTTGCACGAACTCCCTGCCCGGGCAATAAGAAACCCCATAGAGTTCGCCGTCCCGCATGTAGCCCGAATGGTAATACTCGAAATTCTGGTCTCTGGTTGTAAAGGCAAAAAAGAGTTCGTCCCAGTTTCGGTTCAAACGGGCACCTTCGAGCGGACTTCCATAGAAATAGCCCTGAAACGTATTGCCTGAGATCTGAGTTACCCGGAATTCTTGTGTATACGGGTC
The DNA here is from genome assembly GCA_965364605.1 of uncultured Muriicola sp. GTDB lineage: Bacteria > Bacteroidota > Bacteroidia > Flavobacteriales > Flavobacteriaceae > Muriicola. The sequence continues at coordinate 2,998 of CBDTYM010000060.1, forward strand.
GGCATCGGGAGTGGGCCTCAGGTCGATATCCCATCTTCCTTCCAGCGTATCTGCGAAGAAGCCATCCTCAGAATGGGGCATGCACGCCTCTAGATAGAAATCGTACACCTCCCCGGCCTCCTTCAGTTCTTTCTTGGAAAGGGCTGCCACAAGTGCTTCACAATCCTGGAAATACTCCATGAGTCGTTCCCGTTTCAATCCGAGAATGCCCTGGGTGACCCTTACCATCTCCTCCTCTCCCTCCCGGTGGATCAAGGGAAAAAAATCGAGTTCAAAGTTATCGTCATATATGAATTCCTTGTGGTAGTAGGTGAGAGGACCATCCTTCCTGATCACCCGAAGAAAGGTCCGGGGGGCCTGTGCATCGGTGTAATATCGCAGGGTAAAAAAAGACGATTCTTCCCGGAAGCGCACCGACTCGTACTCCCGACCTCCAGAGCCGTATCCACGGATCTCCCAGGGGCCGTATTTATCTCTGGACCTTTTGCCTTCCGGGATAAACCGTATCTTGGAATAAAGGTCAACAAAGGGATCGGGGGAGCGGTCCTTTATCTGCCCCTGGAGGGTGTCCCCATCCATGGTGATGATATACCCGGGTTCATATCCTTTTTTCTGTGCGGATGCAGGCAAAATGATGAATAAGACCAGGAGGATCGGGAGGGTCCGTAAAGGATGAAGCATGGTGAACAGTTTATCGAAAGATATCAAAGATTTTGCCAAAACAGAGTGAACCTATTTTTGGAATTTTGGATATCCCCTGGAAACCATCCAAAAACCAAAGCAACCTCTTCCCTTTTTGCCATCTTATAAAAAACTGAAGTCATGCCCCGCATTCTATTCTTTGTTTTCCTTTTCATAGTATCCTGTGGTTCTTCCAATGACCCCCTGCTGGCTGAAACCTGGCAGTTAAGCAGTACCTACGCCTATATGACCCAGACCGAGCAACAGGCGTCAGAACTCGATTTTACAGAACGGGTGGAGTTTGTCTCGGACGGACTTTTCCTAAAATCACAGACGAGGGATGGGGAAACCACCATCGCTGAAGGCCGGTGGATTACCACAGAACGAGGTGGCAGGTCTGGTTTTCTGGTGACCTATACAGAAGACAACATCTTTATTCGGAACTGTACTCCGGAACCCCAGGAATTTTATTTTCGCTCCCAGGGTCTTCTGATCCAAAGCGACTTCATCCCGTGTGATGGTCCGGAGTTTCGGTATGTGCGCTTAGATCCCTAGTTTGAATTGATATTTCAGTCTCGAAAACATCTTTGCTTTCTTAGTTTTCTCCCTCCCTGGAGGGTCACTTACGCTTCAAAGCTTCAGCGACAAAGCGGTAAGGGGTGGGTCAGCCTATGCGAAAAATTATTCCTTGCCATTCAGACCTTGTCGCGCTTGAGAGGAAGTGTTGTAATGCTCAATCGACCGGTGGATGAGGTAAACAACAAAAAAGCCCCTGCAAGAGCAGGAGCCTTTTCCTCTTGATGAAATATATCGGCATTATCCAAAAAGGTTGTACAGTCCGATCAGGAAGCCCAGGGCGATCAGTAATAATACAACTTCCAGGCTAAAATTCAGTGCTGTCAATATCCTGTTAAGGATGGGATGTCTTTCAGTTTTAGTTTCCATAGCGATATGATTTAAGGGGTTCATAATCTCTCTTTAAGTTAGCATTTTTTGTGGTGAACTCCCTTTTAAATGTTGTGAAACAGTCAGAATCTGTTGTGAAACAAAATCAACTATGTCGTTCAACGATATTCTTCTTTGAAGCTTAATAGTAAATGACCCCGGATTTTCGGGTGCCCGGTTCCTGCTTGGGATTGAGTTTTGGATTCCCGATGGCCAAAAGACTGGATGATATTTCTTACTGAGAATGATCCGGAAAACAGGAGGTAAAAGTGAGTGATGAGGCAGCTGGATCTTTCTATTTCTGCATTTTCAAATAATAGTCCAGAGAGTGCTTTCCCGATCCGTAGATCATGAAGAAAATACATACGAAAAAGACGATCAATGCCTGGATCAGATTACTGACGATCATTACGCCCAGGAAATTGGTAAGGATGGCGCCAATCACGATAGGCAACTGCAAGGCTACGCTCCATCGGGTGAGCAGACCGACAATGATAAAGAACCCGCCAACAAAGTGGGCTGCCGCCACGTAATGAATGATCATCATGCTCCCGGGAAGGTCTCTGTACGGGTCCATCACCAGGGCCATGGCCTCTGCGTCTGACATAAAATCCACTCCTTTTAAGATAAGGAAGAGGCCCAGGGCGACCCGAAGCAGGTCGAGGCCGTAATACGTATGGGCATTTGCCCATTTGTTTAATGATTTGATTGTTCCCATGATACCAGTATTTGGTAGAAAGATTCCTATAAGATACTGATATTTAGGTAAAAGATCAATAAAAATTGTAAAGCAGACCTTCTCTGAGAAGTTAAACAAGACTGCCCGGTTCGATCCAATTTTTGTATTCGAGTATCAGCTTTCTGATTTTAGGCGCGATGATGTTTTGGCAAAATGGTCGCCGGGGATCTTTGCGATAGTAGTCTAGGTACTCTTCTGCATTGATCCTGAATTTGCGGAAGCTCAGCGCCTCGGTTATGATCTTTTTCGGGAAGTCAGGTTGTATTTCACGCATGAGGCGCTCCACCTCCAAACGCCGTGCCCCGGAGAAGGTGTATACGGCCGACCTGTATTTGTTTCTCATAGGGTGATTTGAAGTACTGCTGTGCGTAGACAGGTGTATTCTCAACAATACTTTCAAGGGAATTCGGTTAGGGTCGTACTCTAAAAGTACGGCTTCGGAAAAGTCTGGTTTCTCTATGGCAGAGATCCATCCCTGTTTAACATCGCCCACTCCCCTAAGGGATGAAAAAACAGCCTCTGTACACCAGTGACACCCTCCCCCCATGCCTATCTTTTCTGTCAATGGAATCGGATTTCGAATCAGAAGTAATTTAGCGATTCCCTCTTAGTAAAAGGCATTTGAAAATAGAAAACCCCCTGAATGCTGTTCTCAGGGGGTTTTTTATGAATCGCTGTTTCTGCGGACTTATTTCTTTTTCAGCAGGTCTCGGATCTCAGCCAGTAATTCTTCCTGGCTGGGTCCCTTAGGGGCTGGTGGTGGTGGCGGGGTCTTGGTCTTGTTGTACGCCTTGATGATAACAAACAAGACAAAGCCTACGATGATGAGGTTTACGATGGAATTGATCCATGCCCCATATCGGATAGCGTTCTCAGCTACTGCTCCCGGTTCTCCGGCAACGCCTGAAGCTTCTGTCAGGACGAACTTGAGGTTGGCAAAATCAACTCCTCCGGTAAACTCGCCCACAACGGGCATAACGATGTCATTGACAAACCCGTTCACGACAAGGCTGACGGCTCCCGCCAGAATAACGGCAACGGCAAATTCAATGACATTGCCTGTCATTATGAAGTTCTTGAATTCTTTTAGCATAGTGTTCGAATTTAAATGGTTAGTGATTATTGATGGTTTCTAAAATTAGAATTTATAACTCAGGCCAAGCGTCCAATAGGTCTGCAGGTCGTTGTCAACGGTATCAAAGGTCTCTGCAGTATTTCCAAGAGTGTTCACAGAATAGTTGAGCGCTTCCTGTTTGTTGTTTCTCAGGCCAAATTCAAAGCCCACCCCGATCATCTTCCACAAGGTGTAGGAAAAGGAATTGATCCATGTCCAGTTGCTCAGGTCACCGCTTTCATAGCTCTGGAACAAAGAGAGATTACTCTTGTAGTTGATGGCACCTACACTTCGGGTGTAGTCGGCCACAATCTTGGCTCCCAGGGAGGAATTGAAGATGGTGTCCTCGCTGCTGAATACAAAGTTGTAGTTCAAAGGGTGGATAACCACTACCAGGTTATCCGAGGGTGTCCAGGTACCTCCAACTCCAATATCGAGGTAGCCGGGGTCGTTGAAGTTGTTCAGGATGGTGGTCCGGTATTCTCCTAGCGTTGAAACTGCAAAGCTTTTGCTCAATCTCCTTCCATAAAGGGAAGTGATGTTGAATACGTCGGTCGCCTCCCGAAAACTGTCAGAATCCGTGGGGTCGTCCTTGTCGTCCAGTTTCACCCACTGCAAATTGATATTAGCCGAATTGCGCCAGAAGAATTTATCTTCTTTGAGGTTTGCAAAGGCATTAACAGTAAATCCAATATTCCCGGCAGAGTTGTTCGGGAAGCCCTGCGCATACCAGTTGCTAAAATTCGACAAGTTTGCACCTATGGTCCCGAAAGCACCTATCTTCCATCCCGGGAGGGCGTCTATTTGGGCTTGTATGGCATCAGCCCTGCCCTGAATTGCCGCTATGGAATCTTTCTTGGTCGCCAAATCGGCCTTGAGTTCGGCCTCGGTCTGTGCGTAACTGAAAAATCCGGTCATCGATAAGACAACTATGCATACTTTCTTAATCATTTTCTTTGTTTTTTGTTAAAGGCAAGTATACTTATTTTTTCACAATTTTCTAAAAAAGAGAATATTATACAAGAGGACATTTTATCAAATCTCTCAGGCATTCTCAAAAATATGTCCAATGGAATGTAATTCTCAAATAGTCGAAAGGTTGCGGTGTACAACAATAAAAAATCCGGCCAATTGGCCGGATTTTCTAGTGGTTTCAGGTTGAATGTTCAGAAAATTGAGTGTTCGGGCCATTACCAAATGGGCATGTCCTTACTTGACAGCCAGAGCGGTGTCAAATTGATGTAAGGAGGAAGCGACATAGAGTTCGGCTTCTTTGGCTAATTCAGCAGAATACTCTTGGTAGGCAATGATGACAAGTGTTGCAATCGCGATAAACAACAGACCTGTGATCATTCTCGCACTAAATAATCTCAATGATTCGTCCATCAGTTCACTTAACTGGTTTCTGACATCAAGTTAAAAAAAAGTTAATAAATTAACAAAGCCTTAACAGCAACTATTTATCAACAGGGTATTATTCACTGGATTTCTGTTAGGTGGATCTCATAATGCTTATCTTGAATAGCATGGGAAACAAGATGACGAAGACAGGCTTTCCTATTGCGTTCTTTCTGTGCGTGATCACCTTCTGTTGTTTCCCATCCGGACCGATCTTGTCACAGGACCTCAAAAGGGATTCCCTGCCCCTCTTGTTTCGGAATAATTCCCCGTTGTCCCTGCAGTTGCGTTATTCCAATAAGGAAGTCAAACGCAAAACTAACGACAGCGTTTATTTGCAATCGCGCATCTGGCACAGAATAGGCGAGCAGTGGGATTCCCTACCAGTTCGTATCAGGGCCCGGGGCAATTTCAGGAGGAAGACCTGCTATTTCGCACCCCTGAAGTTAAAATTCAAAAGATCGTCCACGAAAACCACCATCTTCGCGGGAAGTGAAGAACTCAAAATGGTTCTCCCCTGCCTGCTCGAGCGCTATTCGGGAGACTATGTCCTGAAGGAATATCTGGCATATCAACTCTACGAAGTAATTTCTCCCTATCATTTCAAAACCAGACTCGCAGAGGTCTCGTTTTTTGATGATCGCGGACGCAGGGAGGTAGACCATCATTTTTATGGCTTTCTCATAGAGGATATTGATCATCTTTGCAAGCGTTACCGGGGTCAGGAGGTCAAACGGCGTGTCCACCCGCTGCAACAGGACGGACTCGCCTCTGTCCGCAACGCCTTTTTCGAATATATGATTGCCAACACTGATTTCTCCACCAAACAACTCCACAATCAGAAATTACTCTTCGCAGAAAAGCGCATTATTCCTGTGCCCTACGACTTCGATATGTCAGGGCTGGTCAATGCACCCTATGCCGCTGTGACAAACATTCAAAACCTCTCCGGATCCATCTCCCAGGTGACAGATAGGATCTACAAAGGGTATGAACGGGAGCGGTCTCATCTGGACCAGGTGAGGGGTGAGTTCATCCAAAAGAAACCTGAGCTTCTCAAAAAGCTGACCGACCTACAGGAACTATTTGAGGACACTGCACAGTACCGTGAAGCACATGACTTCCTACTGTCTTTTTTCGAAATTATCGAAGATGACAAAAAGTTTGAAAGGGAGATCGCAAACCGACTAAGATCCCGCTAGGCTGGGTATTTCGGTTCCTTCTCCATCGATGAATTTTCGGTAATGGTCGTATCGCTGGAAGATCTGCTCTACGTATTGCAGGGGTTCCATCCCTCGCACGTAGCCATATTTAACCACTTCGTGGTTGTAATTCTGAGGCAGGCTCAGTGCCAGGATCATCTTTTCCACATGATCGTCCCAGATAGTATCCTGAAGTCCGCGTACGCGTGCCAGATTCTGAGCGTCCTGTACGTGGCTGAAACCACAGTTATAGGATGCCAGGGTAAATTTGATGCGTTGGACTGAATCCTCAACATGTGAGAAATTCTCATACAGTTGCCTGAGATACTTCGTCCCCGCGCGAATGACCTCCCCGGCATCTGCTGTGGCGGTTACTCCGAGTTCTTCAGCCGTTCCGGGCATGAGTTGCATCAGACCTTTAGCACCTGACCAGGACTCGGCTTCGGGATCAAAACGGGATTCCTGGTAGATCAGGGAGGCCAGAAGTCGCCAGTCCCAACCGAGATATCGGGAATGTTCTTTGATGATGGGGTCGAACCGGCTGATCTGTTTCTTATTGAGGCTGTAAAACGGACTGTTGACCCGTCTGCGGAAACTGCGCTTGTTCTTGAAGTATTTGTTGTAGATCACATAGTAATCATCTTCCTTCTTCTCTTTGCGGATCCATTGGTTGGTCGCTTCAAGGAGTTCCTTTGAGTCGGGTCTTACTGCCCATGCTATTCGCTGGGAAAAACTGAGGGGGACCTCTGCATCCAGATCAGGGTAGTAGGAGGTATTGATGCTGGCGAGGTTTTCATCAGCCAGGGTATATTTGATCTTCCCGTCTGCCACCATTTTGATGATCTCATCTGTCGCGTAATTCCCTTCCAGGGTATCGATGACGATCTCTCCGCCTATTTCACGGGAAAGGTTCCTGATCCGCCTAAAATAGGAAGAGTTCTCCCTCACTGAGATGGTATCTCCAATGAGTTCGATGGGGTCGCTCACCATCGCCTCCCGGATCTGATCCCGAGTCATCTTTCTCCAACCGTCTGGTTTCCGCTGCACGAGAACCTGTTCGGTCACGTATAGGTATTCGGCAAAGGCAACCTCCTGCTTGCGCTCCGCGGTGATAGCCAGGCCATGGGCGACGATATCCACCGCTCCCTTTTTGAGCTCGGAAAGCATTTCATCGAGGTCCCGGGAGACGTGTAATTCGAGTTCTACCCCTAAATCATCAGCAAGGCGTTTGAGCAACTCATATTCATATCCCATCGGTTGCCCGCGGTAAAGAAAGTAACTGGTTGCGCTATATGCGATCAGGGCCCGGAGTTTGCCGTCCGCACGGATGTCGGTGAGATCCCGTTTTGCCGGCAGATCGGTCTGGGCCGATTTTCTATCTGTGCGTATGTCCTTGCAGGAAAAGGACAGCAGGCAAATGAGCAGTAAATATCTGATTATTCGACTCATGATAAGGCAGCATTTTACCGGATAGGGCAGTAAAACACAGAGTAAAATAGTAAATTTTCGTGAATCCTTACCTGAAAAGGAGGATGAGGGCCCCCAGGGCGGTGAGCAACAGGATCATCCTGCGATAAAAGCCCTCCCTTATGATCCTCACCAGTCGTACCCCGGCAAACAGGCCCAGGGCCACTCCCGGCAGGAGCTTGGCGTTTACCATTAGGGTATCCGGGGTAATCGTCTCCCACACAAAAATATGGAAGGGCAATTTGAAAAGGTTGATGAAGAAAAATACCCAGGCGGCAGTCCCTATGAACTCGTTCTTCGGCAACCTCATCGCCAGGAAAAAGATGTTGGAAAAAGCACCGGCAAGGTTCCCGATCATGGTGGTTACTCCTGCCAAAAGGCCCATCAGGCCTGCAAAGCCCCAATGAGTAGGGACTGCTTTTGATTTTCTGAGGTCCCACCAGGTCATCACAGCCACACTGCCCAGGATGACAACCACCATCCAGACCTTGAAACGAGCCTCCGGCAGGTCCTTGCCGAGTATTACACCCAAAACAACGCCGGCCATCATCCAGGGGAGGAATTTCCGTATGTAAGACCAACGGGCGTGTTTGTTGTAGTAGAGTACGGCAAAGATATCCCCGACCACGAACAGGGGTACCAGCAGACCGGTGGAGGCACGGGCGCCAAAGGCCAGCGCCATAAGCGTGATAATGATCACAGCGATGCCCTTGATCCCCGATTTGGATATTCCCAGCACCACCGATGCGGTGAAGGCGAGGATCCATGACGTGAGGGTGATTTCCACTTATTGATCTGAATATATCCTGGGGCGGGACAGGATAAAGGTATCTTAAAAAATAATATCTTTAGCCACAGACCAACGGACCACCATATGGAGTTAAGCACACTTGACTACGCCTTTATCATCGTTTTCTTTTCTACTGTACTGGCCATAGGGGTCATCGTTTCCAAGAAATCAGGCAAGAATACCTCGGAGTTCTTTTTGAGCGGCAAGACCATGCCCTGGTGGTTGCTCGGTCTTTCCATGGTAGCCACCACCTTTTCGACAGATACACCCAACCTGGTCACCGATATTGTCAGGACCAACGGGGTTTCCGGGAACTGGGTATGGTGGGCGTTCCTGATCACCGGCCTGTTGACAGTGTTTGTCTATGCGAAACTCTGGAGAATATCCGATGTGAATACCGATCTGGAATTCTATGAACTCAGGTACGGGGGTGCTGCGGCCAGTTTTCTGAGGAAATTCCGGGCCGTCTACCTGGGGGTGATCTTTAATGTGATTACCATGTCTGCTGTTACCCTTGCCGCCATCAAGATCGGTGGGATCATGCTCGGGCTGGAGCCCTGGCAGACCGTGATCAGCGCGGGCCTTATCACGGTTACCTTTAGTGCTCTCGGAGGGTTCAAAGGGGTAGTCTACACGGATTTTTTACTCTTCTTCGTCGCCATGTCGGGGGCTATAGGCGCAGCCTATTACCTGGTTAACCTGCCCGAGGTAGGTGGGATCGCTTCCCTGATGGCCAACGAACACGTCACCGACAAGCTTTCCATCCTTCCAGACTTCAGTAATACCCAGGCGCTGATCACCCTTTTCGTGATCCCCCTGGCCGTACAGTGGTGGAGTTCCTGGTACCCGGGGGCAGAACCCGGAGGGGGAGGGTATATCGCCCAGCGGATGCTTGCGGCGAAGGATGAGAACCACGCCATCGGGGCTACATTCTTTTTTAACATCATGCATTATGCCCTACGACCCTGGCCGTGGATCCTGGTGGCCCTTGCCTCTCTGGTGGTCTACCCGGATGTGGCCAGTATACAGGAGGCATTTCCGGGCATAGCGGATGACAAACTCGGCCATGACCTGGCTTATTCCGCCATGCTTACCAAGCTCCCCAGTGGTTTGCTGGGACTGGTTTTGGCTTCTTTGATCGCAGCTTATATGTCGACCATCTCCACCCAACTCAACTGGGGATCCTCCTACATCGTGTACGACTTCTACAAACAACAGATCAATCCTGAGGCTTCCGAAAAACGACTGGTTGCTGTGGGCAGGATATCCACCGTGGTCCTGATGGTCTTTAGCGCGGCCCTTGCCCTCTTGCTGCAAAACGCCCTGCAGCTCTTTGAGGTACTCCTGGTTTTTGGGGCGGGTACGGGACTCATTTTTATCCTGCGCTGGTTCTGGTGGAGGATCAATGCCTGGAGTGAGATCACGGCTATGTTCGCCTCAGGGATCATTTCCCTTGTGCTAAAACTTACCCCTGTGGGAGCCTTTTTCTTTGCATCGGAGACAGGTATTTTCCCCGACTGGTCTGAATATATCTTTGTCGTCGTGGTGACCACAGGGATATGGCTGGCCGCGACATATTTGACCCAACCCGAAACTAAGGAAGTGCTGAGGAGATTTTACCGCAAGATACAGCCCGGAGGTCCCGGTTGGGCCCGTGTAGTCAGGGAAGCAGAAGCGGAAAACGAGAAACTCGTCACTACTGACGAAAAATGGAGTGTGCCTTCGGGGATCAAGGCCATGTTACTGGGGTGTGTACTGATTTATACGATCATGTTTGCCACCGGTTACTGGATATACGGGAAATATCTGCCCGCCGGGATCCTGACAGGCGTCGCCCTGATATCTGGTTTTATGTTGATCCGTGTTTGGAATAAAATGAAAGGCATTATACTCTAATATTGACATCCTGATGAAAGAGAGAATCATTTCCGTAGACATCTTCAGGGGGCTTACGATCGCCCTGATGATCCTGGTGAATACCCCTGGAACCTGGGAATTCGTCTATCCCCCTTTGCGCCACGCCGAATGGCATGGGTATACCCCAACAGACCTCGTATTCCCATTTTTCCTATTTATCGTGGGTACTTCTATCGTCTTTGCTTACCGGAATAAAGTGCCAAATGCAGCGACTTATCGGAAGATCAGTGTTCGCACTCTGAAACTGATCGGCCTGGGTCTCTTCCTGGGGGCTTTTACTATTACTTTTCCCTTTTTCAAAGAGTTTTCCGAGATCCGTTTCCCAGGGGTGTTGCAGCGTATCGGGGTGGTGTTCTTCTTTGCAGCAGTCTTGTTTCTCAATGTAAACTGGAAAGGGATCCTGGGGATCTGTTTAGCCATCCTGGTGGGTTACTGGCTTTGGATGGGTTTTATACCCTTTAATGGAGAACCTCCTACCTTTGACAGGGCACCTAACAACTGGGCAAATTACATAGACCTCCAGGTCTTTGGCTCGCATATGTACAAGGAGGACTACGATCCTGAAG
>CBDTYM010000061.1:0-13770 GCA_965364605.1 uncultured Muriicola sp.
GGCAACCCAGCCCCTTGCTCAGGCATATGCTGATCGTGTCAAAGAGTGCTCCATAGTCCGCCGGCTTCTCACCTTTGGCTATCAGGGCATTCCAGAGCCTGGCCCCATCCAGGTGGTAACCCAGATCATGCCGATCACAAATCGCCTTTATCTTCTGCAATTCGGTAAAATCCCAACACGCCCCGCCACCTTTGTTGGTGGTATTCTCAATACAAACAAGTCGGGTAAGCGGACTGTGATAGAAGTCGGGCGGATTTATGCCAGCCTCCACCTGTTCGGCCTTCATCATCCCCCTGTGTCCGTCTATGAGTTTGCAGGAGACCCCACTATTGAAACTTACACCTCCCCCCTCGTAATTGTACACATGGGCATACTTATCGCATATGAGCTGGTCTCCGGGATTGGTGTGGATCTTGATGGCTGTCTGATTGGCCATGGTACCGCTGGGAAAGAACAGGGCTGCATCCATACCGAACAGGTCGGCGACCTTTTCCTCCAGGGCATTGACCGAGGGATCGGCTTTGAAGACATCATCGCCCACCTCTGCAGACATCATCGCCTTTAGCATACCCGGGGTGGGCCGGGTGACCGTATCACTGATTAGATTGATCTCCATACTCCTTAATAACTTTGCGTACAGGCCATACCTATGGGGGAACCGTCTGGAATCTTCGGCGAAGGGATGACCTCAAACTCATCCCTGTCCTTGTTAAAGGCGTCGATCCTGCGGGTCATTTCCCGCATGTCGGCCTCTCCGGAATCCACCGTCCAGGACCTGATTTTCATCAGGGCGGCATTCGCGACAGCATTTACTTGCGGGTGTACCTCTTTGTGGGCTGCCAGATTCATGATATGGGTCAGGACCCTGTAATTGATGGTCCTCTGGACTTCTGCCAGGTATTCATCCTTATGTGAGTGTTTCATGGTTTCCTTAACGAGTTCATCCAATACGTCCCCCAAACCTAGTTGCTTACCGTCCAAACTCTTCTGCTGAATCAGTCGGGACGCCCTCTCAGGATGTAATAACAGGGACAAGGTCATATCGGCAGCTGTTTCTGCAGCCGAAAGGGCGTCAAAGGACACACCCGTTTTCCCGTTGAAGGACTCTCTGGTCCTGTTATAACCGATGGCCCTTGGAGGGAAGAGGGATAACTTATCCTCCGGTATGGCTACTATCGCCGCATCCAGGGTCTTGAGAACACTCTTCAACGCCGTTTGCTGCTCTCCTTTCGGAACCGTTTGGACCACCACCTGTCCGTCTCCTTTGACGGCATAGTTGTAATCCAGGCCTGCGATCGACTTGGTCGCTGCTTCGGTCTGGTAGCGGTGGAAAAAATACAGGGGTACGAAAACGTCTTCCAGAACGGTGTTTGCCTCCCCCGTTTTAATATTGTCCACAGAGAAATTGGCGATAGCCCGGGCCCGTAAGGTGAGTAAACGCTCCAATTCCTCACTGGCATTGCTGCCATTGTCCCAGAGATGACCCAGTACGTGGGCGCTACCCATGGGCCTGGCATCCTGGTCTGAAATAAAACGGAGACCTTCCTGATGAGACTTCTTCAGAATTTCGTCAAGACCTTCTTTCTCCGCTGCCCTATCGGGAAAATCCGAATACGAATAAGCGACGGTGACCTTATCCCACTCCCCTATTCCCGTGTCATAAGCCTGGGAAAAATCGATCTCATTCTCTTTGAGGTAGATATATGGGTGGGGGTAATCCATAACCGAGGCCCTGTTGTTTGTACTTGCGGCAAAGTTATGGGTGAAGCCGAGGGTATGACCGATCTCATGGGCCGACAATTGCCGTATTCTCGCCAGAGCGAGGTCCAGCATAGCCTGGTCGTTGTCATTCCGCTCAGCGTAGGGCTTATCACTCAGGGCCTGGGCAATAAGAAAATCCTGGCGTATGCGCAGGCTTCCAAGGCTCACGTGTCCCTTGATGATCTCCCCCGTCCTGGGGTCTGTTATACTGCTGCCATAACTCCATCCGCGTGTCGAGCGATGCACCCATTGGATCACATTGTACCTGACGTCGAGGGGGTCGGCATCGTCCGGCAACATTTTTAGCTGAAAGGCATCCTTGTAGCCTATGGCCTCAAAGGCCTGGTTCCACCACCTCCCCCCTTCCAGGAGGGCACTTCGAACAGGCTCCGGAGTACCGTTGTCCAAATAGTAGACAATCGGTTCTACGGCTTCGCTCACCTCAGCTTCCGGATCTTTCTTTTCTAGTCGGTGGCGGGTTATAAATCGCTTGATCAGGGATTCCTCTACAGGGGTGGCGTAATCGTAATACGAAAAGGGATAGGATCCCGAACGAGGATCGAATTCCCGCATGTCATAGCCAGAATCCGGTAACTCGATAAAGGAATGGTGCTGAGACACCGTTACCAGCTCCGGGTTGGGACTGACGGACCGGATGTAATTCCCTGTGGGCTCCCCTTTGAAGGTCAGCATAAGGTCAAACTCTATATTCTTCAGAAAGGCCTTGGTGCGTTCCAGGTCAAAGGCGCTTTTGGTTTTGTCCAGGCTGTAACTCCCTTGTTTGGCCCGTTTAAGGCGGTCGCTTACCCCATGGGCATCCTGCATCAGAAAGTCTGTCAGATCGATAAAATAGGTCCCGTTTTCTTCCTCCTCTATCTTAAATCCAAACAGTATGGATTTAGCGAAGGCCTGTTCCACTGAACGCTTTTCCAGGGCATTGTCTGTCAGTGCACGGTATCGAAGGTTTGGCTGGATCAATAACAGCTTGTTTCCCGCTTTCTTAAAATAGACCACCTGTTCGTTGCCCAGCTGACCGCGATCCAGGCCAATATCGTTGCTGCCGATACCGCTGCTCAGGGAATAGACATAGAGGAATTCCTTTTCCAGGTCCCGGACCTCCAGATATACCTTGTCATTAGAGGCATCGTAATAAAATGGAAAAAGTCCATCGAATTTCTCAAAGGACTTGCGTTTTTCCGAAAATTGACCGAAACCTAAGAAGAGGCTCAGGCAGGCGAAGAGACAAAACGTGTTTTTCATGGAAATGATTTTGTGCCTAAATTTATACAAATTAGGAGGAATCAGGACGCATCGGAACAAAAATCACGCCCCTGCCGGGAAGGAAGGTACCTCCTGTTGTCAAAACTGTAAATACGGCCTTCAATTATTGCGGATTTCGAGTTCCATATTCGTTTTATTTCCTTTATATTCCACTTGATAATTCTATTGCCATGGCAAACGAAGAAAGCACCATTTTTTCCTCATACGAACGCAATCCTGTCCTATTCGACGAACTCTACAACAAGAAAGGAGAGGTGAAAAAGATTTACAGGACGTTGTTCGATCTGTACGGAGCTCATTCTATCGAAGACTATATGCGCTTGAATGAAAAGGCTAAAAATTCTTTCTTTAACCAGGGGATCACCTTCCAGGTCTATGGGGACAAGGACTCACAGGAAAAGATCTTTCCCTTCGACCTGTTTCCCAGGATCATCGACCCCGAGGAATGGGAGATCATCGAAAAAGGCGCTATTCAGAGAAGCAGGGCGCTAAACCTTTTCCTATGGGACATCTACCACGATAAAAAAATCCTCAAGCAGGGTGTCGTCCCTGTTGAATTGATCAGTTCATCTGAAAATTACCTCCACCAGATGATGGACGTGGATCCCCCCGGCGGGATATACAACCACATATCGGGCACCGATATCATCAAGCACAAGGACGGGAAGTATTATGTTCTGGAAGACAACATAAGATGCCCATCCGGGGTGAGCTACGTGATCTGCAACCGCACCGCCCTGAAACGGGCACTATTTGGTGTTTTCAACCATTACAAGGCCTATACGGTGACCAACTACGCAGAGAATTTGCTGGAACTGCTCGAATCGGTCAAGCCCAAAGGGGTAGACACTCCAAATACGGTTGTGATTACCCCGGGCATGTACAACTCGGCTTTTTATGAACACTCCTACCTGGCCAAGACCATGGGCGTTGAGCTCGTGGAGGGAAGAGACCTGTTTGTGGAAAACGACTTTGTCTACATGCGTACCATCAAAGGACCTGAGAAAGTAGATATTATCTATCGAAGGATAGACGACCAGTTTCTGGACCCCCTTGAATTTCGGGCAGATTCTGCCCTGGGCGTCCCGGGTCTTTTCTCAGCCTACAAAAAAGGTAATGTCACCCTGGCCAATGCACCAGGTACAGGTGTAGCTGACGACAAGGCGGTTTATACCTACATGCCTGAGATCATCAAATACTATCTGGACGAAACACCTATCCTGAACAATGTGCATACCTACCACTGTAACAGACCTGAAGAACTGGACTACGTGTTGGAACACATTCCGGAACTGGTGATCAAACCTGTAGATGAAGCCGGGGGATATGGGATTTCCATAGGCAATAAGCTCACCAAAACGGAAATAGAAACAGTAAAAAAACAGATAAAGGCAAACCCCAGGAAATACGTCGCCCAACCGATCATGTCCCTTTCGGTACATCCCACCTATATCGATGAGACCAATTCCTTTGAACAACGGCATGTAGACCTCAGGACCTTTACCATCCTGGGTGCAGAACAGGATTTTGTACTAAAGGGGGGGCTCACCCGGGTGGCGCTGAAAAGGGGTAACCTGGTCGTTAATTCCTCCCAGGGAGGCGGTTCCAAGGATACCTGGGTATTAAAATCGTAACCAAATGCTAGCAAGAGTAGCCAACAACCTTTTTTGGATGGGCAGGTATATAGAGCGATCAGAACACCTGGCCAGATATATGCACGTCAATTATTTCTCCTCTCTGGACGCTCCTCACGAACTCTCCAGGTCCAGACAGTTTGTACTGAATTCCATGCTGAGGATGACCGGAGAGGCACCGTCCAGTGAAGACGAAGTTCTGAAGGAAGAAGAGGTTCTCTACAAACTCGCCCTTGATCCTTCCAATCCCTATTCCATCATCAGCAATGTGAAACACACCCGGGAAAATGCAAACAGCGCAAGGGACCTGATCTCAACAGAGCTCTACGAATCCATCAATAAATTCTACCATTTTGTATTGCAATACCCTGTTGAATACTATATTAAAAAGGGATTATACGACTTTTCCGTCAACATCATAGAGATGTCTTCCATCCTTCGGGGGCGGATCAGGAGCACTCTCCTGCACGACGAGGTTTACGCCATCATCCTCCTGGGAGTGAATCTGGAACGGGCCAATCAGCTGATCAGGATCATCAATGCCAAATATCAGGATGCCATGGAAGCCAGAGGGAGTTACGGGGATACTTTTTCGAAGAGTTTTGAATGGACAACCCTTCTTAAATGCCTGGAGTCTTATGACATGATGCGAAGACATTATAAAAAGACCCCCACCAGCTTATCTACCCTGGAATTCCTTATCCTGAATCCAAATTGCCCACGATCCTTGATGAATTGCCTCAACCAGATCTATGGCCATGTACGAGTATTGGACAATTCCTTTCGCTACAACAAAGATTCTACAGCCTTCTTGGTGGGACGGGTGAGGTCTGAATATCAGTACAAATACATAGAAGAAATCGAAGGGAATATCCGTCAATTTATAGACGGGATGTTACAAAATTTAGCCGATATTGGCACCAAAATGGAAAATGAGTTCTTTCATTATTAACCGGAATTCTTTCCTTCACACCAGAACACTACATGTCCCTTGAATACAAAATCTTATATCGGGCGGAAAACCAGTATGAACACCCGGTAAAGGAAGCCAGGTGGCAGTTTCTGATAACCCCTCATGAAGAAGAAGGCCAAAAATTGATTTCTTCCACCTTTCAGAACTCCCTCGATTTTCCACACGAGATTTCCTCCAACGCTTACGGTTTCACAACAATGCGGATCAGGGCCAAAACTGAATTCGAAAATATCCGTTTTGAGGGCAGCTTTACGGTAGTCAAAACAGCCAAGAATCCCTTTGATTTCGACCTGCCCCTGGATCCCCTTGAAGATGTTCTTCGTTACGATAATCTACACTTCCGGGTGGAACACGAACCCTTTTTGCGCAGGACACCCCTGACCACCCTCCTTGAAGAGCACGCCAAGTTCTTTGAGTACCGTAAGGACAAGACGGTTTTTGAAAACCTTACGCTCCTCAATCGCTGGGTCTATGAAAAGATATTCTATACCCCAGGGGTGACCCACGTCAACACCACCCTGGATGATATCGTAGAAAACAGACATGGGGTCTGCCAGGACTTCGCTCATCTCTTTGCCGCTGTGGCCCGCCAATACGGTATCCCCTGCCGCTATGTATCCGGTTATCTGCATCAGGGGAATGGGTATTTCGGGGATTCCCAAATGCACGCATGGAACGAGGCCTACGTGATGGATGTAGGTTGGATCGGGTTTGATCCCACCAACAATATTCTTGCCGGAGAAAACCATATCAAGGTCGCCCATGGTAAGGACTATTCGGATTGCGCTCCCCTTAAGGGCATCCTGTTTTCTCAGGGCGAGAACAGTACCAGTCACAGCGTGCAGGTGCACGGACAACAGCAACAGTAAAATTCTTTTTAAAAGGTTCGTCACTCGTCAAAAGTGTGCTACTTTTACATGAAATTCAAAGACAATGGTAACAACGGATCAGCAAAAGGATCTCATTGAACGCCTCGGTGCGTTAAGGAGGTATCTTTGACATAGATGCCAAGCTTATAGAAATCGAGAATGAAGAGGAAAAGACCCTGGCACCGGATTTCTGGGACAATCCCCAGGAGGCGCAAGAGAAGATGCGCCAGCTTCAGGGCAAGAAGAAATGGGTCTCAGACTACAGGCAGGCCGTGACCCTGGCAAACGACCTGGAAGTCCTCTTAGAATTTGAAAAGGAAGGAGAAATAGAGGTTTCAGAGGTAGAACAACAGTACGCGAAAGCCCTGGAGGCCATTGAAAAGCTCGAGTTCAAGAATATGCTCTCTGAAGAAGGAGATGATATGACCGCGGTACTGCAGATCACCGCAGGTGCGGGCGGTACGGAAAGTTGCGACTGGGCTTCCATGCTGATGCGGATGTACCTGATGTGGAGCGAAAAGAATGGGTACAAGGTCAAAGAACTCAATTACCAGGAAGGTGATGTGGCAGGTATCAAGACCGTTACCTTGGAGATCGAGGGCGATTACGCCTTCGGCTGGCTAAAAGGGGAAAACGGGGTACACAGGCTGGTGCGCATCTCCCCTTTTGATAGCAATGCCAAACGACATACCTCTTTTGCTTCTGTTTATGTATATCCCCTGGTGGATGACAGTATCGAGATCGAGATCAACCCTGCAGATATAGAGATTACCACAGCCCGTTCAAGCGGGGCAGGCGGCCAGAACGTCAACAAGGTGGAGACCAAGGTGCAACTGTACCACAAGCCCACCGGGATACAGATTTCCTGTTCTGATTCCAGGTCGCAGCACGACAACCGGGCCACCGCACTGAAAATGTTGAAATCCCAGTTATACGAGATCGAATTGCGCAAAAAGCAGGAGGCCCGGGCGGAGATCGAATCTTCCAAGATGAAGATCGAATGGGGCTCCCAGATCAGGAATTATGTCATGCACCCTTATAAACTGGTAAAGGATGTGCGAACCGGGGAGGAAACCGGCAACGTGGATGCGGTTATGGACGGGGATCTCGATCCCTTCCTCAAAGCCTACCTGATGATGATGGGACAAAAACAAGAAAGCTGACAATGATAAAGATCTATCACAACCCCAGGTGCAGAAAATCGCGGGAAGGTCTCGCGGTAGTGGAAGACAGCGGAAAGCCCTTTGAAGTGGTTCGCTATATGGATGATCCCCTGACCAGATCAGAACTCGAGGAATTACTGGACAAGCTGGATATCGAGGCCATAGACCTGGTGCGCAAACAGGAAGCCATCTGGAAATCGGACTTTAAAGGAAAAGACCTCACGCAGGAAGGGGTGATAAATGCCCTTCTCGAACATCCGAGGCTGATCGAGAGGCCTGTAGTGACCTATATAGACAAGGCAGTGATCGGCAGGCCTGCTGAAAAAATAACAAAACTCTTAGGTTAATTACGCTTGTATTCCCAATTTTCCGCAATGGATTCTTAAACTTTTGTCAAATGTTTAAGGACGAATTTTCTTTTAACAAACATTTAACCGGGCTCTGATTTACTTCCATTTACTTTTGGGAACGAATCAGAGATATGCGAGCCAAACACCACTTTTTTCTTTTTCTACTTTTTTTCTTTGGAGTTGCTTCCATGGCTGAAGCCCAGGTGGATCCGCGGTTCCGGTCCATGGGGAGAAGAAATCTTGCGCCTCAGGCTCAGGAACCTCCTGAGAAAGCAAAGCCTCAAACAGCAGAAGAAATCGTAGAGGCTGAGATGCCAAACATTTTGAAGGCTGTGGAATTTTCTGATTTTGAACAGGCCGTACTCAGGTCTATCCTCACCAAATACGTACAACAAAGGATAGAGATACAGATTTTGAATCTGGGACCCGAAAAAACGCGTGAAGCATTTGAGACTATCAACCTTAATCAGGACGAAGAACTAAAAGCCAGTCTGCCGGAAGAAAAATACAATGCCTTAAAGGAGTACCGCGAGAGCGGGGGTAAAAAACCGAAAGAAAAGAAAAGAAAAAAGAAGAAGAATAAATCCTAGATGAACAAAGTTACCCTATTGCCATTATTCCTAATGGCTTTTTTAATGTCCTTTTCCCAAAGACCTTCAGGCGCTGGCCAGGAGCGTATCACCATTTCGGGATCGGTTTTCGACAAGGAAACCGGGCAGCCCCTCGAATACGCCACTCTCGTACTCCAGAGTGTGAGGCGCCCCGAGATGGTCACAGGTGGAATTTCAGACATGGATGGTAAGTTTTCAGTAGAGACCATGCCCGGACAGTACAATGTGCGGGTGGAATACCTCTCCTATAAGACCTTTAAGATGGATGCCCAGACCTACAGAAGTTCGACAGACCTCGGCAGGATAGAGCTCGAGATCGACGCCCAGATGCTGGAAGATGTGGTTGTGGTGGGAGAGCGCACCACCGTGGAACTCCGGCTGGACAAAAAGGTATACAATGTGGGTCAGGACCTTACCGTAAGAGGTGGGTCTGTGACCGATGTCCTCGACAACGTTCCATCGGTTACGGTAGATATAGAAGGGAATATAAGCCTCAGGGGGAACGAGAGTGTTCGTATTCTCATCAATGGCAAGCCGTCTGCCCTGTCAGGCCTGAGCCCACAGGCCCTGCAACAGCTTCCCGCAGATGCGATAGAACGAGTTGAGGTGATCACGAACCCCTCTGCCCGTTATGATGCGGAAGGGACAGCGGGAATCCTCAATATCATTCTGAAGCAAAGCAAAACGGCCGGGGTCAATGGTTCAGTCAATGTATTTGCCGGTTATCCAGATAATTACGGTACTGCTGTCAGCCTGAACCTGAGACGGGATAAATTCAACATCTTTACCACGACTACCTATCGCTACAGGGATGCTCCGGGTAACGCACTCTTTGAACAGGAAAACTTCGATGAGAATCGCAATACCGTGAGCTTCCAGGATGAGATACGGCAATATCAACGGCAGGATAACAGCTTCAACACCAATATCGGGTTCGAATACTTCTTCAGCGAGACCAGCAGTATCACGAACTCCCTGGTCATACGGAATTCTGATGGGGAAAATACCGTGGATATCGATTTCTTCAACTTCGATGCAGCCCGTAACCCTACCATCCGGAGGAACCGGTTTACGGTGGAAGGAGAGACTGATGAGAACGTACAGTATTCGGTAAACTACAAAAAGACCTTTGACAAGGAAGGGCATGAATTTACCATGGACTACCAGTATTCCAAGGGAAATGAGATCGAGAACTCCATCATTGACGAGGTAGTTCTGGGCGAGGATGTCTTCCTGCCCACAGAGCAGACCATCAACGATGAAACACAGGTGAACCAGTTGGTTCAATTCGATTATATCCTCCCTTTCGGAAAGGATAACCAGAGCCAGTTTGAGATGGGATACAGGGGTACCTTTAACAATTTCAATACGGACTTCGACTTTGGCGTCCTGGAAGATGGAGTACTAGACAGGGATCCTAATTTCAGCAACGAACTGAACTACAAGGAATACGTCAATGCCGCCTATGTACAGCTAGGCACAAAAAAGGATAAGTTCAGCGTCCTCAGCGGACTGCGGATGGAAGCATCCGATATCGGTATTGAACTGGTGGAGACCGGGCAGGTGGATGACAAGGACTATGTAAACTGGTTCCCATCCCTCTTTCTGGGATACGAGTTCTCCGAGTCAGAACAGCTCACGATCAGCTATAGCCGGCGTTTGAGACGGCCCAGGACGAGGTTTATCAACCCTTTCCCTTCCCGGTCCAGCAATACCAACCTCTTCCAGGGAAACCCCGATCTGGATCCGACCTTTACCGATGCATATGATCTGGGATATTTAAAGAGATGGGATAAGGTGACCTTCACAACTTCCGGATATTTTAACAGGTCTACCGGCGTTTTCCAGTTTATCACCCAGGAAACAGGTGATTTTGTGGAGATCGACAATCCCGATGACCCGGGCAACCCCGTACTGGTTCCGGTTCAAGTACGGACCCCCATAAACCTGGCGACGGACAGTAGGTATGGGATGGAATTCACGACGACCTATACGCCCAAAAGAGATTGGCGCCTTACACTCAACCTCAACCTGTTCCAGCAGCAGCTCAGAGGAGACTACACCTATACCAATTTCCAGAACGAGGTCATCACCCAGAGTTTTGACGCAGATAACTTTACCTGGTTTACAAGGTTAAGTGCGAAGGTTCCGCTTCCCGGAAGTATCGATTTCCAATCGAATCTCTTCTATCGAGGCCCTAATAAGGATGCTCAAAACTTCAACAAAGGCATACTGAGTACTAACCTGGCTTTCAGCAAGGATATTATCAAGGACAAAGCCACCCTCTCTTTCAATGTAAGTGACCTGTTCAATTCAAGAAAGCGAAGGACAGAAACCAATACCAATACGGTTTCTACCTACAGTGAGTTCCAATGGAGAGAAAGACAATTAACACTCTCCTTCCTATACAGGTTCAATCAGCAGCAAAATCAGCGGCAAAGGAATGGGAGAGGTGGTCAGGAGGACGACTTTGAATTCGAAGGGACCTGATCAAAACAAATGGGAGGAAAATAAAAAAGAAGCCAGATGGCTTCTTTTTTTATGAGTTGCGCTTGGCCCTTCTGGCCTCGCGTCTTTCTTTAAACATCTCCATAAGGTTGCCCCCTACCCAGTAAGGGACCACGAAAAGCAGGAGGAAGATCATCAACCAGAAGCCGATGGTCACGATGGTGAGGAAGGCCAGAAATCCGAGGTACTGATCAAATTCGAACATATGCTTTTCTTTAACAGCACAAAGATACTTGGAAATTCTCATAAGATGCAAATCGGCTGGCATAAAATTATGGGAGATCTAAAATGGTATTTATGTCCCAAGCCTTACCTTTGTTAGGCTAAAAACTTCAGACATGAAATTCAGGATAGAAAAAGACACCATGGGGGAGGTAAAAGTCCCTGCAGACAAATACTGGGGCGCCCAGACGGAAAGGTCGCGAAACAATTTTAAGATCGGTCCCCCGGCCTCCATGCCTCTGGATATTGTTTACGGTTTTGCCTATCTGAAGAAAGCAGCGGCCTACGCAAACTGTGAATTGGGAGTCCTCGAGGAGGAAAAACGCAACCTGATCGCTGCGGTCTGTGACGAGATCCTGGAAGGCAAGCTGGACGACCAGTTCCCACTGGTGATCTGGCAGACCGGTTCAGGCACCCAGAGCAATATGAATGTGAACGAAGTGATCGCCAACAGGGCCCATGAACTGGCGGGGCACACGATCGGAGATGGAAAAAAGTCCATCCAGCCCAATGACGATGTAAACAAATCCCAATCGTCTAACGACACCTTTCCCACCGGGATGCACATCGCGGCCTACGCCAAACTGCATCAGGTCACTATCCCCGGCGTGACACAGTTGAGGGATACCCTGGATAAAAAAGCAAAAGCCTTCGAAAAGATCGTAAAGATCGGGAGAACCCACCTGATGGATGCCACGCCCCTGACCCTGGGTCAGGAGTTTTCGGGTTATGTGTCACAACTGGATCACGGCCTAAAGGCCTTGAACAACACCCTCGACCACCTGAGCGAACTCGCCCTGGGTGGGACAGCCGTAGGTACAGGCCTCAACACCCCTAAAGGCTACGATGTACTGGTAGCCAAATATATCGCGGAATTCACAGGCCTGCCCTTTAAGACAGCACCCAATAAGTTTGAGGCCCTGGCTGCGCACGATGCCCTGGTGGAAAGCCATGGCGCGCTGAAACAACTGGCAGTATCCCTGAACAAGATCGCCAATGACATCCGTATGATGGCCTCAGGTCCCAGATCGGGTATCGGGGAGATCACCATCCCGGCGAATGAACCGGGTAGTTCCATCATGCCTGGGAAAGTGAATCCTACCCAGTGTGAGGCCCTTACCATGGTATGCGCCCAGGTGATGGGCAACGATGTGGCCATCTCCGTAGGCGGAGCTCAGGGACATTATGAGCTCAACGTCTTCAAGCCCCTGATGGCGAGTAACTTCCTCCAATCAGCTGAGCTGCTGGGAGATGCCTGTGTAAGTTTTGATATCCACTGCGCGGCAGGAATAGAACCAAACCACAAGGTGATTAAACAATTGCTGAACAATTCCCTGATGCTTGTCACTGCCCTGAATACTAAAATAGGCTATTACAAAGCGGCAGAGATCGCTAACACGGCCCACAGCAATGGGACCACCTTACGGGAAGAGGCCATCAACCTGGGTTATGTAACCGCGGAGGAATACGACCAGTGGGTAAGGCCGGAAGATATGACAGGTTCCATGAAAGACTAAATAAAAAAAGGGCCTTCTGTTGAAGGCCCTTTTCATTTCTATGGATTAAAGCTTACTTAAGGGTGAATTTAGAAGTACCCAAAAGCTTAAGATTGTCGTCGTATACGTTTACCATATAGTTTCCTGACTGGAATTCTCCGGTAGGAGTATTGATAAAGTCGCACACATCCAGGTCCTGATTCTCATAGTAGAATTCAGTAGCTTTTGTGTAGGTCACAGAAGCACCTTCATCAGTAGACTTTGTGTTGCCACCTCCGAGAACGTTACCCTGGGGATCCAGTACCTCGATCAGGAACTGACGATCTCCCGCCTGGGCGATCACGTTGTCAGCCACAGTAAAGCATACCTTCAATTTATCTGTGTTCCTCGCCCTTGGAGTGGATACCAATCGGCCGCTGTTGCGTTCTTTCACGGCATCTACGTTGAACTGGGAAAGGTTCAGAGCAGATCCTCTTTCAACGGCTTCAGCAAGCTGGGTGTTTTGCACTACCAGCGAATCATTGAATACCGCCTGCTTTTCTAGCTCGACAAAAGTACTGTCACGCTGCATAGCCAACAGAGAGTTGGAACGGGTAAGGGAATCCACTTGTTTCAACAGCTGCTCCCTTTCTTGCCTCAGAACGGCAACCTGGTTCCTGTATCGCCTCAAAGAAGAGAGGTCTGCCTTCATACCCTGAACGGAATCGATGTATTTTGCGATCCTGTCCCTGGCCTCTACGAGCTCTTCGTTGGTGGCATTACTTTCGAGGATGGCCTTGTCATACTCCGATTGCAGGCTTTCGAGGTCCGCAACCACCAGTTCTTTCTCCTGGGTGAGTTCGTTCTCCCTTTTCTTTTTGTCCTGGTAAGAAGGGGCCAACCTCAAGTCAAATTGATCCTTG
>CBDTYM010000062.1:0-13729 GCA_965364605.1 uncultured Muriicola sp.
TTTCTCCTGTTTCTGTTTCGGGCGCAAAGGTAGTCATCCCAGAGTTAAGAGAAAATTAAGGGGTGTCCAGTTCTACCAGGATGGGACAGTGGTCGCTGTGTTTTGCGGCAGACAGGATTACGGACCTGCGAAGCTGTTCTTCCAGTGACCGGCTGACCATCCCGTAATCCAGACGCCAGCCCTTGTTATTATTCCGGGCATTGGCCCGGTAGGTCCACCAGGTATACTGATGAGGTTCCTGGTTAAAATACCGGAAACTGTCTATAAAACCGCTGTCGATAAAATTTCCGATCCATTCCCGCTCCACAGGCAGGAAACCGGATACGTTCTTGTTTCTAACGGGATCATGGATATCGATGGCCCTATGGCATATATTGTAGTCTCCCAGGATGACGAGATTGGGTTTTTTCTGTTTCAACCTATCTACATAGTCCCGGAAGTCAGCCATATATTGAAGCTTGTGGTCGAGCCGCTCTATATTGGTCCCCGAAGGCACGTAAAGGCTCATGATGGAGATACCGTCTATATCGGCGCGCAAATTCCGGCCTTCCCGGTCCATGTATTCTACTCCCGTTCCGAATACCACATGCTCAGGTTCCTTTTTGCATAGGATGGCCACCCCACTGTACCCTTTTTTCTCGGCGCTGAACCAATAGTGGTAGGGATATCCCGCCTTTTCAAAGAGATCCAGTTCCAGTTGGTCTTCCATCGCTTTGATCTCCTGAAGGCAGACCACATCGGGATCCACAGTCCCGAGCCAATCCAAAAACCCCTTCCTAAGGGCTGCCCTGATGCCGTTGACATTGTAGGAAACAATCTTCATCTAATCCAATTTTGGCCGAAAATAAAGAAACTCGTTTGCTTGCGAAAACGCAGCTATTGATTCCTCTCACATCTCTGCATTTTCTCTCCGATCTCAATCATAGAAGAAGCATGTTCCTTTACCCGGATTGCAGTTTTAATGCTTATTTTTGGGGCCTTGAATGGCTCCATGAAGTATCTGTGGTTTTTCTGCTTTGCCCTAAGTTCCGTAATGGCTTTATACAGCCAGGGACCTGTGCAGTCAGACAGTATTACCGCACTTCCCGAAGTACTTTTGCTGGAGGAAAAGAAGGTAAAACAAACCGAGGGGATTATTCCTTCCCAGATCATTGGAGAAAAGATATTCGATAATTTCAGCCCGGTCGATGCTGTTTCCGCTATCAACCAAATCCCCGGCGTATACGTCCTTTCCGGAGCCCTAAACACCAATAGGATCACCATCAGGGGAATCGGTGCCAGGACCCTTTTCGGGACGGATAAACTCCGACTTTACTACGACGAGATCCCGGTGACCAACGGCAGTGGCTTTTCAAGCATTGAGGCCTTCGACCTGGAGAACTTCAGCCAGATCGAGGTGGTAAAGGGCCCCAAGGCCACCACCTTTGGGACCAACCTGGGCGGGGCAATACTGATAAAGCCAAGGGAAGGCCTTGGTCAGGGTTCCCGATTGCTCAATAATACAACAGTCGGCTCCTACAACCTGTTCAAAAACAATCTGGCTTTTTCCCATACGGATGACTTCTGGAAGGTCACCCTGAATTACGAGCATCTGGAAACAGACGGATACCGTGAAAACAACCGATTTGAGCGAGACGGCCTCCTCCTGAAAACCTCCCGCTACCTGAATGATAACAATGAGATCGGGATCCTGCTCAACTACATTGACTATACCGCCCAGATCCCAAGTTCCCTTGGAATAACCGCCTTTCAGGATGACCCCACTCAGGCCGCTTTTACCTGGGCAGCCTCCCAGGGTTTTGAAGACAATCGCTATACGCTGGCCGGGTTGAATTGGACTCATCGTTTTTCTAGAAAATTGCAAAATACCACCAGTGTTTTCTATTCCTATCTGGACCATTATGAGGCCCGTCCGTTTGGAATCCTCGATGAATTCACCAACGGTTTTGGCTTGAGAACACACTTCAGGGGAACTTTGGGTTTCTTTGGAAAAGAAGCGAGCTTTTCCCTGGGTTCTGAACTATACAAGGATGAGTTTACCTGGAGGGAATACGAGAATGATTACCAGGACAATGAGGGCGGGGGTAGTTTACAGGGCGATCCCTTTGCGGACAATAAGGAATTCCGATCGCAACTCAACGTCTTTGGTACGCTGAAGACCGAGATTACACAAAGACTCCTTATGCAGATTGGACTGAACGTTAACCACACCCGATATGATTTCCGGGATCTTTTTAATTCCGGAGAGGCCAATCGCAGTGCAGACCGGGATTTTAAGGTTATCGCCCTGCCGAGCCTGAACCTGGAATATCGTTTTTCCGATTACCAATCCATCTATGCCAATGTAAGCAGGGGGTTTTCCAATCCTACGGTCGAAGAGACCCTGACACCCGAAGGCGTTATCAATCCCGATATCGAACAGGAAAAAGGGGTCAATTACGAAGTTGGCTCCCGACTGTTCCTTTTTGAGAATAAACTCAATGTGCTATTGACCCTGTACCAAATGGATGTGAGAAACCTCCTGGTAGCCGAACGGACAGGAGATGACCAGTTTGTCGGCAGGAATGCAGGCAAAACTCGTCACCGCGGGCTGGAAGCAGCGATCAATTACCGGTGGATCATCAGCCCGGACTGGCAGGTAATGCCGTTCCTGAATTACACCTATAGCGACCATCAGTTTGTGGAATTTGTGGATGGGGATGAGGATTTTTCCGGGAATCCGCTTACCGGGGTCCCAAGGCACCGCCTCAACAGTGGGCTACAGCTTCAATACGGCAATACCATCTTCTGGAACAGCACCCACCAATACGTGGGCAGCATACCCCTGACCGATGCCAATTCTCTCTCAAGTGATGACTTTCACGTTTTTGGAACTAAACTGCGGTATGAAAAGACGATCAGTGCTCATTTTGGATTTGGCCTCAGCATTGGGATCAACAACCTGTTTAATGTGCGCTATGCCCAATCCGTCCTGATCAACACAAGAGCTTTTGGAGGTGCCGAACCAAGGTACTACTACCCGGGAAACAATCGCAATTTTTTTGCCGGACTCCGCATGCGTTACAGCCTCTGAGTTCAAAGGACCTTTTTCAGCCAGTGCCTCATGGCGACCTCTTTCTCTATAGCCGAATGTAATTCACTGATTGGAAGACGCTTCTGCTCCATTGTATCTCGATGGCGAAGGGTTACGGTCCGGTCTTCCAGGGTCTGGTGATCTACCGTGATGCAGAAAGGAGTCCCCGCTGCATCCTGTCTCCTGTAGCGCCTGCCCACTGCGTCTTTATCGTCGTAGGTCACGTTGAAATCCAGGCGGAGGTCTTTGATGATCTTCTCTGCGATCTCGGGCAGACCGTCTTTTTTCACAAGCGGCAGTACCGCAGCCTTTATGGGGGCCAGAACGGCTGGTAGCTTTAGAACAGTCCGAGTGGATCCATTCTCAAGTTCTTCCTCAACCAGGGAATGGGCCATTATGGCGAGGAACATTCGGTCCAGGCCTATAGATGTCTCTATCACATAGGGCACATAACTCTCTCCCAGCTCCGGATCAAAATACTGCAGCTTTTTGCCGGAGTACTTTTCGTGGTTGGCCAGGTCGAAGTCCGTGCGGGAATGTATACCTTCCAGCTCTTTGAAACCGAAGGGAAACCTGAATTCGATATCAGCTGCGGCATCAGCGTAGTGTGCGAGCTTTTCGTGGTCGTGGAAGCGGTAATTCTCTTCCCCCAACCCCAGGGAGAGGTGCCATTTCATCCGTGTCTCCTTCCAGGTCTCATACCATTCCTTTTGCGTGCCGGGCCTGATGAAGAATTGCATTTCCATCTGTTCGAACTCCCGCATCCTGAAGATAAACTGGCGGGCCACGATCTCATTCCTGAAGGCCTTTCCGATCTGTGCGATACCAAAAGGGATTTTCATCCGACCTGATTTCTGAACGTTCAGGAAATTGACGAATATGCCCTGGGCTGTCTCCGGGCGGAGGTAGAGGTCCATGGCAGAATCTGCAGTAGCACCCAGCTTGGTGCCGAACATCAGGTTGAATTGCTTGACATCCGTCCAGTTTTTGGATCCTGAGATCGGGCAGACGATCTCGAGTTCCTCAATGAGTTGTTTCACGTCCGCCAGGTCTTCCTTTTCCAGGGATCTCGCAAGCCTTTTAACAATCGTATCGGCCTTTTCCTGATAATCCATGACCCGTGCATTGGTGGATCGGAACTGGGCTTCGTCAAAGGCTTCCCCGAATCGCTTGGCGGCCTTGGCGACCTCTTTCTCGATCTTGGCCTCGATCTTGGCAACGTGATCCTCAACCAGTACATCGGCCCTGTATCTTTTCTTGGAATCCCTGTTGTCGATGAGAGGGTCGTTAAAGGCATCGACGTGGCCGGAAGCCTTCCAGGTCGTAGGATGCATAAAAATGGCCGCGTCTATGCCCACAATATTCTCGTGTAGCTGTACCATCGCCTGCCACCAGTACTCCCTGATATTCTTCTTGAGTTCAGCCCCATTCTGAAGGTAGTCGTATACTGCGCTCAACCCGTCGTAGATCTCACTGGACTGGGCCACATAGCCGTATTCCTTGGCGTGGGATATTACTTTTTTGAAAATGTCTTCTTGATTTGCCATGGGGCAAAAATAGAATTTTAAGGAAAGACTGTATAGATTATTTCAGTTGAAATTCGGCGGTAGCCAGCAATTTTTCTTCTTCGAAAACATTCAGGGTATACGTGCCCTCCAGCAGGGATCCCTCGGGTATGGTGATAAAGTCACAAACGCTCATTTCATCCCCCTTGAAGATCAGGGTCACCCTTTTACTGTAAATGTTCCCATTAACCGAAATTATATTTGCATTGTCCTCGATGACACCCATATTGGGACCCAGGAACTGAAAGTAGAGTACCTTTTCACCTGGCTCCGTAAGGTTTGGGTCAGCCTGTACTGTCACACAACCTCTTAATTTCTCAATGGTCGAAGCCTTATTGGTCTTAATGGGCCTGCCACTTCGCATACGGAAACCACTGCCTTCAGCATTGACCAGGTTCAAGTAGCTTTTAAGCCTGAGTTCCCGGCTGAGTTCCTGGTTTTTCCTGCGCAGGAGGGCCTCGGTCTGGGCCAGGGTATTGCTCCTGCCCCTGAGCTCTTCAAGCATTTCCCGGGCCTCTTCATACTGGTTGGCAAGCAGCCTGTTGTTGTACCTCAGGAGGTTATTGTTGAGTTTAATACTGTCGTATTGTGCTTCCAGTTTGCGGAGTTCGGTTTTAAATTCACTCAGTTTTCCAATGGTAAAGTTGAGTCGGCCTACTGAATCCAAAAGTTGCTGCACCCTGTCCCTGGAATCCTGAAGTTCAATTTCGTTGACCTCATTGAGGGCAGAAAGCCGGTCTACTTCAGACTTCATGATGGTGAGGTCCCTCACCAGAAGGGTCTTTTCATCCTCGAGGTAGGAAATCTGATTTTGCGATTGGGCATAACTGTAGTAAAAGGCGATCAGGATACCTATAATCACGGCAACCAAAGCTGCCAGAATGACTTTAAAATTGAATTTATTTTCCTGAAAATCCATTCGCTAGGAAGTACGTTGCAAGTAGGTTAAAACGCGTAAAGATTTGATTATTACTAAGCTACCAAATATACTAAATGATCTCAACACGGTTCTGTTCCCACCGGTCTGTTTTGGATGTAATGCACGATTATATCGGGGAGAGCAAACTTTGTGTGTTTCTTGTCGAGACCAATTACCGCTTACCGAATTCGATTTTATCAAGGAAAATCCCGTAGACCGTACATTTTATGGACGAATCCCCATTGCAAAGGCATCGAGTTTCCTGTATTTTCACTCCACAGGGATTGTCAGAAACCTCATCCATCATCTCAAATACAGGCATCAACCTCAGATTGGGGAATTCCTGGGTCGATGGTATGGTCAGGTCCTGAAGGAGGATTCAGGGCTACCCCCTCTTGACGTGGTCATTCCGGTACCCCTACATCCAAAAAAACTGAAGGTCAGGGGCTACAACCAGGTCCTTGATTTTTCCAGGGAACTGGCCGGAGCGCTACAGGTACCATGCCGTGAAGACCTCCTGGTGAAGACCACCCATACAAAGACACAAACCCATAAATCAAGGCTATTTCGATGGCAGGACCAATTCCCGAGTTTCAGTGCCCTGAAGAGGGCTGATCTGGAGGGACGAAAAGTCCTCTTGGTGGATGATGTCATCACCACAGGAGCCACTCTGGAAGCCTGTGGGACGGCTCTCCTTCGGACTGCCCAGGTTGAGATTTACATAGCGACCATGGCGATAGTACCTTGATTTTCGAATTCTTTAAATAAGTTGTTTCTTTGCCCAAACAACGGGCTATATGGCGCACTTCAGGCGATTTCTTTCCGGGGTATTCCTGCTCTTTCTGACGCTTGCCCTTCACCAATGCGCCCGACGGGGAAGCCCTTCCGGAGGACCCAAGGATACGGACCCCCCGGTACTGTTGCGGGCAGATCCGGAAAACCTCAGTACCAATTTTCAGGCGAAGAAGATCCGACTGTATTTCGATGAATACATCAAATTGCAGGACGTGCAAAACAAGCTTATCGTATCGCCCCCATTTAAATATCCTCCTGAAATAAGTCCACAGGGTGGTGCCAGCAAATATGTTGAGATCACCATCAAGGATACCCTTAGGGAAAATACTACCTATACCCTGAATTTCGGGGAAAGCATTGTCGACAACAACGAGAATAACCCCTACCCCTTCCTGACCTATGTGTTTTCCACCGGGGACTACCTCGACTCCCTGTCGCTGATCGGAGTGGTAAAGGATGCATTCAACAAGGAGACCGACGATTTCATCAGCGTAATGCTCTATGAGATCGATTCGGCCTATTCGGATAGCATCATCAGAGAATCGCCTCCCAACTATCTGGCAAACACACAGGATAGCACCACCATCTTCCGACTGGAATACCTCAAGGCGGGAAGGTACCGCCTCGTAGCTATCAAGGATGAAGGTAAGAACAACCTTTACGATCCCGTAGTGGACAAGATCGGTTTCGTGGCTGATACCATCAGCCTGCCTACGGATTCCATCTACCTTCTCAAACTCTTCAGGGAGCTTCCCGAATACAGTCCGTCCGTTCCCAAATTCGAAGCTTCCAACAGGATCCTTTTCGGTTATCAGGGCGAAGATGAAAAGCTTGAGGTCAATCCCCTGTCTGCTATCCCGGATTCTGTATTCACCTATCTTTCAAAGGTACCTGGTAAGGATTCCCTGAATTTTTGGTTCACCCCTTATAACCCGGATTCTCTGGTTTTTGAAGTGGTAAATAACAAACTTCAGAAAAGGGATACGTTCACGGTCAAATCCCGTAAACTGACGACAGATTCCCTACAGCTTTCACCCAGCCACCGAAGCGCGCTCGGCTTTAAAGACACCATGTCTATCGCCTCCAATATTCCCCTGGCGAAGACCGATACGAGCAGGATAAATCTGATCAACCGGGATTCCCTCCCACAGCAGTTGGATATCACCCTGGATACTACCGGAAACAGGATGGTTTTCGACTTCGACAAAGAACCCAATGAGACCTATTTTCTTCGACTCCTGCCCGGGTCCATCACCGATATTTTCGGGGCTGAGAACGATACCTTGAATTACAGGCTCACTACGGGGAGTTATGCAGACTACGGTAATCTTCGCATACGCCTTGAGGGCGACATTTCTTATCCCATTCTCCTGGAATTGACCAACCCTCAGGGAAAAATGCTCAGGCGGATTGTTGCCAGGGAGGAAGAGCTCTTTGAATTCAACCTCCTGAGCCCTGGGAAATACCTCGTACGTGCTATCTTCGACCGGAATGAAAACTCGCGTTGGGACACGGGTGATTTTTACGAAAAGACACAACCCGAACGGGTTGTTTACTTCCCTCAGGAAATAGATGTACGTGCCAATTGGGAATTAGAACAAGTCTTTCTTATCGAAGAGTAAAGGAATCCCGATCGCCCAGGAATCCCAACTGATCCCGAATGCCTTTGAGTGCTTCTTTGTCCAGCGAGGCATAGAGCACCTCCTGCGATGTGGAAAAGTTCAATTGTTTTCCCAGGCCATCATAGCAGGCAGAATGGCCGTTATAGGTATTTCCATTTTCGTCAGTGCCTATCCTGTTCACCCCGAGGCAGTAGGCCATATTCTCTATGGCCCGGGCCTTCAGGAGGGTATCCCAGGCATTGATCCGCGGTTCCGGCCAATTGGCCACATAGAGCAGGAGATCGTATTCCTCTGTGTTTCTGGACCAAACCGGAAAACGCAGGTCGTAGCATATCATCGGACAGATACGAAACCCCCTGTAATCGATGATTAGCCTGTCCTTACCCCTGGCATAAGAGCGGTGCTCCCCTGCCAGAGTAAACGTATGACGCTTGTCATACCGGTGCACTTGTCCATCGGGCTCCACAAAAAACAGTCTGTTGGTATATTCCTCCGCTTCCCTGAAAGGCAAACTACCTACCACAGCCGCATTTTGTTCTGCGGCTTTTTGCTTCATCCATTCCAGGGTACGGGGGCCTTCTTCAGCACTTATTACTGATGGACTCATTGTGAATCCGGTGGTGAACATCTCGGGGAGGACAATGAGGTCCGTGTTTTTATGGGTATCGCTTATAATGCTGTCAAAATGCCTTCGGTTCTCCTCCGGCTGGTGCCAGTGTAGAGATGTCTGTACCATGGCAATTTTCAGGATGGGCTCCATTGTTTTAAATTTAAAATTACCGGGTAAGGAGAGGTCTGAAATGAGAAAAACCTTGCATTTTGGCATGGTCGATGGCAGTCAGACCCTTGGCATCCTTCACATGCCTGTCTGCTCCATTTTTCAAAAGGAGCCTGGCGATCTCCAACTGGTTGAAGGTCACGGCATAAATCAGGCAGCTGGACCCCAGGGAATTGAGCTTGTTGACATCTGCTCCAGCTTCGATCAATTTTCCGGCAACTTCCGTGTAGCCCTTAAAGCAACATCCCATCAGTGCCGTATTCCCTGCACCATCGGTTTCATCTACCCCGGCGCCTTTTTCTAACAAATAATCCACTATGGGGGCCTGATTGTAGTATGCAGCCAGGATCAGGGGAGTAGATCCCCTCTGGTCACTGGCATTTATAAGTCCAGGGGATCTTTCCATCAGATCCCTGACCGTATCCAAATTCCCTTCCCGAATGGCATTGAAGAGAGATTCCTGTTCCATGTTCCGTAAATTTTTCAGGTTAAAGGTACAATATTGCCTTACAGGTGACCCCGGGAAATATAGAATTCCTCTATCCTGAGATGTGGAAGGAAAATCCCGGGTCGGGCAGATATTGGCAATTTCGGGCTATATTGCTCTTATGGAGCATCATCCCCTCAACGTGTTCGGCCTTCCTCTTCAGTCCTGTTGCCAGGACCCTGTTACGGGATATTTCAGGGATGGCTATTGTAAGACTATGGCGGAGGACCTCGGAACACATGTGGTTTGCGCCCGTGTAACCCAGGAATTCCTGGAATTCTCCAGGGAAAGGGGCAATGATCTGATCTCCCCGGCCCCCCAATGGAGATTCCCGGGACTCAAGCCCGGAGACCAGTGGTGCTTGTGTGTTTCTCGTTGGATAGAAGCGGAAAAAGCCGGGGTTGCCCCGCCGGTGATCCTCGAGGCAACCCATGAAAAAGCTTTGGAATTTACATCCATGGAAACACTGTTAAAATACGCTTATACCTCATCCCTGTGAACAGAATTGACAGTGTACTAGACAGATTACACAATCTTTTTCTTTCAGAGAAGACCAAGGAGAAAGGAGAGAAACTCATCATCAGCATTGCCATCATCAGTTTTTTAGTACACCTGTCCCTGATCTGGTTGCAGGAATATATTCCATGGATCGCTTTTGATCCTGAGCTTTTCAGCAATCCCATCGCCGCCATTTATACTCCCTTTTCCTTTATTCTGGTGTACGAGGTTTACCTCCTTGTCTATTATTTGCCTAAGTCCATATCCCTCTATATCAGCAAACAGTACGAGATCATTACCCTGGTGATCATTCGGAGGATCTTTAAGGACCTTTCCAACCTCGACCTAAATTCTAACTGGTTCGAGAACAGTTATGATCTGCAACTTACGTTCGACCTGGTCACCACCCTGGTCCTGTTTGGACTCATCCTTTTATTCAACAAACTCAATTTGAACAGGAAAAAGATAAGGGGATATTCTGAGGAGATGACAAATACCCTTGCCCGGCTTATTAGGCGTAAAAAGATCCTGGCCATACTGCTCGTCCCGGTCCTGCTGGCCCTGGCCTTTTACAGCTTCGGCACCTGGATAGCTGACATCACCGGGGCTGCCAATGCCGGGATCGATAGCCTTGGAGATATCAACCTTATCTTCTTTAATGAATTTTTTACAATCCTGATCCTGGCTGATGTTCTTTTGCTTTTGTTCTCCTTTTTCCACACCGACCAGTTCAATGCAGTCATCCGTAACTCCGGCTTTATCATCTCCACCATCCTGATACGCCTTTCCTTCAGTACTTCCGGTCTGGTCAATGATCTTTTGGTGGTAGTAGCCGTGACCTTCGGGGTACTGATCCTTTGGCTGAATAACAAGTATTACCGGCTTAACTAAACAGAAATTTATAAGAGATTAATCCCTTGATCCGGGACTAAAGTCCTGGGGTGCCATCTGAGGTTGATTCACCGTTCCCATGGCGCCTGTATCATTGAATACCTCCCATTCGACCGAATCGAAAATGGGATTTCCCTGTTTTATCCCTGTTTTCCGGAATGCTCTTCCATCCTCGAATTCATGAGATGTCCCAGAACCATCTTCCCCTATCACCCCAAAAATATCTATCACCTCTCCAAAAGGATCCACCAGAACCAGATTGTCATCACCGTTGGAGTCTGCCGGACTGTTAAGTCCGCCCTCAATATCTGGTGGAAAGCCATAGGTCTGCTCAAATACAACCGCATCCGAGGCGATGAGCAGGAAGTCTCCGGGGTTCAGGGTAAACTCAGAGAGGGAGATCGAGGACCCTCTTTCGGTATTGGCATTGGTATACCTCTCCAGATGCCATCCGTTGAGAGGGAGAGGCTGCTCACCGGAATAATGTAATTCAACAAAGCGGGCGGCCGGACTGTTATCGGGATCAGCAACTTCAGAAATCAGCAGATGGGTAGAGGTAAACTCGGTGATCAGGTCTTCACATCTTTCTCCTGCGGGTTCTATGTCTGAAGGGGATCGGATAACCAGGGCTGCTTTTCCTCCTTCCGGGTAATAGAGGGCTAGAACTGAAAATTTCTCCCGAGGTAGAGAGTTTTGATAGAAATCAGCATATCCACTCGTCCACAAGTCTATCTCATTGTCCAGGCAGTCTAGCATCCTGCGTGGGGTTTGAACTTCTTTTTGTGCAAATGTCGAGTCGAGTATTTCCTCAGAAAACTCGAGATCCCGAAGGTATACAAGGGTATTTGGGGGTTGGAAGATCAGTTCAGGAATGGTAGTTTCCCGGGGCATCAATGAGATGATGGGATTACAGCTTTTCCTAATATGTTCATATACTGCGTGTTTCGGGATTCTTCCCACCTGAAGATTGCCAAAGGAGGTATAGGCACCGCCGAGTTTGAAGAGTCCTTTGGACTTCCCCAGATACAATCCCTTAAGTTTGAGCAAAACTTCCTGCCCGGGTGGGTAATAGAGGTGGGAGTCGCGCATTTCGATCTCCAGTTTCACTCCTCTCTGGGGAGACTGGGGCTTGTCTTGCAGGTGTAGGACATTAAAGAAATTGCCCTCAGCATCTGAGGATATGACATAGGCCGCAACTACCCAGTCTTGTGTGATCTGAAATGTCTCTCCCGGATAGGCCTCCAGGACTCTTTCCAGGGTGGTATTGGGGCTTAGCAGGGAGTCGCAATACGAATCGGGAATGTCCCATTCATCCTGTCTAAGGCATCCTGAAAAGAAAAGGAGGGAAACTGCTATACTCAGGGCTGTCCGACCGATTTTTGATCTCGTCTTTTCCATCTCAGAAACTGATAGCCAGGTTAAGGAAGTACGTCCGACCACTCCCATACCAGTATTTGGAACCGAAGGAAGGACTGCCGCTGAGGTTATCCCTGTACATCTGACCGTAATTACCGTTTCGGCTTTGCTCATAGCCCCCGGATTTGTAGACGGTATCAAATAGGTTGTTGATGCTCAGGAAAGCACTGATGTACTTCCCATTGTAAAGCCAGGATTTCCCACCGACCAGGTTGAGCAAATAGGTTTTCGGGAGTCTTTCCTGCCTGAGCAATTCCCTGAGACCGGCCTCAGTGATACCGGGGAATGGGGCTCCCGTATCCGGATCGATCCGGAAACTTTCTGTTCGTTTGATAAAGGCCATATCCAGATGAGCATCTGCGAGATAGTTGGCAGTGGCCCCTACCCACCAGTAAGAGGGGTCTCTGTATTCTATCCCCAGGGAAAAAGCCGTCTGCGGTCCTCCGGCCAGTCTGTCTCCTTTGATGAAGGCCGGCCCCAGATCAGCAGTACCTTCAAAAGACCTGAGTTCCTCATCTGCCCCTGCAGGATCGAAATTGATAGAGATACGGGGGTCACTGGCATATTCATAACGACCTACAGCCCCTGCAACGGTCGCCTTGGTCGCTGGAGAAAGTTGGAATTCCAGACCCAGCTCAATCCCTTTAAATAAACGGTCCAAACCGGTTACTGCCTCCTGCACAAAATCAGATCCCAGGCCAGAATCTACATAGTAGAAATTGATATCCGTACCACCCTGTAACCGGGTATAGTAGGCACTAATCCTGCCCTTGAGATCCGGTAGTCGAAGATGATACCCAAGATCTATACTCTTTACTCTTTCTGCTGTCAGGTCGGGAACGACCAGGCCATTTTCGCGGGGATTGATGAAAATGTTCTTCAGAGACGGGGGCCTGTTACCCAAAACCCCATGGAGCTTGAACCAGTGACGCGAGTTTAATCCGTGTGTCAGACCCCCTTTAACCGCTGCATACCTGAAGTCAACCTCTTCACCGGGGCCGTATGACGTATCCGGAAATCGTTCATTTAAAAAAAACCCGTTCCTCTGAAAACTCTTTTCAGCATATTCTCCAGCGACATAAAAATCCCATTGTTTCCAGAAGAAGCGGGTTTGTAAAAAGCTTGTCCAATACTCTGTGTCTATCTGATAGTGATAATTAAAGGCATCATCGACGCCCTTTTGCAGTTCCCCGCGAAGATCATTTCGGGTGTCCGAAAAAGGATCTGTATCCCTAAGATAATTAGCTCCCAGCAGGTCCCTGATCCTTGCAAAACTCTCCATTGAAGAACTCCGGATGGTCAGTCCCGCATCTATCCGGGCCAACTTTCCCAGTGGCAGGTTTAGAAGGGTATTTACCGTAAACGTATTTTCTTCATTTCTGTCCTCAAAAGAAGCATAAGCAGCATTCCCATTCAGGGACATGGAGGTGTTGGCCTCATAAAGGCTAGTCCAGGGCCACTGTGGCCTTTCCATTAAACTATTCCGGGCCTCTGTTGCGCCTGTGAAGTTGGCTCCGATCGGACTGTTGATATAGTAACTGGGCAGATAGCGATAATAGACAGGGTTCGGATTAGGGGCGTTGAAATAGCCGGTGCGAGAAAAGCTCATCACCCCCCATTGATAGGCCATGGAAACCCTGAGCCTAAAATCTTCCCGGGAGAAATCGTAGTTCAGCATGGCGATA
>CBDTYM010000063.1:0-13660 GCA_965364605.1 uncultured Muriicola sp.
AACCAGGAATTCAAGAACGTGGTTGTCTCCCACAAAGCGCTGATCGAAGCGGATATCGAAGAACAGAAGAAAGAGATCATCAGTCAGCTCGAAAAAGGGCAGGTACTGGAAGGTGTGGTCAAGAATATCACTTCCTACGGGGTCTTTATAGACCTGGGCGGGGTAGACGGATTGGTACATATCACCGATTTGTCATGGAGCAGGATCAATCACCCGAGCGAGGTGGTCGATCTTGACCAGAAGCTCAACGTGGTAATCCTGGATTTCGACGAGAACAAAACGAGGATCCAACTCGGCTTGAAACAATTGGAAAAACACCCATGGGATGCCCTGGGCGATGAGATCAAAGTAGGAGATAAGGTGAAAGGAAAAGTCGTGGTCATCGCAGACTACGGGGCTTTCCTGGAAGTTGCAGAAGGTGTAGAAGGGCTTATCCACGTTTCAGAAATGTCATGGTCTACCCACCTGAGGTCTGCTCAGGACTTCGTGAAGGTTGGGGATGAGTTGGAAGCCGTGGTTCTTACCCTGGACAGGGAAGACCGAAAAATGTCATTGGGCCTCAAGCAATTGACGCCGGATCCATGGACGGATATCACTTCCAAATACCCCGTGGGATCAAAACACAAGGGAATCGTCAGGAATTACACCAATTTTGGCGTTTTTGTGGAACTGGAAGAGGGGATAGACGGATTGATCTATATTTCGGACCTCTCCTGGACCAAAAAGATCAAACATCCCTCCGAATTTGTGAATGTCGGAGACACCCTGGAAGTTGAAGTACTGGAACTGGATGTGGAAGGACGCAAGTTGAGCCTGGGCCACAAGCAGACCACGGAAAACCCCTGGGACAAATACGAGGAGGAATTCGCAGTGGGAACTGAGCACAAGGCTTCCATTACGGAGATCGTAGACAAAGGTGCCGTGATTGATTTCAACAAGGATATCACTGCCTTCGTTCCCCAGAGACACATGGAGAAGGAAGATGGGAAGAAACTGGGCAAAGGCGAGGAAGCCATGTTCAAGATCATCGAATTCAACAAAGAATTCAAAAGGGTGGTAGCCAGCCACACGGCGATCTTCAAGGCAGAAGAACAGCGCAATGTGAAGGCGGCCAGGAAGAAGGCGGCAGCACAGGCCGAAGATTCCAAGCCTACCCTGGGTGACGCCAACGAGCAATTGCAGGCGTTAAAGGACAAGATGGAAGGCAAATCCAAAAAGTAAGCCCCGGTGTTGTCCAAACCTGATTCAAATAAGAGCCCTGACCTGAAAGTCAGGGCTTTTTTTATCCCTGGAGCGGGCATACCAAAGGCGGGCAAGGAGAGGGTCAGATGCCCAAAATTTATTGGAGAGAAATCCCTATTTTTGTTTTCAAATATGTCGGTAGCGCCAGCCATGAGTCAAAAAGTACTTCTTTCCTCAAAAGAAATCCACATCATTTTACATCGACTGGCATGCCAACTCTTAGAGAATCACCTCGATTTTTCGGATACTGTACTGATAGGAATACAGCCCAGGGGCACCTTTCTGGCCCAAAGGCTGGCAAAATTGCTCAGGGAGGAGTACAAGGTAAAGGAGATCAAACTCGGCCTGCTCGATATCACGTTCTTCCGGGACGATTTCAGGAGGGGGGATAAGCCCCTGGAGGCCAGCACCACTCAGGTGGATTTTCTGGTGGAGGGCAAGAAGGTGGTATTGATAGATGACGTTCTCTACACCGGGAGAAGTATTCGGGCGGCCCTGACTGCCATTCAGTCCTTCGGTCGGCCCGATGAGATCGAATTGCTCACCCTCATCGATCGAAGGTTCAGCAGACACCTACCCATTCAGCCCAATTACAGGGGCCGTCAGGTAGATGCGATCAACGAAGAGAAGGTCAAGGTCCTATGGAAGGAAAACGAAGGTAAGGACGTGGTTTATTTAGTGAACAGATAAGGAAATGCCGGCACTGAGCGTAAGACATTTACTGGGAATCAAATATCTTAATGAGGAGGACATACAACTTATCTTTGAGACGGCAGACCAGTTCAAGGAAGTGATCAACCGGTCCATCAAAAAAGTTCCCTCCCTCAGAGACATCACCATCGCAAATATCTTTTTTGAGAACAGCACGAGGACGAAGCTGAGCTTCGAACTGGCGGAAAAGCGGCTGTCAGCGGATGTCCTAAATTTTTCAGCTTCCCAGTCATCAGTAAAAAAAGGGGAGACACTGATCGATACAGTGAACAATATCTTGTCCATGAAGGTCGATATGGTGGTCATGAGACACCCTAACCCCGGTGCGGGTATCTTCCTCTCCAGACATGTGAAGGCCTCTATCATTAATGCAGGGGACGGGGCCCATGAACACCCGACGCAAGCCCTCCTGGATTCCTATTCCATACGGGAGAAGTTGGGAGACGTGGCAGGAAAGAAAGTGATCATTGTAGGAGATATTCTGCACTCAAGGGTGGCCCTCTCCAATATCTTTGCCCTGAAGTTACAGGGCGCTGAAGTAAAGGTGTGTGGCCCCAAAACCCTGATTCCAAAGCACATTGAAAGTCTGGGAGTCAAAGTAGAAGGCGATCTGAGAAAAGGCCTCGCCTGGTGCGACGTAGCCAACATGCTCAGAGTACAGAACGAACGGATGGAAATGAGTTATTTTCCCACCACGAGGGAATATACTCAGCAATTCGGCATCAACAAGGAACTACTCGACAGCCTTGACAAGGAGATCGTGATCATGCACCCCGGTCCGATCAACAGGGGCGTGGAAATCACCAGTGACGTGGCAGATTCTTCCCAGTCCATCATACTACATCAGGTCGAGAACGGGGTGGCGATCCGTATGGCAGTGATCTACCTGCTGGCATCTCAACTTAAAACCTAAGCCATGATCTTCGACAAGGATGGAAATACCACAGTGGTATACCAGGAAAATATCAGCTTGCTGACATTTGTAAAAAATCTGGAGGAAGCCTACGGCAAGATCAAAAACGATCATATCGTGGTCAACCTTTTTTCCTTCAAACGCCTATCCTCGGGAGATATCCTGGAATTTCTCGAGATCTCAAGAAAGCATAAAAAAGCCAGCAAATCCTTTGTGTTGGTCACAGACGAGTTAGACTACGATGACGTGCCCGATGAGATCAGCCTGGCACCTACTCTGCAGGAGGCGATGGATATCATAGAGATGGAGGATATCGAACGCGACCTGGAACTCTGAATTATGGCATTTTATTTCGCACAGATCAATATCGCCAGGGCCAAATACCCGATGGAGGATACGCGAATGTCTGATTTTGTCAATAACATCCCCTCGATCAACTCCCTGGCAGAAAAGAGCCCAGGTTTTGTCTGGCGTTGGATGGAGGATGCAAACCCCAGAGTGGAAAAGATCTTCGGAGACCGGGCACTCGTGGTAAATATGTCTGTTTGGAAAAATCGGGATGCCCTGCTGCACTTTACTTACAAGACCCGCCACGCCTCTATTTACAAAAGGCGGAAGGAGTGGTTTTCCAAATTGGAGGACAGCCATGTGGCCTGCTGGTATACTCGTGAAATTGAAATTTCGCTTGAGGAAGCCAAAAAAAGACTGGACTATCTTAGCCGCCAGGGGGAAACCCCTTTTGCTTTCACTCTGAAGACAGAATACAAAGAGAAGGAGGTACTTGACTACCTCGAGGTAAATCCCTCCCTCTTATGAAGCTGCAGATCTTGGGCTGTCATGCGGCCACCCCCAGCATGAACGGAAACCCGACGTCCCAGATACTGGAGATACGGGACCATATTTTTCTTATCGATTGCGGGGAAGGTACCCAGGTACAACTCCGAAAACACAGGATCAAGTTTTCCCGGATCAACCATATTTTTATTTCACACCTGCATGGAGATCATTTTTTTGGTCTACCAGGGTTGATCTCCACATTTCAACTCCTCGGTCGGGAGAAAGAGCTCCATCTCTACGGACCGGAAGGATTAAAGGAGGCCATCCTGCTCCTGCTCAGGGTGGGTAATTCCTGGACCGGTTTTCAACTGATCTTCCACGAACTGAAAGCAAAGGAGGCCGAACAAATCTTCGAAGATGAAAAGGTCAGCGTTACTACCATCCCCTTACAGCACAGGATATACACTAACGGCTTTCTCTTTCGGGAAAAGCTCAAGGAGAGAGGGCTGAATATGAATGCTGTGGCCAAATACAAGATAGACAAGGCCTATTTTAAGAGTATAAAAAAAGGGAAGGACCTTGTACTCGATTCCGGGGAGAGCATTCCTAATAAGGATCTCACCTTTGACCCTCCCCGTCCCAGGTCTTATGCCTATTGCAGCGATACAGCGTATAATGAAGCCACTGTTCCCATTATTAAAGGGGCTGACCTGCTGTATCACGAGTCGACCTTCCTAAACACGGAGGCTCATCTGGCTGAAAAGACGGGGCATTCCACCGCCGCAGAAGCAGCTGAAATCGCTAAAAAGGCCGGGGTGGGGACCCTAATCCTTGGGCATTTCTC
The DNA here is from genome assembly GCA_965364605.1 of uncultured Muriicola sp. Taxonomy (GTDB): domain Bacteria; phylum Bacteroidota; class Bacteroidia; order Flavobacteriales; family Flavobacteriaceae; genus Muriicola. The sequence continues at coordinate 4,488 of CBDTYM010000063.1, forward strand.
TACCCGTTACAAGAACAAAGAACTCTTTCTGGAAGAGGCCAGGGCGGTATTTCCATCAACGGAACTCGCAGAAGACGGCAAGGTATTCACAGGTTAGCTTAAAACCCCCGTCGTTATTTCCCTTTTTGTCAAGTTTTCACCAAATTTGTCTTCCTACGCCAATCTCGGTACAGCTATGAAGAAAGATCTCGGTGATTATCGAAACTCCTATGAAAAAAGTGCGCTCCTGGAGGATGAGGTTTCCGATAATCCCATGGAACTCTTCCAAAAGTGGTTTCACGAAATCGAAAAATCAGGTTCCAGCGATGAACCTAACGCAATGACCGTTTCTACACTCGGATTGGACGGTTACCCCAAAGGCAGGGTGGTCCTCCTTAAACGTTTTACCTATGAGGGTTTCATCTTTTACAGCAATTACGAAAGTGAAAAAGGGAAGGCGATAAGTGCGGATTCCAGGGTATGTCTTTCTTTTTTCTGGCCGGGCCTTGAAAGGCAGGTCATTATCAAGGGAAATGCAGAAAAAATACCGGAGAATATGTCTGACGGATATTTTGAAACAAGGCCCACAGGGAGTAAATTAGGGGCTATCGTATCCGACCAGAGCGAGGTAATCCCGTCCCGTGAGGTATTGGAGGAAAAACTAAAGGCGCTGGAGAAGGAATATGAGCAGAAGGACATCCCGCGCCCGGAATACTGGGGCGGGTACCTGGTCAGACCGCACAGCATAGAATTCTGGCAGGGCAGGCCCAACAGGTTGCACGACCGCTTGCGGTATACGCTGCAGGAGGATTTCAACTGGAAACTCGAAAGACTGGCGCCTTAAGTGTGGCCCGGACTCAGGAATACTAATGTAAAACGGACTTAGGAAGCACAGGGATGAAGGAACTTATAATGGTCAGACACGGCAAGTCCTCCTGGGAATACGGGGTGGAGGACCGGGACCGGCCTCTACAGGAAAGAGGCATTCAGGACGCCCATAAAGTATCCAGGCATTTGGCAGCAACACCCTTTTCCCCTGATGCTGTCTACTCCAGTCCGGCCATCCGCGCTCTCCACACCTGCGTTGTCTTTCTGCGCAAACTCAGGGTGCCCTATCATAAATTTTCCCTGGCAGAACGCTTATACGTATTTTCCGGGGATCCCCTTCTCGATTTTATTCTGGACCTGCCGGACGATCAGGACAAGGTGATGATCTTCGGTCACAATCACGCCTTTACGGAAGTCGCAAATGATCTGGGAGATCGGTCTATCGACAACGTACCAACCACCGGACTGGTCCATTTGACTTTTGAGGTAAACAGCTGGCAGGAAATAAGAAAAGGAAAAACGAAAAACATAGTGATCCCCAAAGCTCTAAGTTTATGATCAAAACCAAGAATCAGTATATAAACCGTGAGATCAGCTGGCTAAAGTTCAACGACCGGGTGTTGCAGGAAAGTGCGGACCCTACGGTGCCATTGATCGAAAGGCTCCGTTTTCTGGGAATTTTTTCGAACAATCTCGATGAATTCTTCAAGGTGCGTTATGCGACTGTGAAGCGGATCGCGGAGGCAGGCAAATCCGGAAAGAGCGTGCTGGGGGGAGAAGTGGCCAAGGACCTCCTCGAGGAAATCACCAAGATCGTGATCAAGCAGCAGACCCGCAGCCTGGAAATCCACAAGGATATAGAAAAGGAGCTGGAAGGGGAGAACATCTTCCTGATCAATGAACAGGAGGTTACCGAAGAACAGTCCCAGTTTCTAAAGACCTATTTTCTGGAAAAAGTGAGTCCTCAGCTGATGACCATCATCCTGAACGACCTGGCCTCTTTTCCTATGCTGAAGGACAGCGCTGCCTACCTGGCGATCAAAATGGTACTGAACTCAGATCATCCGGTGGCTTCAGGGGGAAGGGAGAAGGACATCAGTTTTGCCCTGATCGAAATTCCCAAGGGCATTGACCGCTTTGTGGTTCTGCCCCGGGAAGGCGATAAACACTATATCATCATCCTGGACGACCTGATCCGTTACTGCCTGGACAGTATCTTTTCCATGTTCGATTATTCGTCCATCACAGCGCACATGATCAAGATCACTAGGGATGCGGAACTCGATATTGACAATGATCTTAGCAAGAGTTTCATCGAAAAGATCTCTTCAAGCGTGGACAACCGCAAGATCAGCGACCCGGTTCGCTTCGTGTTTGACAAAAGCATAGGCAAAGACACCTTAAAGTTCCTTCAGGAAAAGATGGGCATTACGGATACGGACAGCGTGATACCGGGAGGTCGGTATCACAACCGCAGAGACTATATGTCTTTTCCAAGTTTGGGGCGGCAGGACCTGATGTATGATAAGATCACTCCATTGGCCATAAAGGGCATAGATCCGGAGGGCAGTTTTCTCGATCAGATCGGCAAGAAGGACTACCTCCAATATGTGCCCTATCATAAATTCTCCTATATCATCCGTTTCCTGAGAGAAGCGGCCCTCGATCCCAAGGTCAGGGCCATTAAGATCACGGTCTACAGGTTGGCAGACAATTCTCAGGTGGTGGCATCCCTGATCAACGCTGCCAAGAACGGGAAGCAGGTGACTGTGCAGATCGAGCTCCGGGCGCGTTTTGACGAGACCGCCAATATTCAATACGCCGAACAGTTGCAGGAGGAGGGCGTTAAACTCATCTTTGGTGTTCCCGGTCTCAAAGTGCACAGTAAGATCTGTCTGATAGAAAGGCAGGAGCAAGACAGGATCAGGCGTTACGGCCTGATCAGCACGGGTAATTTTAATGAAACCACTGGGCGGATCTACACGGATTACACCCTGTTTACGGCCAATGAAAAGATCCTGAAGGAGCTCAATATGGTCTTCGACTTCTTCGAGACCAGCTACAAGATCAATAAATACAAGCACCTGATCGTATCTCCCCATTACACTAAAAGTGTCTTTAAAAAACTCATAGAACAGGAAATCGAGAACGTCAAAAAGGGCAAAGAGGGTTGTATCAAGATCAAGATGAACAGCCTGACCTCTTATTATATGGTCGACGAGCTCTATCGCGCGAGCAGGGCAGGTGTGAAGATTAAGATGATTGTCCGGGGCATCTGTTGTCTGATTCCCGGGATCAAGGGAATGAGCGAGAATATCGAGGCCATCAGTATTGTGGATAAATTCCTGGAACATCCCCGCCTTTTTATTTTTGGTAATGGAGGCGACCCTCAGGTCTACATCTCTTCAGCCGACTGGATGACCAGGAATATCGAGAACAGGGTAGAGGTAGGTTGCCCGATCTACGACCCTGAGATCAAACAGGAACTCATAGACACCTTTGAGATTTCCTGGAGGGATAATGTCAAGGCCAGGAAGTTCAACCAGACCCAGGACAACAAGTATGTGAGAAATAACAAGCCCAGGGTCAGGTCTCAATTCGCACTATACGATTACTACGAGGCCAAGCTGGCGGGCAAAAAGGAACTCCCGGTAACTTCAACCGCTGAATGATGGACAAAAAGCTGGCTGCCTGGCTCAATCTAGAGGTAGAATTGAGGAGTTGCGAACCCATAGGGGAGGAGGACTGCAAACAGGTTCCCGGCAATTTCCTCAAGAATGCAGCCAGTGGCTTTTGTTCCAAACTGGCGGAACAACTGGTAAGCCCCGGTGTTACCCTGCCCTGGTTCCTTTCCCTGGCGGGCAGTAGCACAGGCCTTTCTGGTATGCTGGTCCCGCTGAAGAACCTCGGGAGTTTGCTGCCCCAACTTTTGGTCTCGGGAGCCATACGAAAATACCCGGTGCGTAAATACTTCTGGGCCTTTCCCGCTTTTGTCCAGGCACTGCTGGTGATCCTGATGGGGGCCGCCCTTTACACTTTTGACGGGTTTGCAGCAGGGGTAGCAGTGGTCATTCTTCTTCTCCTTTTCAGTATGGCCAGCGGGGTTTCTTCCGTCGCATATAAGGACGTGATGGGAAAGACCATTCCCAAAGGGAAACGAGGCCGCTTGCTCGCCTGGCGTGCCACTGGCGGAGGGGTGCTCACCTTGCTCTTCGGCCTGGGGCTTTACTTTTATCTGAATGAATGGGATGCTGTAAGTTTGATCCTGGTTCTGGTGGGAAGCGCAGCCGTGTTGTGGGTGCTCGCAGGCCTGTTCTTCGTCCTGATCAAAGAAGGACCGGGGGCTACAGACGGAGGACGTACACCTGTTCAGGAATTCAGGCAAGGCTGGCATTTACTTACATCAGATCCCAACCTGCGGAATTTTGTACTGGCCAGGGCCTTCCTCATGGGGATCCCTTTAGCTCAGCCCTTTTTTGTCATCATTGGGAGGGAAACAACCCAAGCTGAATTTTCAGGACTTGGGATCTTCGTTATCGCTTCGGGCATAGCAGCGGTAGTGTCCAGTCCGTTCTGGGGTAGATTTGCAGACAGGTCGTCTCGGAAACTCATGCTGGTGATCGCCCTTTTTGGGGTCATTAACTGTCTGCTAGTCATTGGTTTTATGCATTTAGAAGCCGATTACCAGAGCGTGTATCTCTTTGCCCCCCTTATCCTTCTGAACATGATGGCCCATGGAGGTGCTCGACTGAGCAGGAAGACCTATCTCACTGATTTTGCACCCGAGGGTGAAAGACCCCTGTACATCGCCCTGTCAAATACCCTTATCGGGGCGTTCACCTTTCTGACAGCGGGTATTGGATTTATTGCAGACTGGTTCAATTACGAAATCCTGCTGATCTTTCTGATAGGCATGCTCCTCCTGAGCGTATTCTGGATTTACCGCCTGAAGGAGGTTTAGGGGCTACCCGTGAATCGTCTCTTTTTTTCCGAGGTCCGCAACGATGGTCGCCTCGTATTCGAGAAGGGCTTTCCACTTGGCATCCACCTCTTCCCGTCCTCCGTATTTCCGGGCAAATTTGAGAAACATGGTGTAATGGCCGGCCTCGCTTTCCATGAGAGAGCGGTAAAATTCGGCCAGTTCCTTGTCTTTGAGTTGTTCCGACAATAACCTGAAACGCTCACAGCTGCGGGCCTCTATCAATGCAGCATACAACAGGCGATGTACCAGCTGCTGGGTTCTGGATCCCCCCTTCGGAAAAAACTTCTGGAGTGCGATGACGTAATCGTCTTTCCTGTACTTGCCCAGGGTCTTTCCCCTGGCAAGTATCCTCTCGTGGACCATCTTAAAATGGCCCATCTCCTCACGGGAAAGGGCGATCATCTCATTGATGAGCTCAGGGTATTCCGGGAAGGTCACGATAAGTGATATCGCCGTACTGGCAGCCTTCTGCTCGCAATAGGCATGGTCTGTCAGGATCTCATCAATGTTCATTTCCACGATGTTGACCCACCTGGGATCCGTAGGAAGCTTCAATCCAAGCATAATAGAATAATTAGTAAATCAAAAATAGGAAATTAAAGGGGATCGTTTGAAAGCGCTGCTGATTCGAAATGAACCTGAAAAGCGATCAGAGGTCCAGGTCGAAGGTTTTGCGAAGCAGGTCTATGGCCGGATTTTTCTCCCGTAGTTTTTCATATTTCTCCTGGGGTGTGAAGGCGTACTTCCTGATAGTCTCCTCATTGACACTGATGGAGAGGTCCAGGTAGTGGTTGTGCAGCGCATTCCTGAGGTAATTCAACAAGGCAGACTGTTCCCTTTCGACCTCTTTCTTCATCGTATCGTTGGGTAGTTCAATAAGAATGGTCTCCCCTTTGAGCCTGGGAAGGTCGGCACTCAGGTTGCTCGCCAGTATTTTTTTCCCTTCCTCATCGATCTTTCGGGTATATGCATCCCAATGTTCTCTGAGCTCCTCCACCGTAAAAGGCTCTTTTGGGAGGGAATCCTCATCATAGGTGACTTCTATCCGGTTGAGCTCGTGTTTTTTCTTGGCCTTGATACTGGAGAGGGACAGGCCGGATACCCTTTTCGTCTGACCCTTGATATCGATTTTTCGAACAGGTTCCGATACTGCGGCAGGAGTGGAGGACAACGGCGTACCGGTTTGAATTTCTTCTTCGGTTTCAGGTATAGGTGTATTTTCCTGGGGAACACCCTCCTGAAGTTCAGGCCGCATTTGTTCGGTTGAATCTGATCCGGGAGAGGAGGGGGGTGCTTCCTTCTTTTCCGGTTTGGTCCTGCTGTAGTAGGAGGCCGGGATAAGCGCTGTGAAAGGGATCAGACCGGAGTAGCTGGCGTCAGGATTTTTTTTTTCACCCGCAAAGGCCAGGGAAGCCAGCTTCATCAGCGTCAATTCCACTAGAAGCCTGCTGTTCTTGCTGCTTTTGTACTGCAGGTCTGCTTCATTGGTGATCTCCAGGGCGGAGAGCAGAAATTCCTGGGAGGTCTTCTGGGCCTGTTCCTGGTATAGTTTTTTGGCATTATCCCCTACCTCCAGCAGGGCTATTGTTTCCTTGTGCCTGCATACCATAAGGTCGCGGAAATGGGAGGCGAGGCCGATGATAAAGTGATGGCCCTCAAATCCTTGTGCCAGGATGTCGTTGAAGGTCAGCAGTAATTTGGGGATGTTGTGTTCCAGGATAAGGCGGGTTACTTCAAAATAGGTCTCGTAATCCAGGACGTTGAGATTCTCCGTTACCGCCTTGCGGGTAAGCTCCTTTCCCGAGAAACTCACAACACGATCAAATATGGAAAGGGCATCCCTAAGGGCGCCGTCTGCCTTTTGTGCAATGATATGAAGGGCGTCGTCCTCTGCATTAATACCCTGTTGTTCGGCTATATACTTCAGGTAATTTGCTGCGTCATTGACCGTTATCCTTTTAAAATCAAAGATCTGGCAGCGAGATAGTATAGTCGGGATGATCTTGTGCTTCTCTGTGGTCGCCAGGATGAAGATCGCGTGCTTGGGTGGTTCCTCCAGGGTCTTCAGAAAGGCATTGAAGGCCGATTGGGACAACATATGTACTTCGTCAATGATATAGACCTTGTATTTCCCTACCTGGGGAGGTATGCGAACCTGGTCAATCAGATTCCTGATATCGTCCACGGAATTGTTGGAAGCCGCATCCAGCTCAAAAATGTTAAAGGCGAAATCCTCGTCCTCTTTTTCAGTTCCGTCCCGGTTGATCTGTTTGGCGAGTATCCGGGCACAGGTGGTCTTGCCAACCCCGCGGGGACCGCAAAACAACAATGCCTGAGCCAGATGGTTGTTCTCGATGGCATTGGTCAGGGTGTTCGTAATAGCCTCCTGCCCAACGACATCGGCAAAGGTTTGGGGTCTGTATTTACGGGCTGAGACGATAAATGGTTCCATGAATACTTCTGTGATAAGCCGGGGCATAACCCTTCCTACAAATATAAAGATCGGGATCGGTAAAGGCCCTGGTTTTCATCGACATTCCCCAATTTTTATCAACAATAGGCGTATCTTTGCAGGGAGCAGATCACCTTATCGCTCCTCGGAATTTCCGGGGGGAGGAAAGTCCGGACACCGGAGTGCAGCATAGCGGGTAACGCCCGTCGTCCCGCTACAGCGGGAAAGGACAAGTGCAGCAGAAAGTATGTACAGGTAAGGCTGTAGTGAAATCAGGTAAACTCTATGCGGTGAAACGCCATGTATATCAGCGATCGAGGGCGGCACGTCCGAGCTGAAGGGTAGGCGGATAGAATGTACGGGTAACCGTACATCCAGATAAATGATAGGGGCCCCGTAAGGGGAACAGAATCCGGCTTATGATCTGCTCATTCTTTTTATCTTCCAAAAAAACTGAATTTGCTGTTCCCGTACTTCCTGACTTCCGTAAAATAGGCGAGATGGGACAGGTCTGACCTGCTGGCGTGCTCAATGATCAGCATCCCTTCTTCAGAAAGCAGTTCTCGTTGGAATACGAGGCGGTGAATTGATTCGAATTCCTCCGTTGACAGATTATACGGAGGATCCGCAAAGATCAAATCGTATCTCCCAGTGGCTGATTCGAGATATTTTAGAGCATCCATGCGCCTGGTCTCAATGGGGAGTTCCCACTCCTCTGCCTTATTCCCAATGAACTGTACACATCCCGGATGTTTATCTACACTGGTTACATCACTGCTTCCCCTGGATGCAAATTCAAAGCTCATATTACCAGTGCCCGCAAAAAGGTCTAAAACTCTGGTATCTTCAAAGACAAGTCGGTTGGCGAGGATATTGAAGAGGGCTTCCTTGGCCCGGTCCGTCGTAGGGCGCACCGGGAGCTTCCTCGGAGGGCTGATCTTTCTGCCCCTGTGGGTGCCAGAAATGATCCTCATCTACAAAGCGTTAATTTCCAGGAAGTTGTTTTCGGTATCTACTCCTTCTGCAGAAATTCCCCTGGGCAGTTCAGGCATGTAGATCGAAAGGTGCTGAACGTACTCTTGGCAGAGTTCAAAAACGGGATCTTCTTCTTCGATGTTGCCAAAGAACCTGAGTTTGGTCTCCTGCGTATCCAATTGCAGTTGCTCCAGTGTAAAAAGCAAGTAATAGAGAAAGTCCTCCGGAGTTTTATAGGAGAAAGAGTTAAAGAAGAGCAATTTCTTCTGTTTTATGACAATGAGGTCAAATACCTCTTCAGTGACATAGGCGTAGCACAAAGGCTCAAGGTGGCCCGCTGAACTTCCCAACAGGGCCTCGATGAGCACGGTGCCATGGTGTTTGAACTCAAATTCCCCGAAGAGGTCGTAAATGGTATTGTTGATATTTACAAAGGGCACATAAACATTCACCAGGTCAAAAGAGGGGATCTCATCGTATTCCAAAAGGTCGTTGGCCAGGATCTTGGCGTTGAATTTCAGGTAATTAGGCAATTCTTCAGGATCAAAAAGGTCCTTGGGCACCAAACTGAACAGGTCATTGCGGTGTACCGCAACTACCTCGGAATAGGCGTAATCCTGAATACCCTGAGTTTTTACAAAGCTTTTCAGTTCCTTCTGTGTCTCAAAGGGATTGAGCCTGTTTTTGAAGCGGTGAGTAGACGCCTTCACGATCTTTTTACCTATGGAATCCAGGATACAAAAAGAAAGTCCATTCAGGCTGACCTGAATGGACAAATGATAATAGTCTTCCAGAATGATGTCGTCTTGAGCCTCTTTATTGGTCTCCTTTTTTGTCATATATAGGGGGCCAGTTTCCATTGGTGCTCACTTCTGTCAGGGAACCGACCTTGATCTCGGATCCGTTGACTTCCTCCACACTGACCTGGGAATTTTCCCTGGCCAGAAGATCTTTAGG
>CBDTYM010000064.1:0-13506 GCA_965364605.1 uncultured Muriicola sp.
TTTTTCTCTTTCCTTTACGGGTCCTGGAGTTGTTCTTGGTGCGCTGCCCTCTCAAAGGCAGTCCGGATCTGTGTCGTATCCCCCGGTAGCAACCAATATCCATGAGTCTCTTGATGTTGAGCTGGGTCTCAGACCTCAGCTCCCCCTCGATCTTGTAAGAAGAAACCACGTCCCGGATACGGCCGATCTCGTCATCGTTCCATTCAGATACCTTGGTGTCAGCATTTACCTTGGCTTTTTCCAGGATCTCCTGGGCCCTGCTCTTACCAATTCCGAAGATGTAGGTAAGGGCTATAACACCTCTTTTTTGTTTTGGGATATCTACCCCCGCAATTCTTGCCATAATTACCCTTGTCTTTGTTTGAATCTGGGATTCTTCTTATTGATTACGTACAACCGACCCTTTCTGCGAACAATTTTGCAGTCGGCACTTCTCTTCTTTATCGATGCTCTTACTTTCATGTCTCGAGTTTCTTAATATCTATATGTAATTCTCGCCTTGGTCAGGTCGTATGGACTCATTTCCAATTTCACCTTGTCCCCGGGTAAAAGCTTTATGTAATGCATCCGCATTTTTCCCGAGATATGAGCGGTCACCACGTGTCCGTTCTCCAGTTCAACCCTGAACATGGCATTGGACAACGCCTCTATGATACTTCCATCTTGCTCTATCGCTGCTTGTTTAGCCATATCTATGCTACTTTTCTATTCTTTCCAGTTTTCATCAGACCATCGTAATGACGGTTGAGGAGGTAGGCATTCACCTGCTGCACCGTATCGATCGCCACCCCTACCATAATCAGCAAGGAGGTTCCCCCGTAGAACAACGCCCAACCTGCCTGTATGTCCATAAGTTTGACCACAATCGCCGGCAGTACCGCCAGGAAAGCAAGGAAAATGGAACCCGGAAGGGTAATGAGAGACATGATCTTATCCAGGAAATTACCTGTTTCCTTACCGGGTCTGATACCCGGGATAAAACCACCACTCCTTTTCAGGTCGTCTGCCATCTTGTTCGTCGGCACCGTGATGGCGGTGTAGAAGTAGGTAAAGATGATAATCAGCAAGGCAAACAATATGTTGTATGCCAGGCCAAAGATGTCCTGAAACTGCACTTCCATCCACTGCCCTATGGCCGTGTCATTGAACGTGCGCCCAAGCAAGCCTGGGGCAAACATGATCGCCTGGGCAAAGATGATAGGCATTACCCCGGAAGCGTTTAGCTTCAAAGGAATATACTGCCTGCTACCCATAATATTCTTTTCATAGCCGCCCGAAGCCGATCTTCGCGCGTATTGAACCGGGATCCTTCGCGTAGCCATAACGAGTAGTACACTCGCCAGAATCACTACGAACCACAAGATGACTTCCACCAAAATAAGCATGGGACCGCCATTGCCATCCAGCCTTGTGATCGCTTCCTGAACAAAGGCCTGGGGCATGGTAGCGATGATCCCTATCATGATCAACAGGGAGATCCCGTTACCAATCCCTTTATCGGTGATCTTTTCTCCCAGCCACATGGCGAAGACACATCCTGTCACCAGAATGATCACAGAAGGAATGATAAAATTCAGACCCTTGCCGAGTAAGAAGGCACTGTCCGGAACCCCAAGAGCTCCCAGGCTGTATAAGTAAGCAGGTGCCTGAACGACACAGATCCCGATAGTTAGCCACCGGGTGATCTGATTCTTTGTCTTTCGGCCGCTCTCCCCTTCTTTATCTAACTTTTGCAAATACGGCACGGCAATTCCCATAAGCTGCACTACGATGGATGCAGATATGTAGGGCATGATCCCCAGGGCAAAGACCGAAGCGTTGGCAAAGGCCCCCCCTGTAAAAGCATTCAATATGCCCAGGATACCCTGTTCTGTGTTGGAAGATAAGGCCGCCAGTTGTGAGGTATCAATACCGGGAAGCACCACCTGCGCACCAAAGCGGTACACGAGCAGCAGGCTGAGGGTCATCAGAACCCGTTTCCGCAGCTCTTCGATCTTCCAGATATTTGATATGATCTCAAAAAACTTCTTCATAGAGGCCTCTCTATTATAGTGTTATTGCTTCTCCTCCGGCAGCCTCAATCGCTTTTTTGGCACTGCCTGTGAATTTGTGGACGGTTACCTTCAGGGCCGCCTTGAGTTCTCCTCCACCGAGGATCTTAACCAGGTCATTCCTTCCCGCCAGCTTGTTGGCTACCAGGTCTTCGAGGGTCACGGTTTTCTTCACGGCGCCACTATCGACGAGCTCCTGAAGAGAACTGAGGTTGATCCCACGGTATTCCACACGGTTCATATTGGTGAACCCGAATTTGGGAACCCTGCGCTGCAGCGGCATCTGTCCACCTTCAAAGCCGATCTTCTTGGAATATCCGGATCGCGATTTGGCTCCTTTATGGCCTCGGGTAGCAGTGCCACCCTTGCCGGCTTCTTCCGTAGAAACCAAATGTTTTACTTTATTGATCATGCCCAGGATGTTAGGGGTATCATCATGTACCACCTGCTGTCCTAATTTGCGCAGTCCGAGGGCTTCCAGGGTCCTCTTTTGATTCTGAGGCCTCTTGATGCTGCTCTTAACCTGTGTTACTTTTATCTTTCCCATCCTTGCTTATCCTTTAAAAACTTTTTCCAGGGCGATTCCACGCTGGGCAGCGACCGTCTTTGCATCCCGCAACTGAAGCAGGGCGTCAAAAGTGGCCTTCACTACGTTGTGTGGGTTCGATGAACCCTGGGATTTTGACAAAACGTCCGAACCCCAACGGATTCGAGGACCGCACGTACAGCCCCACCTGCAATTACTCCCGTACCATGGGAAGCAGGTTGAATGTAAACTCTTGCTCCTCCGTATTTTCCTTTTTGCTCGTGTGGCAGGGTGCCTTTGCTCAAAGGAATGCGGACGAGATTCTTTTTGGCGTCTTCAATAGCCTTGGCGATAGCCGTGGCCACTTCCTTGGATTTGCCGAGACCGTGTCCGACCACTCCTTTTTCGTCCCCGACGACCACGATGGCAGAGAATCCGAAAGCTCTCCCCCCTTTGGTAACCTTGGTCACCCGTTGCACGCCAACCAGGCGGTCCTTGAGCTCAAGGCCTCCGGGTTTTACTGTTTCTACATTCTTGTATTTGCCGTACATAATATCTCTTAAAATTTTAATCCACCTTCTCTGGCACCTTCGGCCAATGATTTAACACGACCGTGGTACAGATTACCTCCCCGGTCAAAAGCCACGGCTTCAATTCCGGCCTTGAGGGCTTTCTCTGCCAGGGCCTTACCTACCAGGGCTGCAATTTCCGTTTTGGTCCCTTTGGTTTTGCTCAATTCCTTATCTCTGGAAGAGGCAGATACCAGGGTCTTGCCCTCAGTATCGTCTATGACCTGGGCATAGATCTCTTTGTTACTCCTGTATACAGAGAGCCTTGGCCTTTCAGCCGTTCCGAAGGAGATCTTTCTGATCCTCTTGCGGATGCGATCCCGTCTTTCTGTCTTAGTTAATCCCATGATCTCTTTCTTATGCTGATTTACCTGCTTTTCTTCTCAGTTGTTCTCCGGCAAATTTGATCCCTTTCCCTTTGTAAGGCTCAGGTTTGCGGAATGAACGTATTTTGGCTGCCACCTGTCCGATCAGTTGCTTGTCGTGTGACGTCAATTTGATCGTAGGGTTCTTTCCCTTCTCAGAGGTGGTCTCAACTTTTACTTCCGGAGCGAGGTCGATGATAATGTTATGGGAGAAACCCAGGGCGAGATCGAGTTTCTGCCCCTGGTTGCTCGCGCGGTATCCTACCCCTACAAGCTCCAATTCCTTGGTCCATCCTTTAGAGACCCCTTTGACCATATTGAATACCAAAGCCCTGTAAAGACCGTGTTTGGCCTTGTGTTCTTTGGAGTCAGACGGCCTGGTGATCCAGATCTGACCGTCCTTCACTTCGATCTCGACACCAGAGAAATCCTGGGTGAGTTCACCCAATTTCCCTTTAACGGTAATGACGTTGTCCTTTACCTCTACGGTGGTGCCTTCTGGGATCGCTATCGGATTGTTACCTATTCTAGACATTTCGTAAACTTTTTTCTTTTTAATACACGTAGCAGAGCACTTCGCCTCCTACGTTCTCCTGCTTGGCCTGTTTGCTGGTCATCACCCCGTGAGAGGTCGAGACAATAGCGACACCGAGACCGTTCAGCACCCTGGGCAGGTCCTCGGAAGAGGCGTATTTCCTCAATCCGGGTTTACTGATCCTCTGGATCTTCTTGATCACGGGTTCTTTGGTCTGTTTGTCGTATTTCAGGGCGATTTTGATGGTACCCTGAACCTTGTCCTCCTCGAATTTGTAGCTCAGGATGTATCCCTGGTCAAACAAAATCTTGGTGATTTCCTTTTTTAAATTAGAAGCTGGTATTTCCACTACCCTGTGACCCGCCCTGCTGGCGTTTCTAATTCTTGTCAAATAATCTGAGATAGGATCTGTAAACATGTTCTTTCCGTTTAAGTAGTATTACCAACTCGCTTTTTTAACCCCTGGAATCAACCCTTTATTGGCCATTTCCCTGAACATTACCCGGGAGATACCAAAGGTTCTCATATATCCTCTGGGCCTTCCGGTGAGCTTGCAGCGATTGTGCATGCGAACGGGAGAAGCGTTTCTGGGCAGTTTTTGCAATGCCTCGTAATCGCCTGCCTCCTTAATCGCTTTTCTCTTCTCTTCGTATTTCGCTACCATTTTTGCCCTCTTGCGTTCGCGGGCTTTCATTGATTCTTTAGCCATACTAATTCTTTTTAAATGGCAGACCTAATTCTGCCAAAAGGGATTGTGCTTCTTTATCGGTTTCGGCGCTGGTCACAAAGGTGACATCCATCCCGTTGATCCTGTTGATCTTGTCGATGTTGATCTCCGGAAAGATGATCTGCTCGGTGATCCCCAGGTTGTAATTCCCACGTCCGTCAAAGCCGGTGGCCCTGATCCCCTGGAAGTCCCTTACCCTGGGAAGGGCAGTGGTTACCAGCCTGTCGAGAAATTCGTACATTTTCTCGCCTCGGAGAGTTACCTTGGCACCAATGGGCATCCCCTTTCTCAACTTAAAGGACGCCACGTCCTTCTTGGAAATAGTAGATACCGCCTTTTGGCCAGTGATCGCTGTGAGTTCATCCACGGCATGGTCTATGAGTTTCTTGTCCGCAACTGCGGCACCGACGCCACGGCTGACCACGATCTTCTGCAGTTTAGGCACCTGCATGATATTGTCATACCCAAACTCTTCCTTCAGCGCAGCTATCACTCGCTCTTTGTATTCTTTCTTTAATCTTGGAACGTAAGCCATAACTATATTACCTCGTTAGATTTCTTTGAAACCCGCACTTTGTTTCCGTCCCTGACCTCAAAACCGACCCTAGTGGGCTCCCCGGACTTCTTGTCGATAAGGGAAAGGTTGGAGACATGAATAGGTGCTTCTTTTTGTACGATACCCCCCTGAGGGTTCTTGGCACTCGGCTTTTCGTGCTTGGATACCATATTGATACCCTCCACGATCGCCTTGTTCTTTACTCGGTCTACAGAAACGACCTTGCCTTCATTTCCTTTGTGGTCTCCGGCAATAACGCGTACTGTATCTCCTGATTTTATTTTTAGTTTCATCCTTTTGTATGTTTATAGCACCTCGGGAGCCAGTGATACAATCTTCATGAACTGCTTGTCCCTGAGCTCTCGGGCTACAGGACCAAAAACACGTGTCCCTCTCATCTCCCCAGTGGGGTTGAGCAATACACAGGCATTGTCATCGAACCTGATATAGGATCCATCCGGCCTTCTGACCTCTTTTTTGGTGCGTACGACCACCGCAGTGGAAACAGCTCCTTTTTTTATGGTTCCGTTAGGCGTAGCTTCCTTGACGGAAACCACGATTTTATCGCCCACAGAGGCATACCTTCTCTTGGTACCGCCCAGGACACGGATAGTCAACACCTCTTTTGCTCCGGTGTTGTCTGCCACTTTCAGTCTAGATTCTTGCTGTAACATAATTATTTAGCTCTTTCAAGGATTTCTACCAACCTCCAGCACTTGGTCTTACTCAAAGGCCGTGTTTCCATGATCTTTACCGTATCACCAATGTTGCAATCGTTGGTTTCATCGTGTGCAACGTATTTCTTTGTCCGCAAAACGAACTTACCATACATAGGGTGCTTTACCCGCTTTACTTCGGAAACCACTATGGATTTCTCCATCCTGTTGCTGGTTACAACGCCTACTCGTTCTTTTCTTAAATTTCTTTTTTCCATAAAGCAGAACCCGTTATTGGTTTTCCCTTTTTGTTAATTCTGTGGCCAGTCTTGCCACGGTCCTTTTCACTTCTCTAAGCTGAAGAGGGTTTTCCAGTGGTGTTACAGCGTGGGCCATCTTCAGGTCGGCGTGCTTCTTCTTCAGGTCCGCCATCTTATCCCTCAAATCCTCTACCGACAATTCGTTTATCTCTGATTGTTTCATGGTCTTATCGCATTGATATTAGGCGGCTTCGTAATCCCTAGCCACGATGAATTTTGTTTTCACAGGCAATTTCTGGGCGGCGAGCCTCAGAGCTTCCTGGGCCACGTCCATGGGCACCCCGGCTACTTCAAACATGATCCTTCCGGGTTTTACCACGGCTACAAAGTACTCAGGAGCACCTTTACCCTTACCCATACGTACCTCGAGGGGTTTTTTAGTGATGGGTTTGTCCGGGAAAATCTTGATCCATAACTGTCCCTGTCTCTTCATATACCTTGTGGCGGCAACACGGGCAGCTTCGATCTGGCGCGAGGTGATAAAGCTGGAATCCATAGATTTGATCCCGAACATCCCGTTAGAGAGCTGGTGCCCCCTGCCGGAATTGCCTTTCATACGGCCTTTCTGCGCTTTGCGAAACTTTGTCCTTTTCGGCTGTAACATCTCTTCCTACTTTACTTATTATTTTCTTCTGCGTTTCTTACCGGCATCAGATTTATCCTTTCCGCTGCCTTTGGACATTCCCACTAATGGGGAAAGATCCCTTTTTCCGTAAACCTCACCTTTCATGATCCAAACCTTGATTCCCAACCTTCCATAGGTGGTGTGGGCCTCTTCCATGGCGTAATCGATATCAGCCCTGAAGGTAGATAACGGAATACGGCCTTCCTTGTAAGATTCCGAACGCGCCATCTCTGCTCCGTTGAGACGACCGGAAATCATAATCTTGATCCCCTCTGCATTCATCCTCATCGCAGCTGCAATAGCCATTTTAATGGCACGTCTGTAAGAGATCCTGTTCTCGATCTGGCGGGCGATGCTGGCGGCTACCAGGTTGGCGTCCACCTCAGGCCTCTTGATCTCGAAGATATTGATCTGAACCTCCTTATCAGTGATCTTGTTAATCTCTGCGTTTAATTTGTCAACCTCCTGACCTCCTTTTCCGATAATGATTCCGGGTCTGGCAGTGGTAATGGTCACAGTGATGAGCTTCAGGGTCCTTTCAATGATCACCCTGGAAACACTGGCCTTGGCCAAACGAGCGTGAACGTACTTGCGGATCTTGTCGTCTTCCGCGAGTTTATCCCCGTAATCGTTGCCTCCGTACCAGTTGGATTCCCATCCCCTGATGATTCCCAGGCGGTTTCCTATTGGATTTGTCTTTTGTCCCATACTAAGCTTCTGTATTATTGTTTGCGCCTACCACCAGGGTGACATGATTAGAACGTTTTCTTATCCTGTGTGCTCTTCCCTGAGGAGCAGGTCTGAGCCTCTTGAGCATCCTGCCGGAATCCACACGAATTTCCTTTATGTAGAGATCGGCGTCCTCGATATTCGCATCCTCATTCTTTGCCTGCCAGTTGGCAATGGCGGAAAGCAAGAGCTTTTCGAGCCTGCGGGAAGCCTCCTTGGGATTGAACCTCAGGATGGCGAGAGCCTTTTCAACCTCTGCACCCCTGACCAGGTCAGCGACCAGGCGCATTTTACGGGGAGAGGTAGGGCAATCATTGAGCTTGGCAAAGGCCAGCTCTTTCTTTTCTGCCTTGATTCTTTCGGCCATTTGTTTTTTTCGAACTCCCATAGCTTACTTACTTTTTACCTTTATTTTTAGCTCCGGCGTGGCCACGGAAGGATCGCGTTGGGGAGAATTCCCCCAATTTGTGTCCCACCATATTCTCGGTGACATATACAGGAACAAACTGCTTACCGTTGTGTACCGCAATGGTCTGACCTACAAAATCGGGAGTGATCATGGAAGCCCTTGACCAGGTCTTAATGACGGTCTTCTTGCCTGAGTCTACATTCTGCTGAACTTTCTTTTCCAGACTTAAGTGAACGTAGGGTCCTTTTTTTAGTGAACGTGCCATTTCTTACTGCTTTTTATTTCTTTCTACGTTCTATGATATATCTGTTGGTATCCTTGGTCTTGGATCGCGTCCTGTACCCTTTGGCAGGAATACCTTTCTTAGATCTCGGATGTCCTCCGGACGCCCTTCCTTCACCACCTCCCATGGGGTGATCCACAGGGTTCATGGCTACGGGTCTCGTCCTTGGCCTTCTGCCCAACCAGCGGCTCCTACCGGCTTTACCGGAGACGATCAACTGGTGGTCCGAATTGGACACGGCCCCAATAGTGGCCAGGCAATTACCCAGAACCATTCGCGTCTCACCAGAAGGTAACTTGATCGTTACATATTTGCCTTCCTTGGCCATCAGCTGTGCAAATGTACCCGCACTCCTGGCCATCACAGCGCCCTGTCCGGGTCGCAGTTCGATACAGGACAAAATCGTCCCCAGGGGGATCTCATTGAGAGGCAATGCATTGCCGATCTCCGGAGCTGCTCCGGTTCCGGAGAGCACGGTCTGACCTATCTGAAGGCCGTTCGGGGCAATGATATAGGACTTTTCACCATCCTTGTATTCGATAAGGGCGATAAATGCGGTCCTGTTGGGATCGTACTGAATCGATTTCACCTCGGCTGCAACTCCCTGCTTCATCCTCTTGAAATCGACCAGACGGTACCTCCTCTTGTGACCACCACCTCTGTGGCGCATGGTCATCTTTCCATGACTGTTTCTACCTCCCGACTTTTTTATCGGAGCGAGCAAGCTCTTCTCCGGCTTATCAGCAGTAAGCGCGTCAAATCCGTTTACTACTTTAAATCGCTGTCCGGGAGTGATCGGTTTTAATTTTCTAACTGACATTTGGTGTCCTTATAGATTACTGTAAAAATCAATGACATCACCTTCCGCAACATCCACAATGGCTTTCTTGAAAGCATTGGTCTTTCCTTGCTGTACACCTGTTTTGGTATACTTTGTCTTGCGGGTTGGGCCGTAATTCATGGTTCGCACCTTCGTCACAGATACCCCGTAGGTTCCTTCCACCGCATCTTTGATCTGCAATTTGTTGGCCTTAGGGTTTACGATGAAACCGTAGCGGTTGAACAACTCGCTGTCCGAAGTCATCTTTTCCGTAATGATGGGTTTTATTAACACACTCATGATCTCTTATTTGTTTAAGTTGGCCTCGATTCCTTCTAACGACCCTTCCATAAGCACGATATTGTTTGCATTCAATATTTTGTAAGTGCTTAATTCTGAGTTAGTTATGACCTCGGACCCCTCCAAATTGCGCGACGACAAATATACGTTATTATTTGTATCGCCCAAGACAAAGAGGGACTTTTTGTTTTCCAGGCCCAGGCCCTTGAGGACCTTGAGAAATTCCTTGGTCTTTGGGGCCTCAAAACTGAAATCCTCCACAACCATGATCGCTTTCTCCTGATTCTTGATGCTCAGGGCCGATCTGCGGGCCAAACGCTTCAGGTTCTTGTTCAGTTTCAGGCTGTAATCCTTGGGACGGGGACCGAAGATCCTTCCTCCCCCCCGGAAAATCGGGGATTTGATACTACCAGCCCTGGCTGTTCCCGTACCTTTTTGCTTTTTGATCTTTCGCGTACTTCCTGCGATCTCGGCTCTCTCCTTAGCCTTGTGAGTACCTTGTCGCTGGTGGGCCCTGTACTGTTTCACGTCCATGTAAATGGCGTGGGTGTTGGGCTCTATCTTGAAAACAGCATCAGAAAGCTCTGCTTTTCTGCCTGTATCTTTTCCGTTGATGTCTAAAACAGCTACCTTCATTATTTCTCGATCTTTATGTACGCGTTCTTATGGCCGGGGACGCATCCTTTCAGGACGATCAGATTCTTCTCCGGTACGATCTTCAACACGCGCAGGTTTTGCACGGTGACTTGCCCACCGCCCATTCTGCCGGCCATCCTCATTCCCTTAAAAACTCTTGAAGGGTATGATGAGGCGCCGATGGAACCAGGAGCTCTGAGTCGGTTGTGCTGTCCGTGTGTGGCCTGGCCAACACCGCCAAAACCGTGTCTCTTTACAACTCCCTGAAATCCTTTTCCCTTGGAAGTGGCTGTGACATCCACAAACTCTCCTTCCACAAAGAGATCCACCCCTAGGGTGTCTCCCAATTTGTGCTCTCCTTCAAAATGACGGAATTCGACGACCTTTTTCTTGGGAGAAGCACCTGCTTTTTTGAAGTGTCCTGTCTCGGACTTCTTCGCACGTTTTTCTGCCTTGTCATCGAAACCGAGCTGAAGGGCCTTATACCCGTCTACCTCTTCGGTTCTGACTTGGGTAACTACGCATGGTCCTGCCTCGATGACGGTGCAGGGAATGTTCTTCCCGTTCTCATCAAAGATGCTGGTCATGCCCACTTTTCTTCCTATTAACCCAGACATACTAATTGTTATTAATTGTTTTTATTGATTCTAATCCTTCTGACAAAAAAACAGGGCCAAAAATAATCCGACCCCGAATGTATTTTTGTTTCCGTTTTTCCTTCGCAAATCGCTCCGGACATGTCTGGGAAAGCCTGCGGCCTTCCCTATTAATCTATCACACCTTGATCTCTACTTCCACACCACTGGGCAGCTCGAGTTTCATCAGAGCGTCAATGGTCTTGGAGGAAGAGCTGTAAATATCGAGAAGCCTTTTGTACGAGCTCAACTGAAATTGTTCTCTCGACTTCTTGTTTACGTGAGGTGAACGCAACACGGTAAAGATCTTCTTATGGGTGGGCAGCGGAATTGGTCCGGTTACCACAGCCCCCGTAGTCTTTACGGTTTTAACGATCTTTTCGGCAGACTTGTCTACCAGGTTGTAATCGTATGATTTTAACTTTATTCTGATTTTTTGACTCATCTCCTAAAAATTATGCGGTTACCCCTTTGGTTGCTTTTATGACCTCCTCGGCAATATTGGAAGGCGTCTCCGCATAGTGCGAAAACTCCATGGTGCTTGTCGCCCTTCCCGAAGACAGGGTCCTCAGGGCGGTGACGTATCCGAACATTTCCGAAAGCGGCACTTCTGCCTTGATCACCTTGGAACCGGAACGGTCAGACATGTTATTCACCTGTCCGCGACGGCGGTTAAGGTCACCCACAATATCTCCCATATTTTCTTCAGGGGTGAGCACTTCCAGCTTCATGATAGGCTCCATGAGCACGGCGCGTGCAGCCTTGGCAGCCGTTTTATAGCCGAGCTTGGCGGCCAGTTCGAAGGAGAGGGAATCGGAATCCACCGGGTGGAAGGACCCGTCCTTGAGGACGATCCTCATGCTGTCCATTTCGAATCCGGCCAGAGGCCCATTCTTCATGGCTTCCCTGAATCCTTTTTCTACAGAAGGGATATATTCCTTAGGGATGTTACCCCCTTTGATCTCATTGACAAATTCCAGACCTGCTTTTTCCTCAGTGGATGGTTCCATCGTAAAGACGATGTCTGCAAACTTACCACGACCACCGGTTTGTTTCTTGTACACTTCGCGGTGATCTGCAGACCGGGTGATGGCTTCTTTGTACTCTACCTGGGGTTGTCCCTGGTTGACCTCCACCTTGAACTCCCTGCGCAGACGATCCACAATAATATCGAGGTGTAATTCTCCCATACCGGAGATAATGGTCTGTCCGGAAGCCTCGTCGGTCTTCACCTGGAAGGTAGGATCCTCCTCTGCGAGTTTGGCCAGGGCCATGCCGAGCTTATCCACATCGGCCTTGGTCTTGGGCTCCACCGCGATACCGATCACGGGATCGGGGAAGTTCATACTCTCCAGTACGATTGGGTGCTTTTCATCGGAAAGGGTATCCCCTGTCTTGATGTCCTTAAACCCTACCGCAGCACCGATATCCCCAGCGGAGATCGAATCCACAGCATTTTGCTTGTTGGAGTGCATCTGATAGATCCTGGAGATCCTCTCTTTGTTTCCTGACCTGTTGTTCAGTACGTATGATCCTGCATCCAGCTTACCTGAATAGGCGCGGAAGAATGCGAGTCGGCCCACAAACGGGTCGGTAGCGATCTTAAAGGCCAGGGCTGAAAAAGGCTCTTTTACATCGGGTTTCCTGGCGATCTCTGCTCCTGTATCAGGATTGATCCCCACGATGGCGTCCTTGTCCAGAGGAGAAGGAAGGTAACGGCACACGGCGTCAAGCAGGAACTGCACCCCTTTATTCTTAAAAGAGGAACCGCAGATCATCGGAATGATGCTCATATCCATTACAGCTGCCCTGAGGGCTGCGTGTATTTCGTCTTCCGTGATGGAATTCTCGTCCTCAAAGAACTTTTCCATCAGGTTTTCATCGTATTCTGCTACCGCCTCGATGAGGGCAGCACGGTACTTTTTGACCTCATCCTCCATGTCGGCAGGAATGTCGATAACGTCAAAAGTAGAACCGAGATCTTCTTCATGCCATACGATGGCCCTGTTCTTAACCAGGTCAACGATCCCTTTAAAGTCGGCTTCGTCACCAATAGGTAAAACGATAGGCACGGCGTTGGATTTCAGCATGTCCTTTACCTGCTGGCAAACAGCAAGAAAGTTAGATCCCTGGCGGTCCATCTTGTTGACAAAGCCCATCCTGGGCACTTTATAATTGTCAGCCAGACGCCAGTTGGTCTCAGACTGGGGTTCAACACCGTCTACAGCACTGAACAAAAATACCAGTCCGTCCAGGACACGGAGGGAACGGTTTACCTCAACGGTAAAGTCCACGTGGCCGGGAGTATCTATAATATTGAAGTGGTAGGGCTTGGTCTCGTCTATGATCTGCCCGTTCTTCATCGGAAAATTCCAAGTACATGTAGTGGCAGCCGAGGTGATGGTGATCCCCCTCTCCTGCTCCTGCTCCATCCAGTCCATCGTGGCAGCACCGTCGTGAACTTCTCCTATCTTGTGGCTTACACCGGTGTAGAACAGGATGCGTTCAGTTGTGGTGGTCTTACCCGCGTCAATGTGAGCAGCAATACCTATGTTTCTCGTGTATTTTAAATCTCTTCCCATGTTTTGAATTAGAATCTGAAGTGAGAGAATGCTTTGTTGGCCTCGGCCATCTTATGAGTATCAACCCGCTTTTTTACCGCAGCACCTTCTTCCTTGGCAGCTGCCAGGATCTCTGCGGCCAGTTTCTGGGCCATGGATTTTTCATTTCTCTTTCGGGAGAAGTTGATCAACACTTCATCGCA
>CBDTYM010000065.1:0-13391 GCA_965364605.1 uncultured Muriicola sp.
GCAATGGCTATTTTTATTATTGGGGCAGATATGCTAATTTTATGCTGCTTACCCTTGATCAGGCGCTTTGCGATAAACAGTTCTAAATTCAACCGATGTCCTTTTATCTACTTCAAAAATACAGTTTTCAGCTGTTAGTCACCCATGTTTCCCGCTTATTAAAAACCCTTGCCGGAAAAACAGACCTCTTCAGAACTGCTCATGTCCTTGTGTTCCTTCTGGGTATGCCAATGTTGTTCGGATGTGGAAATAAAGTTTCCCAGTCAGCAACCAAAATGACAACCTCAACATCCATTTCCCTGGATTCTACCAACACTTCTGTGGTGGTCGGGGCCAACCGTACAGAAGCTTATTTTCCCATGCTCAGGGGAAAGAAGGTCGGACTTGTCGCCAACCAGACCAGTGTCATTTTCAAAGATGACGGGAACGATACCTCGGGTGTTTCCAGGTATACCCACCTGGTAGACTCTCTCCTCTCTTCGGGTATTGATCTCGTAAAGGTCTTTGCCCCCGAACACGGTTTCAGGGGGACAGCAGATGCAGGGGAAAAGGTGAAGGATGGTATTGACCAGCGCAGCGGCCTCCCGGTCATTTCCCTCTACGGCCAAAACAGGAAACCCACAGGGGAACAGCTCAAAGGCTTAGACCTCGTTGTATTTGATATACAGGATGTCGGGGTACGTTTCTATACCTATATCGCCACCCTCCAGCTGGTGATGGAAGCCTGTGCGGAGGCAGAGATTCCAGTCGTGGTACTCGACAGACCCAATCCCAACGGCTACTACCTCGACGGCCCCAGCATGGAAGCCCATCTTACGAGCTTTTTGGGCATGACCCCCATTCCTCTCGTATACGGGATGACCATTGGAGAATATGCGAGCATGATCAATGGGGAAGGCTGGCTGGAAGGAGGTAAAATAGCTGACCTCGCCATCATCGAACTCAAGAACTACACCCATGACCACAGATACAGCCTGCCCATCAAGCCGTCTCCCAACCTACCCAATGACAAGGCAATTAACCTTTATCCCAGCCTTGGACTCTTTGAAGGCACTAATGTGAATGCCGGGAGGGGTACAGACAGGCAGTTTCAGCAGTATGGGGCTCCATTTCTCAACCGGGAACACTTTGGCTTCACCTATACGCCTGAACCCAATCCGGGCGCCAAATACCCCAAACACCTCGGGGAGAAATGCTATGGAGAAAACCTGGCCGATGTACCTGAACTATCCAGGGTTTCACTGGAATGGCTGATCCGCGCTTATCAGTACAGTGATGAAAAAGACAACTTCTTCAATACGTCAGGCTTCGCCAAACACGCAGGCACTGAATCCCTGCAGAAACAGATTGAAGCAGGAATGGGCGAAGAAGAGATCAGGAAGACCTGGGAGGCCGACCTGGAAGATTTTCGCAAGATCAGAATGAAATATTTACGCTACCCCTGAGAGAAATTCTCTCCTCCTGTGGGTTTGCGGTATTTGTGGAAGGGTTGCTTCAGCAGGCCTCCGATAGACCCGTTCTCCTTCCTGTCGGGAAAGGTGTCCACACCGTAAACGATGGATTCCCTGTCCAGTTCCATAAAGGTACCTAACATGCGGTCCCATATCGAGAAAATGTTGCCGTAGTTAGAATCGGTATAAGGCAGTACGTAGTGATGATGGACCTTGTGCATGTCAGGGGAGACTAGGACGTAACTGATCGCCTTATCTACTTTTCTCGGCAGGCGAATGTTGGCATGTCCGAACTGGGTGGCGACCAGGGACAGACTTTGATACAGCATCACAATGCCGATGGGCGTCCCGGCAATAAAAACCCCGAATAAGGTAAACCCGAAACGGATCAGGCTCTCCAGGGGGTGGTGGCGGTTGGCCGTTGTGGTGTCCACTTCGTGGTCTGTGTGATGGACCAGGTGGATCATCCAAAGAGGTTTTACGTTGTGTTCTACATAATGCGCCAGATAGGCTCCGAAGAAATCCAGCAGGAGAACGCCGAGCAACACATAGGCCCATAATGGCATATCGGGCAACCAGTTGATGATACCGAAGTCATTGGCCGCGACCCAGTCACTCGATTTTAAAAGCAGAAATGCCAGAGCAAAATTGATGACGATGGTGGTGAGTGTAAAAAAGAAATTGGGCAGGGCGTGCCTCCATTTCCTGTACCGAAATCGAAACAGGGGCACAGCACCCTCCAGCAACCAGAAAAAAGTGATCCCCAGCACCAGCAGAGCGCTGCGATGGCTTGAAGGAATGGTCTCAAAGTAGTGTATCAGCGTTTCCACGAACTCAAAAATAATCAAATTGAAACCAAGAATCCAAAGACTACAGGTTGATACGCTTTTTCATCTCTTCCACGATACGGTAGGCCGCAGGGCAGATAAACGTATTCTTGACTGTGAGCTTCCCAAGCTGTTCAAACCTCCGGCGGTCTGTGTGAGGATATTCCCGGCATGCTTTGGGTCGAACTTCATAGATACCGCAATAATTATCTGTTCCCAAAAAAGGACACGGCAACTGTTGCAGCACCAGATCCCCTTCCTCATCTTTCCGTAGATAATCCTCCTCAAATTTCGAGGCTTTCATCTTAAAATGACGGGAGATCCTCTCCACATCAGCCCTTGTGAAAAGAGGGCCGGTAGTCTTACAGCAATTAGCACAAGTAAGGCAGTCTGTCCGTTCGAATTCGGCCTGGTGCAACTCCTGCATGGTCTCATCCAGATCTTTGGGAGGCTTTTTCTTCAGGCGTTGGAAAAACCGCTTATTCTCCTTTTCCTTGTCCCGTGCCTTCTGGGGTAGGCGCTCCAGAAACCCTCTCATGGCTGTGATACGTTCTTCTCGGAATTTTTTGTTTTCCATGCTGGTGCAAATATCCCATTTTTGCAGGAAAGATTTGAGGTTTGGTAACTGACGTTTTCGGAAAGGCGATACTGGCCTATCACTCAGGCGAATCCCAGGGGCAGATACACACCTATTCCTCCCTCGAGGAGGAGGACCGCATTCCTGTCTCCTATCTCTTTCGTGATTTCGATGACATGCCCCTCCTAGAACAAACAGCATTGGGGATTTGCCGGGGTAAGGTACTGGACATTGGTTGCGGAGCGGGCAGCCATAGCCTTTACCTCTCAGGGAAAGGGCTGGAGGTAACTTCCATTGATCTGTCTCCCGGAGCTGTGGAGGTGAGCAGGAAAAGAGGGCTCACGGATGTGGTGCAGGCCGACTTTTGGCAGTTCACCGGGGGGAAATTCGACACCCTGTTACTCTTGATGAACGGCATCGGTATTGTGGGTCAAATAGACCGAATGCCCCAATTCCTGAATAAAGCTAAGAAGCTGTTGAATCCGGGTGGGCAGATCGTATTCGATTCCAGCGATATTATCTACATGTTCGACGAGGGTGATATCCCCGATCTGGAAGAGCGCTACTACGGAGAAGTGGTTTTTCAAATCGCTTACAGAGACCTGAAAAGCGATCCTTTTCCATGGTTGTACCTGGACTTCAAAAGGCTGGAAAAGATAGGAATGGAAAGCGGTTTTCATGTGGAACTTGTAAGGAAAGGCGATCATTTCGACTATTTAGCCAAATTGATCCCCATGGAATACTAGTGCGGAATTTTTTCCGTTTTGCATTAGGGAATTGTGCAGTTGAATTGTTATATCTGTACATATAGATATTTTTGACTTATGATTTTGATGAAGAGAGGTTTAATCCTGATGGTGGGATTGTTGATCGCAGTATCCTGTTCCAAGGACTCCGATGATCCCGGTAATCCGCCGGATACCATAGACCGGTCTGCCAATCTCCTGGGCACCGGAGATTCTGCCAATGACATCCTCGGGAATGAAACCTATACCCAATTGTTGGTGGAGATCGCCTATGTCACCAATTTCCGCCCCAGTGCCGAAGCCATGAACAATTTTCAGGCCTTTCTTCAGGCACGTACATTTAAGCAGGACATAACCATACAGTATCTGGAATTACCCAGCCCTGAAAAGAACGAGCTGAGTTTGCAGGAGGTAGCTGACCTGGAAATCGAGAACAGGACCGCTTTTAATGATGGCAATACCCTGGCCATCTATATCTATTTTGCAGATGCCCCTTCAGACACAGATGATCCCCAGGAGGGAACAGTGACCCTCGGTGCCGTATATCGCAACACCTCCATGGTGATCTACGAATCCACTGTAAGAGAAATCGCATTAAAAAGTAGTCAGATCACCATTGAAGACGTGGAGACGGCCGCCCTGAACCACGAGTTCGGGCACCTGCTCGGTCTGGTGGACCTCGGTTCTCCTCCCGTGAATCCCCACGAGGATCCCAATGCAGAACACCACTGCGATATCGATGGCTGCCTGATGCGGGCAGAAATTGAATTCGGGAGTGGCTTGCTCGGGATGATGAACAGGCGTATGATCACAGGGAAGGCGGCGGTTCCCACCCTGGATGCGGAATGCATCGCCGACCTCCAGGCGAACGGAGGCCAGTAGCCTGAATCACTAAGTCAAATTTATTGATAGAAGCACAGGATTCCCGGCTCAGGGAATGTTGAGATACTTATGGGTCTGGAGGGACACCTTCCACCTGGGGTTGGCCATCACATACTCGACGATCAGGGGGGTTACCTTCTCCCTCACGCTCCACTCCGGTTGCAGGTACAGAATACAGTCTTCATTCACCCTGGCAGCGTGTTCTTCGGCAAAGATGAAATCATGCCTGTTGTAGACAATCACCTTCAATTCGTGGGCCTTTTTGTGTATGTCCCCCACAGGCGCTTTGTTCTTTTTTGGTGAGAGGCAGATCCAGTCCCAGGTGCCTGTCAGCGGATACGCCCCGGAAGTCTCAATATGAGTCTTTAGGTTTCTGGCCTTGAGCAAAGAGGTCAGAGGGGACATGTCCCAAGTAAGGGGCTCACCTCCTGTTACTACAATGGTATCGGAGTATTTGGCTGCATTTTCCGCGATGGCCTCCACAGCTGTAGGAGGATGGGTAGCCGCATTCCAGCTCTCTTTGACATCACACCAGTGACAGCCTACATCGCAACCCCCAATCCGAATAAAATAGGCAGCCGTTCCCTTGTGATAGCCTTCTCCCTGAATGGTATAAAACTCCTCCATCAGGGGTAACATCCTGCCTTCGTCCACCAGGCTCGCTGTCTCTTTCACTTCCATGAGGCCAAAGATACGGCTAAGTTGGTAACAAATCGAAGCAAGGGAAGGTCGGGCGCCTTATTTCCGAACGGCGATGACGTCTATCTCCACCCTGGCATTACGGGCCAGTCCGGAAGCTGCAAAGGTAGTTCGGGCCGGTTTTTTGACAAAATAAGTAGTGTAAACCTCATTAAAATCGGAAAAATCCTCCATGGTGCTCAGAATGACCGTGCATTTCACAACCTGATCCAGGTTCAGGCCGTGCTGCGCAAGTACAGCCTTGATATTCTCTATAGCCTGCCTGGTCTCTTCACGGATACCGCCTGTTACCATAGTACGGGTGCTGTGATCCATACCGATCTGTCCGGCGAGGAAAAAAAGATCCCCGGCCTCAACCGCATCACTAAAGGGGGCGGATTGCTTTTTGGATTCATGAGAAGGGTGAAAGATAATTCCCGGAGTCTCCTGAGCGGTGCTGTAGGATGTGAGGAAGAGAAATGTCAGTAGCGGGATCAGCATGGAATTTTTCATCTTTTGGCCGTTTTATTCTTGCTTAAAATTACCCTATTTTTATCAAAAATTACGAAGGATGGGCAAGAAGGAAGATTTCTTTTCACATATAGAGGAGGGATATAAGACAAAAGGTGATTTTATCCCGATGGGCGCCGCCATGCTCGACGGGGAAACCATCACCAACGCTCTGGTCAAAATTCCCCTGAAAACGCTTAACAGACACGGGTTGATCGCCGGGGCCACCGGGACCGGTAAAACGAAGACACTCCAGGTCCTTGCCGAGAATCTTTCCGATAAAGGCATTCCGGTTTTGCTCATGGATCTCAAAGGTGACCTCAGCGGGTTGGCTCAGCCCAGTCCCGGGCATCCCAAGATAGACGAGAGACACGAAAAGATAGGTTTTCCCTTCAGCCCGAAAAAATTCCCCGTAGAAATACTTTCCCTATCCGAACAGGATGGAGTAAAACTCAGGGCAACGGTTTCCGAGTTCGGACCTGTACTCCTTTCCCGAATTCTCGACCTGTCGAATACCCAGGAAGGAATTGTAGCAGTGATCTTCAAATACTGTGATGACCATAAACTGCCTCTGCTAGACCTCAAGGATTTCAAAAAAGTTCTGCAGTACGCCACAGGTGAGGGGAAAGAGGAATTCGAAAAGAGCTATGGCCGCATCGCCACCAGTTCGACGGGGGCCATCCTCCGAAAAGTGATCGAGCTCGAACAACAGGGAGCAGACCTCTTCTTCGGTGAGAAGTCGTTCGACGTGAACGACCTGACCCGCATAGATGAGGAAGGACGCGGTGTGATCAGCATCATCAGGCTGACCGACATACAGGACAGACCAAAACTGTTCTCCACCTTCATGCTGAGCTTACTGGCCGAGGTATACGCCACCTTTCCGGAACAGGGAGACAGCGACCGTCCAGAATTGATCTTATTCATAGACGAGGCACACCTGATCTTCAAAGAGGCCTCCAAAGCTCTCCTGGACCAGATCGAAAGTATTGTCAAACTGATACGCTCCAAAGGCATTGGCCTCTATTTTGTGACCCAGGACCCTACCGATGTTCCCGATGCCGTCCTGGGGCAGTTGGGCCTCAAGGTGCAACACGCTCTAAGGGCGTTCACTGCCAAGGACCGAAAGGCTATCAAACTCACCGCCGAGAACTACCCTCTGTCTGACTTCTACGATACCAAAGAGGTACTTACCTCGCTGGGTATAGGGGAAGCCCTTATCAGCGCGCTGGACGAAAAAGGCCGTCCTACTCCCCTGGCAGCCACCTTGTTGAGGGCACCGATGAGCCGTATGGACGTACTCACCGAAAAAGAACTGGAAGAGGTGATAGACCGCTCCAGGCTGGTCCCCAAATACAATGAGATCATCGACCGGGAAAGCGCCTACGAAATGCTTAACGAAAAGATCGAAAAGGCAGAGGAGCAGGCCAAACGGGAGGAAGTACAGGCCGAGAGCAGGTCGCGAACCACCAGTTCGAGAAGAAGAAGCACCCGCCAGAATCCGGTTGTGAAGGTCCTGACCAGTGCCACCTTCATACGGGGTGTTCTGGGAATACTCAGCAAAGCCATGAAATAGGTCGAGTTTTTCCATAAACCCAAATAATTCACCAATTGCAATCCAACTATGAAACCTATTTTCAGTACCCTTTTATTTTTCTGCCTGATCACTGCCTGTAAAAAAGAGACCGACCCCAGGTTCAGTGTCACCTCTGAAGGAGTCGGACTCATTTCAAAGTCCACTACCGTAGGGGAGCTGGATACTATTTTTGCCACAGACTCCATCGCCAGACCAGCAGCACTTCCGGACGGAAAGCCTTCTTCTGAGGTCATTGAAGTCTATGAGAAAGGCGGAAAGCCCCTGTTGAGTATCAGCCCGACCTCAGACAGTATTCCCATGGTAGCCAATGTGCGCATCCACGACCCCCGCTATATCACCCCGGAAGGGGTGAACCTCCTGAGCACCTTTAAGGATATTAGAGAGAAGCTCAAAGTGAAAAAAGTGGTCACTTCCCTGAACAACGTGGTAATCCTGATCAAGGACAGTGATTTGTACTTTACGATCAGCAAGGAGGAATTACCCGCCGAACTGAGGTTTGTCAATACGGATATCGACGTGATACAGATCCCGGACAAGGCCAAAATCAAATACATGATGGTGGGATGGAATTAAACCACAATCCCTCCCTTCAGAAAAATTTACCTCTCAAACCCCATCGAATTGAAGCGGACCTTTGAAAGAATACTCCCTCTGGCCATTGGGAAATATTTCAACCTGCTGGCCGTATTCTCCCCGAGGAAAGCGGCACAAAAGGCCTATATCGTTTTCTGCACCCCAAGAAGGGGCCGGGTTTTGCCAATTCAGGAAGAATTCCTCAGGGATGCAGCCTATGAGCGTATCACTGTAGAGGGGATGGAGATACAGACCTATCGGTGGGAAGGTGAAGGCCGGAAAGTGCTGTTGCTTCACGGGTGGGAAAGCAATACCTACCGGTGGAGAAACCTGATCGGTTTCCTCAAAAAGGCCCGCTACGAGATCCTGGCTTTCGATGCCCCGGCCCACGGTCATTCCTCAGGAAAGTTATTGAACGTGGTCAGGTATACCACCTGTACAAGACACCTCGTAGAGCGATATACCCCCGATTATCTTCTAGGGCATTCCATGGGCGGACTCACGGCGGTCTATCACCAGTATCTGTATCCTGAGAATTCCCTCAGAAAGATCGTGACCATAGGGTCGCCCTCCGATCTGGAAGACCTCATGATGCAGTACCAAAAGATTGTCAGGTTTAATGATCGGGTCCTTGAGGCTCTGGACCAGTACCTGAAAGAACGTTTCGGGTTCGGCATTCGCGATTTCTCCACGGCAGTATACGCCAGGGAACTAGACATACAAGGTTTGCTTATCCACGACGAACTGGACACAATCGCCCCTTTCCGAGCGTCTGAGAAGGTCCACAAGAACTGGAAAGGGAGTAAGCTGGTCCCCACCAAGGGATACGGGCACTCGATGCACCAGGATTTTGTGAGTGAACAGATTCTGGATTTTTTGAAATCATAGAAATCGACTACTTTTACACATGCCAGATGACCGGGCAGCCATAGCGCTACCCCTCCTTTAACCTCTGTATCATTATGTCTGAGATCACGCCTTTCCACATCGCCATTCCCGTCCACAATCTGGAGGAGTGCCGTGCCTTCTACCGGGACGTCCTGAATTGTTCTGAAGGACGCAGCAGCGACCACTGGGTCGACTTCAACCTCTTTGGCCACCAGCTGGTGATCCACTACAAGCCCAGGGCTGAAGAAGACCTTCACACCAACCCGGTGGACGGGAAAAACGTGCCCGTACCCCATTATGGGGTAGTCCTCCCCTGGGATACGTTTCAGGAATTCTCCTCAGAACTCAGGAAGAAAAAGGTTGAGTTCATCATTGAACCTTACATCCGCTTTGAAGGACAAGTGGGGGAACAGGCCACTATGTTCTTCCTGGATCCTGCAGGGAATGCCCTGGAGTTCAAGGCCTTCAAGGATATGGGGCAGCTGTTTGCGAAATAAGATCCGGATCCTTATCGGCCTTTGACGCGTTTCCATATAAACAGCAAAAGGCCGTAGACCAACCCGAATACGAGTCCGTCTCTGAGTTCCCTGACCAGGATATCGGATGTCACTTCCCGTTCCAGGATAAGGGAGATCAGAACATAGAGCAAGGCCGCCACTCCGGCCTGGATGAACAATTTCTTTTTCTCCACGAATTTCAACGATTTACTGTGACCAGGACGTCGGAACCCTGTCCCACCGATGAGAGCGCAAGGATTTGTGAAGTGACGGCTCAAGTCCCTTTCCGTCACTGGTATTCACATTGGCCAGTACATGCTCCCGCTTTCTCATACCGGGAATGACTGTACTCACAGTTTTATTCATCAGGATAAAGCGGAGGGCCATTTCGGCCATGGTCATACCATCCGGAACCAGCGGCCTCAGCTGATCTGCCTTCTCAGCGCTTGGGATGAGGTTCTCAGGCACGAAATAGGTGCCCCTCCAGTCTCCTTCCGGAAAAACGGTATCTGCATGAATGTTGCCGGTTAGGGTCCCCTCGTCAAAGGGCACCCGGGCAATGACGGCTATATCCAGTTCTTCACAAAGAGGAAAGAGGACGTCTTCGGGAGCCTGGTCAAAGATGTTGTAGATAACCTGTACGGCATCGATCAATCCCGTTTTAAGCGCCTTTATCCCATTTTCGGGTTCCCATCGGTTCATGCTGATCCCCATAGCTGCCACCTTTCCAGAGGTTTTCAGGTCTTCCACGGCCCGTTGCCATTCCTCCCTTTGGGCCCAGGTATCGTCCCAGGTGTGGAACTGCATGAGGTCTATCTGTTCCACATCCATATTGTTAAGGGTGCGATGGGTATAGTCCATAACGTGTTCCGTGGGATAAGATTCTTCAAACGTATAAGTTGGTTTTGCCGGCCATTTGAAGTTTTTTGGGGGGATCTTACTGGCAGTGTACAACTTTTTTCCGGGATGCCTTTTTAGCAGATCTCCGAGCAAGCGCTCACTATGCCCTTCTCCGTATCCCCAGGCTGTGTCGAAAAAGGTCACCCCCTGCTCAACGGCCAGGTCCAGGGAACGGGCAGACAGAACGTCATCCGATTCTTTCCAGGACCCCATCCCCCACATTCCGTAGCCGATCTCACTTACGTTCCAGTTAGTCCGTCCAAAGCTTCTGTACTCCATGGTCATCTTTGATTTTGCGTTATTTATATCTCCAGCTGGTCAGGTCTGCACCCGCGGGGGCTGATTTCCAGATCCGATCCATAATTTTGGGCACATACATGCTATTGTACCTTAGCCTGCTTATGTGGTTAGGCAATTCAGGGTCTCCGTTCCAGCAGTGCTCTGCCCGGTCCCCGTATGTCACTTCACCCTCATAATAGGGATCCGTGGTGCTTTCGAGAAAGTCTTCCATCAGGTAGACCGCATTGTTCAGGTAATAGTTGTCCATATCACCGCAGTAGATATGGATCTTTCCCTTCAGCTTTTCTCCTACTTTATCCCAATCCCGTTCGAGGATATAACGCAGGTCATAATTCTCTTTCCAGTAGGCGGCAACCTCGTGGTCTATTTCTCCCGTCATCTTGTCCCAGATCCTCTTTGGGTATCCGTCATCGGCCTGGGGTGAATAGGTAGCTTCCCAGATATCCCATTGCTGGCCTGAACGCGACTTATCTCCCAATACCAGTTCCAGATGGTTATTACCCCTTACCGTTCCCTGTATCTGCCCGAGGTAGTCCCTATGAGCGGGCACCTCCAGATCTACAAAATCGCTCTTGTAAAAATAGGCATTGTCATCCTCGTAAATGTTCGTGAGACAATAGGCCCTGAAGTCGATAGGGTCCGGACAGGCCGCAAAGCAACCGTTGTACTCCTCCGGGTATTTGACCTGCACGGCCAGGGCTTCCCATCCACCAGTGGAACCCCCGTAGAGAAAACGAGACCAACCTTCCCCAATCCCGCGGAACTGGGATTCTATAAAGGGGATCAGTTCGTAGGTTATGGCATCCCCGTACGGCCCCTGGCTGGCAGAATTGACCGCATAGGAGTCGTCGTAATAGGGAGTCGGATGCTGGATCTCAATGATCAAAAACCTGGGAAATTCAGGATCTATCCAGCGCCGGTAGAAGTCGTAAGCCTCCTGTTGCTGAATAATATTATAGCCTTCCACATCAAACCTGGCCGAATAATCGGGTTCCAGACCGGGATCAGGGGGAGAGGTCCTGAATCCGCCAAAATCATCGGGAAAATGCCCGTGAAAGATCATCAGGGGGTACCTGGCCTCCGGATGTTCCTCAAAGCCCTTAGGCAAAAGGACGTGGGCACCCAGGTACATATCCCTGCCCCAGAACTCGGAGAGTTTTTCCGACCTGATCTTCACGTGCTTGATCCATTCTGTGTCCTCAGGCTCGGGAATGGGTGGTATTTTCTGATCCATCAGGATATCCAGAGAACCCAGGCCATTTTCGTCTATGGTGATCTTTTTTGGGAGGCTGTAGAGGTTGCCCGGCGATCGGTTCCATTGTTGTCCTTCCCCGTTATCCATAGGAAGCTTGACGGTCTGACCGGTGGACAACTCAAAGGTCTCGTATACGTGCAACAAGGCCTGTACCCAGTAGTCGCCCGGAGGTATATCCGATAAACTGGCTATGGGATATCCAAAAGCCCGGGTATCGAAAGAAACACTTTCACCCGGCTTTATCCCGTCTACGTTCATGCCGTATATCAGCTGTGTTCCCGGTCCGTCGGTGATCTGGAATCTGGGCTCCTTCTCGTTCTCCTTAGCCAACATCAACAGCAGGCGACCGTCCAGAACCTCATCAGATGAAGATTCGGGAAAGGAGATCACAATTTGGGCTTCAGGATCCCCTGATCCGGGGCCGCCGCAGGAGAAACTGAACATGATCAGCAAGGAAAGAAGGAAATACGGTATTTTCATTTGGTCGATGATTTTTCGATAAAAGGTACCGTTTTTTGGGAATGTCACCAATACCAAAGGGCTTTTTTCCCCGTTTTAAATAGTCAGTAACTCGGTAATCACACCTACTAAATTATTGAGCTATGAAACGCCCATATGTCATTTATTTTTTGCTTGTGATCCTCTCCATCATCTGTACCTGGAGCTGCACCAACGACGAGGGTGATAACGACCTCGACATCCTCACCCCTTCAGATACCACCCAGGCAGAATACCGCAATACAGAGGTCCCTCAATAAAAAAAGCCCCCACTGAGGAGGGCTTCTTCTTATTGAAGGGGATTGAGAAGCTTACCAGATCTTTACACGCTTTTCAGGGGCGAGATACAGACTGTCGCCTTCCTTCACATTAAAAGCCGAATAAAATTCAGGTACGTTCCGCACTACGCCGTTAACCCTGAATTCCGCCGGGGAATGCGGATCCGTGCTGATCTGTACCCTTAGGGCCTCGTCCCTTGCTTTGTTCCTCCAGGACTGGGCATAACCGATAAAGACGCGTTGCTCTCCTGTAAAGCCATCCATGACGGGAGCTTCAGCTCCGTCAAGCGACATCTCATATGCCTTCAGGGCGATACTCAGCCCTCCGAGGTCCCCGATATTTTCTCCCAGCGTAAATTCTCCGTTGACATTCAAACCGGGGAGCACCTCAAACTGGTTGTACTGTTCCACCAGGTCACCGGTCCGTTTCTTGAATTCCTCCTTGTCAGAGTCTGTCCACCAGTTGCGCATGGCACCATCCCCGTCGAAGGTGCTGCCCGTATCATCAAAACCGTGGCCGATCTCATGTCCGATAACAGCCCCAATGGAGCCGTAGTTCACGGCATCTTCCGCATTCAGGTCAAAGAATGGCGGTTGCAGGATAGCCGCCGGGAACACGATCTCATTAAGGGTGGGATTGTAATAGGCATTGACGGTCTGAGGCGTCATCCCCCATTCATCACGGTCTATGGGCTGACCTAGTTTGGCGAGTTCCCGATTGTATTCATAGAGCTGTGACCGCTGTAAATTGCCATAAAGGTCGTCTGCCCTGATCTCGAAATCGTATTCCTTCCATTTATCCGGGTATCCGATCTTAGGTGTGAACTTGCTCAGTTTGTCCAGCGCTTCTTTTTTGGTATCCTCGCTCATCCAGTCGAGTTCCTTAATGCTTTGCTCGTAAGCTTTGAGGAGATTGGATACCAGTGTCTCCATG
>CBDTYM010000066.1:0-13164 GCA_965364605.1 uncultured Muriicola sp.
GATCAGTGCTTCGAGGTGGTCTGCTTCAGCGTGACCAAAATACGTGTGGGAGATGCCCCATCTGGGGAAGAACTGAGTGAACAAACTGTGGGTTGAGCCGAAGATATTACGGGCCGAGAGGATGTGGTCTCCCTTATCCAGCAGGGCGGCAAAAGTAGAGAAAACGGCAGCCATTCCCGAAGCAAAGGCAAACCCGGCCTCTGCTCCCTCCATCTTGCAGACCTTTTCTATCAGTTCCGAATTGTTCGGGTTAGCATATCGGGAATAGATATTCCTGTCCTTTTCTTCTGCAAAAGAGGCCCGCATGTCTTCCGCATCCTCGAAGACAAAACTCGAGGTCATATACAAGGGGCTGCTGTGCTCCAGGAAAGAGGAACGCTCCATCTGCGTTCTGACAGCCTCGGTCTCAAATTTTTTCCGATCCTTATTCATGTGTTCAATTTAGGAAAAGCTCACAATCTTTCAGCAATGCGAAGAATATCTCCAAAAACACCTCTGGCCGTGACTGCAGCTCCCGCTCCGGCACCCTGTATCACCAGGGGGTGTTTCCCATAAGACTCCGTGTATATCTCGATAACCGAATCTGAGCCCCGCACCTGCCCCAGGCCGCTGTCGCTATCTACGGCCACCAGTTTCACCTCAAGGATCCCCTTGTCCTTTTGCAAATTCCCATGCAGGTCGCCTACATAACGAAGGACTTTGCCATCAGGAAGACCTGTCCGCGCCTTTTCCATAATGGGGTCCAGGCGGGTGATCTGCCCTGTAAAGGACTCTACGGATAGGTCTCTCATCTCCTCCGGGATGAGGTTCTCTATGGCTACATCAGAGATCTCATTCTGCAGT
The DNA here is from genome assembly GCA_965364605.1 of uncultured Muriicola sp. Taxonomy (GTDB): domain Bacteria; phylum Bacteroidota; class Bacteroidia; order Flavobacteriales; family Flavobacteriaceae; genus Muriicola. Next base: position 844 of record CBDTYM010000066.1, read on the forward strand.
TCCAGCTCCCTGGCCAGAATGAGCAACTTTCTTCCGACATCCATACCGGAAAGGTCGTCTCGGGGATCGGGTTCTGTGTATCCCTTGGCCATGGCTTCGAGTACGATTTCAGAGAAGGGTCTGTCCCCCTCAGAAAAGGTGTTGAAAATATAGCTCAGAGACCCTGAGAAGATCCCTTTGATGCGTGTGATGTTCTCCCCTGAGAGGTGCAGGAGTTTAATGGTATCGATCAGGGGCAGGCCTGCCCCGACATTAGTCTCATACAAGTATTGCTTCTGAAATCTGTGCAATTCCTCCCTGAGCAATCGGTAGTAGTCGTATCCCAGCGTATTCGCTATCTTGTTAGAGGAGACCAGATCAAACCCGTTTTCCACAAAATCGAAATAGTGGGCCACAAAATCCTGGCTGGCCGTATTGTCTACGGCAATGAGGTTTTCCAGGTGGTGTTCACGGGCAAAGTCGAACACATCCCTCAAGGTATAGGGCTTCCCTTTTTCCCGAATTGCCTTTTTCCAGTCTTTCCCTACACCCTCCTTGCTGAGCAAAAGGGTCTTGGAATTCCCGAGTGCAAATATCCTAAGCTGTATTCCTTTGCGTTTTTCGATGGTCGAACAGGCACCGATGACCTGATCCAACAGCGTGCCACCCACGTTGCCGTGCCCGAATATGGCCAGATTGATGTGTTTGCTCACGCCGAAGATCTGTCCATGCATGACATTCAGTGCCTTGTGGAGGTCGGCCTTCTTCACCACCAAACTGATGTTCTTGCCGGTCACGGTGTTGTTGAACAAGAGCGGAACGATCTGGTTCTTGATAAGAGCATTATAGGGTTTGTGGAAAGTACTCAGGTCCTGCCCAACGATCGAGATCACTGAGACGTCACGGACGATGGTAATGGTATTGATATCTTTTGATTCCACGTCAGATTCAAACTCCTCTTCCAGGGCGCGGCGGGCGATTTCTGCCTTTTCGGCTCCTACCAGCAAGCCGATACCCCTTTCGGACGATCCCTGGGAAATGATACTCACGCTGATGTTTCGCCTGCTCAGGGCCCGGAAGATACGAGCGTCCACCCCTACCCTACCCAGGAGCCCCCTTCCTTCCAGATTGATAAGGGCTTCGTTTTCCAGTACCGAAAGCGATCTGATCCCTTCCCCGTCCGTCCTCGCACTGATCAACGTCCCCTGGTTTTCCCGGTTAAAGGTATTCAGGATCCGCAACGGGATGTTTTTCTCCAGAAGGGGAATGATGGTCTTGGCATGGAGGATAGTGGCCCCGAAATTGGCGAGTTCGTTGGCCTCAGCATAAGAAAGACGCTCTATTCTCCTGGCGTCCGGGACCCATTTGGGATCTGCCGTGTAGATCCCGTCCACATGGGTGTAGTTCTGCAATTCCTCCGCATCCAGGAAGTTGGCTAGTAGGGCTGCCGTGTAATTGCTTCCGTTGCGTCCCAGGGTAGTGGTCTCTCCTTTTTGGGTTCCCCCGATAAAGCCGGCGATTACGGGGGTTACTCCTCTTTCCAAAGTAGAAAAAAGCGGCAGCAGGCAGTCCCTGGATACATCCTCCAGGACAGTGGCATCCCCGAAATGATCGTCCGTTACGAAGACCTTGCGGGAATCCACCCATGTGGCCTCTATACCCCTGCCGATCAGGAGCTTGGTGATCAGGCGGGTAGAAATGAGCTCCCCTATGGCCAGAACCTGGTCGCGCACCTTTGGACTGTAATCCCCCAGCAGGGAAACGCCTTCCAGGAGTTGGGCCAGTTCCCTGAACTGATCAGACAGGTCTACATTCTTAAAGGTGTGACGTTGATAATTCTCAAAGGCCTCGAATTCCTTGCGGTAGTCCTGTTTGCGCGTAGCCAGGTCCAGGATGTGCAGCAACTGGTCTGTTGCCATTTCACGGGCCGAAACCACCACGGCGATCTTCTCTCCCTCCTTTACTTTAGACACGATGATCTCCAAAACCTTGTCGATCCCTTCTCCGTTGGCCAGGGAAGTCCCCCCAAATTTGAGAACCTTATAACGCTGCCGTGCTTTTTCCCCTCCAAAGACGGGCTCCAGGAGCTTAGCCATTTGTTCGAACTCGATCAAAAAAGCATCGTGCCCGTGCAGAGACTTGATCTCCCCGTAGGTGACATTGCTCCTGGCCTGCGCCATTTGTTTATGAGTGTCTTTGTTTTCGCTGGCGGAAAAAAAGAGGTCAGAGTCTACCCCTATGATATGGATATGGGTATCACTCTGCTCCAGCCGCCGGAAGGCCTCTTCGCCCCCCCTCGTAATATCGATGGTTTTCAGCAACTGGTTGGTAAGCTTATAAGCTGAAAGCTGGAACCGCTCCTGAAGTTTTCTACCATGGTGGATTAGCCAGCTCTCCACATTGAAAAGCTTGAGTTCCTCATTCGTACTCCTTTTAAAGCGCTCTTTAAATGACTGAGGGGTGCGGTAGCACAGCATGGCATGCATGCGGGCATCGTGGACCGGATTCTTTGAATTGACCAGAAACTGTTCCTGTATCTGGCAATTGGCGATCAACCAGTCTGTGGACTTCCAGTCAGAGGCCACAGGGATCAGGTGTGTAGTGATCTCCGGATCCAGGGCTGCCATTTCCCAGGCGATTCCACCTCCCAGTGAGCCTCCTATGATAGCGTAGAGCCTGGGGATGCCAAGAATCTCCAGGCCTGTGAGAAAGATCTTTGCCATATCGGCAGCCACAAAATCCCGGTAATTTTCAATGACAAAACCGTCATACCCGTTCCCGGGTATGTTAAAAGAAAGCACGGTGTACCTCTGGGTGTCAATGCACTTTCCATCCCCCACGAGGTCCTTCCACCAACCTTCAGGTCCTGCCACATTCGAATTACCTGTCAGGGCGTGGTTGACCAGGACCACAGGGGCCGAATGCAGCGGTTTTCCAAAGGTCTGGTAGGAGAGGGAAATATCCAGGACAGCCCCGCTAAGCGCAGTGAAACCGGGAATACTCAAATGCTGCAGTCCCGGTATTTCATTCCTGACCGCACTGGCGGTGACACTGTCTTCCTTTTCTTTTTTACTTGCCATTCCCCTTGGGTTAGGATGCGGCCAAAACCGACTTGTCAATGCTTGCAAATGCCTGCTCCAGGTCTGCCGTCAGATCATCGAGGTCTTCCAGGCCCACAGATAGTCTGATCAGGTCCTTAGTGACCCCTGTGGTCAGCTGAGCCTCATCGTCCAGCTGCTGGTGCGTGGTGCTGGCCGGATGGATGATCAGGGATTTCGTGTCTCCGATATTGGCCAGGAGCGAAAAGACCTGAGTGTGATCAGCTATCTTTTTCGCCGATTCATATCCGCCCTTTACCCCAAAGGTAAGAATTCCACTCTGACCCTCAGGCAGGTAGGCCTGGGCCAGGGCATAATGCTCGCTGCTTTCAAGGCCCGGGTAGTTCACCCAGCTGACCTCTTTGCGTTTTTGTAACCATTTGGCAAGGGCCAGGGCATTTTCACTGTGCTTTTTGATCCTGACCTCCAGGGTTTCCAGGCCCTGAAGGATCTGGAAGGCATTGAACGGACTGAGGCATGCACCATGGTCACGGAGGCCTTCTATGCGCACCTTGGCGATAAAAGCGGCAGGGCCCAATGCCTCGTGGTATACAAGGCCGTGGTATCCCGGGGAGGGTTCTGTGAATTCAGGGAATTTCCCATTGGCCCAGTCAAATGTTCCCGCGTCAATGATAGCGCCGCCCAGGGCGGTACCATTCCCGTTGATGTATTTGGTCAGGGAGTGTATGACGATATTTGCCCCGTGTTCAATGGGATTCAGCAAGGCAGGCGTTGCCACCGTGTTATCTACAATAAAAGGAATTTTAGCCTTTTTCGCCTCACTCGAAATGGCTTTCAGGTCAAGGACGTCCAATTTGGGGTTCCCCAATGATTCCACAAAGATAGCCCGTGTATTTTCCTTTACCGCCATTCCAAAATTAGACGGGTCTGCAGGATCCACAAAAGTGGTAGTGATTCCCAGTCTTGGCAGAGTAACATTCAGCAGGTTATACGTACCTCCGTAGAGGCTGTTGGAGGCTACAATGTGGTCTCCAGCCTTCAGTAATACCAGCAGGGCCGTGTTGATGGCCCCTGTACCCGAAGCGGTAACCACAGATGCAATCCCGCCCTCAAGGGCAGCGAGGCGTTGTTCGAGGATATCGTTGGTCGGATTGTTTATCCGAGTATAGATATTCCCGAATTCTGCCAGGGAAAACAAATTGGCTGCGTGGTCGGAATTGTTAAACACGTAGGCCGTGCTTTGGTAGATCGGGATAGCACGGGTTCCGCCGTGCGCTTTGGTGTCGTGACCGGCATGTAATGCCCTGGTCGAAAATTTCTGATCGCTCATGATTTTAGTTTTTTTATTTGTTGGACATGAAATAAAAAAGCCAAACCACACGTCAGCCCTCCTGGCTGGCGCACAAATCAAAAAAGTTAAAAAGAAAGAAAATACCCGAAATAGATGGGTCTGTGTTATCTGTCCCGTAAAATACGGGATAGAATGTAGCACCTTCTCTGCTTATGACACAAAGGGTTGCTAAGGCTTCAAAGGGTCTAGTCCCTCCACCTTTCTTGATAACTATTCAATAAGAGTTTGAACTTTGAACTATCAAATATAGGCACGGATTTTCTAAAAATCCTAATTATCCTACTAATTTTATATGTTAAAGGCTTCCTGGACCACTTCGATCATGTCTAATTTCTCCCAGGTGAACAGTTCCACTTCCCGCTTGATCCGCCCGTTATAGGGGGACTCAAAGACCTTGGTGACGGTCATGGGTTCCTTACCCATATGACCGTAAGCAGCCGTTTCCAGATATATGGGATTCCTCAACTTCAAACGTTCCTCTATGGCAAAAGGCCGGAAATCGAACAGGTCTGCGACGATCCTCGCGATCTCCCCGTCCGTCATATTCACCTTTGCAGTACCGTAGGTGTCCACAAACACCGAGGTTGGCTGCACTACCCCGATGGCGTAACTGATCTGGACCAGGATCTCATCCGCCACTCCTGCCGCCACCAGATTCTTGGCTGCATGCCGCGCCGCATAGGCGGCACTTCGGTCTACCTTACTGGGATCCTTCCCGCTAAACGCGCCTCCTCCATGAGCACCTTTACCCCCATAGGTGTCCACAACGACCTTCCGCCCGGTAAGTCCGGTATCCCCGTGAGGGCCGCCGATGACAAATTTTCCCGTGGGATTGATATAATATTTGATATCATCTGTAAAGAGTTGCTGAAGGGACTCAGGCAAACGTTTTTTTACCCTGGGAATAAGGATAGCCAACAAGTGTTTTTTAATCGTCTTCAGCATTTTCATGTCGTCCTCGTCGAAAGGGTCGTGCTGGGTGGAGATCACGATGGTGTCTATTCTCAGAGGCACGTTGTCATCCGAATACTCAATGGTCACCTGGGCCTTGGCGTCCGGCCTCAGATAGGTGATGTCATCATTTTCCCGCCTCAGTGCAGCCAGTTCCTGGAGGATCTTATGGGAGATGTCAAGGGCCAGGGGCATATAATTCTCAGTCTCTTTGGTGGCATAGCCGAACATCATTCCCTGGTCGCCGGCGCCCTGCTCCTCTTTGGATCCCCGGTCTACACCCTGGTTTATATCCTTGGACTGTTCGTGGATGAGGGAAATGATCCCGCATGAATCCCCGCTAAACTGATAGGCCCCCTTCGTATAGCCGATCTTATTGATCACCTCCCGGGTGATCTGCTGCAGGTCTACATAGGTATGACTTTTAACCTCGCCGGCCAGGACCACCTGACCCGTAGTGACCAGTGTTTCGCAGGCCACCTTGCTCTCGGGGTCGAAGGCGAGAAAATTATCGAGGAGGGCATCACTGATCTGGTCTGCGATCTTGTCGGGATGTCCTTCACTGACAGATTCAGATGTAAACAAATAGGGCATATCCTTTCATTTCTTAGGAGAGGAATGGATTCGAAGGATGCTATCAGGAGTTTGAAATGCGGGAGTTCCGCCGGAAACTGCTTTAGCATTTTTAACGAGGTTGCAATCAGTCAAATCCGTCCTCTTAATTCGGTTCCAAAAGTAGGGCAAATAAAGATTTTGGCAAAACCCCGGACCGACTTTCCATTTATTTTATTTTCCTGGGCAGATCCGCGCATCGAACCCAGCGTATCACATTCGCAGGATTACACCGAAAAGATTTTCCACAAAGCAGATATACTTTGTATATTGCTGTCCTTTCAAAAAAACCACAAAGCCTAATCCGAGGACCCTATGCACATCGCCGTTGCCGGAAACATCGGGGCAGGGAAAACAACCCTGACCGAACTACTCGCCAAACACTACAAGTGGGAGGCCCATTTTGAGGACGTCGTGGACAATCCGTATCTGGACGACTTCTACACGCAGATGGAACGGTGGAGTTTTAACCTTCAGATCTACTTCCTCAACAGCCGGTACCGACAGATCCTCAGGATCAGGGAAAGCGGGAAGAACGTGATCCAGGACAGGACCATTTATGAGGATGCTCACATCTTTGCTCCTAACCTGCATGCCATGGGCCTGATGACCAACAGGGATTTCACGAATTACACCAGTCTCTTCGAGTTGATGGAAAGCCTGGTTCAACCCCCGGATCTGCTGATCTACCTCAGGAGCTCCATCCCCAACCTCGTAAATCAGATCCACAAGCGAGGCAGGGAGTACGAAAACAGTATTTCAATCGACTACCTCAGCCGACTGAACGAAAGATACGAAGCCTGGGTACACGGATATGAAAAAGGCAACCTTTTGATCGTAGACGTGGATAAAATCGATTTTGTGGATAATCCGGAGCACCTCGGAGAGGTCATCAACAGGATAGACGCAGAGATCCACGGTCTCTTTTAAATCTCAATAGGCCTAAATAAAAAGCCCTTGATCTCTCAAGGGCTTTTTGTATTTCTTAAAGGAATGAAGGGTCTAGTTCTGCTCGACCTCCTTCTCGATCATTTTTTTGATCCGGATCTCAGCACCGTCTTTTGATTCGTTAAGGGCTTCTATCCTGGCTTTTACTTCCTCCATAGTCCCGGAAAAGACCTGCTCATCGACGATCTCTTCTCCGTCTCCAGTGGTAGTGGTCACCACCGTGGCAGTAACCGTTCCGTCCTCGTTCTTCTCCATGTTTACCCGGATTTCTTTCTGCATACTTTGTTCGACGGCAGCTACGGCCATCTTTTCCTGGTTGTAGGCAGTTACCTCGTCTGCAGAAAGGGCAATACTCGGTGCGATAACCAGGGCCACCACAGACATCAGTTTCAGGAGGATGTTCAGGGAAGGTCCGGAAGTATCCTTAAAAGGGTCCCCAACGGTATCTCCGACTACTGCCGCTTTGTGAGCGTCAGTTCCTTTGCGCCCGTCGGCCTCAATCATTTTCTTGGCATTGTCCCATGCACCACCCGCATTGGATTGGAAGATCGCCATCAATACTCCGGCAGTGGTCACTCCCGCAAGGAGTCCGCCAAGCATCTCAGCACCCCCAATAAAGCCTATGGCAACGGGTACCGCAATGGCCAGAAGTCCGGGTAATACCATTTCTTTGATGGAAGCCTGGGTTGAGATGGCCACACATTTTTCATATTCCGCTACTCCATCAGCCTCATCGAACACCTTGCGGTCCTCAGCTGTGGCTTTTGACATATCGGAGTCGTATTTACGCATGATGGCAAGGGCAGCTTTCAATTGGGGAATATCCCTGAACTGTCGCCTTACTTCCTCTATCATTGCCATGGCTGCACGGCCTACGGCATTCATGGAGAGAGCCGAGAAAACAAAGGGCAGCATACCCCCGACCAGCAATCCTGCCATGATATCCGGACGTGAAACGTCTATGGCGGTCACGTTAGCCACCTTCATAAAGGCGGAGAAAAGGGCCAGGGCGGTCAGGGCCGCAGAGGCAATGGCAAACCCTTTCCCGATGGCGGCAGTAGTGTTACCTACGGCATCCAGTTTATCAGTGCGTTCCCGTACTTCTTTAGGCAGTTCTGCCATCTCGGCAATTCCTCCCGCGTTGTCGGAAATAGGTCCATAAGCATCCACCGCAAGTTGTATCCCCGTATTGGCCAGCATCCCTACGGCTGCGATAGCGATACCGTAAAGTCCGGCAAAATAGTGGGATATGAGGATGGCAGCAGCGATTAGAATGATTGGTACAGCCGTTGACATCATCCCTACTCCAAGACCGGCTATGATGTTGGTCGCAGAGCCTGTCTCAGACTGGCGTACTATCCCTTTTACAGGCTTGGTTCCTGTACCGGTGTAATATTCGGTGATCTTTCCAACCCCAAGGCCGGCAACCAATCCGGCGATGGTCGCCCAGAAAACGCCCATGGCACCAAAGGGCAATCCGGATACTGTATCCGGGATCATGGCGTTGATTACAAAATAAGATGCGACGATCATCAATCCGGCAGAGCCAAATTCACCGATGTTCAAAGCGGTCTGAGGATTTCCTCCTTCTTTTACCTTAACGAAGAAAGTACCGAGTATAGACATTACAATACCCAGAGCAGCGAGCACGAGAGGCAGGTAAACGGCCCCAAGACCCCCGAAGTCCGGAGTAATGATATAGGCCCCTAGGACCATAGTCCCTATGATGGAACCTACATACGACTCAAAAAGGTCGGCTCCCATCCCGGCAACATCCCCAACATTATCCCCTACGTTATCCGCGATAGTAGCAGGATTCAATGGGTGGTCCTCAGGAATTCCGGCTTCTACTTTTCCTACCAGATCGGCTCCTACGTCGGCTGCCTTGGTATAGATTCCACCTCCCACACGGGCAAAGAGAGCAATAGATGAAGCTCCGAGGGAGAATCCGGAAAGCACGTTAAGTACCATGCTCAGGTTTTCGGCCTCAGGCCAGATATTTTGATACCACATAAAGAGTCCGCTAAGGCCCAATACGCCCAGACCAACGACTCCTAGTCCCATGACAGATCCACCGGCAAAAGCCACTTCCAGGGCTTTCCCCAGGGAAGTCCTGGCAGCCTGAGTGGTCCGTACGTTCGCCTTGGTCGCAACCCTCATGCCGATAAATCCTGCCAGAGCAGAACAAAAAGCTCCTACAATAAAAGAAAGGGCGACCATCCCTGTAGATCCCGCTTCGTTCTCACCTTTAAAATAGAGCAGGACGGCTACTGCTATGACAAAGATCGACAGGATCTTATACTCGGCTTTCAGGAAAGACATGGCTCCGTCAGCAATGTTCTTGGCGATCCTCGCCATATTGGCATCCCCTACTTCTTGTTTGGAGACCCACATGTTTTTGAATAGGACGAACAGCAAGGCGAGCACACCAAATGCCGGTAAAAAGGTAACGATCAGTTCCATGTTGATTTGTTATTTATCAGTTAAAACGGCTGCAAAAGTAGTAAATCGGTTTAGATTATGAAAGCAATAATTTCCCTCATAAGACAAAGAAGATGGCACAAAAGGTCCGATATTCCTCAAAAGTTGAAGCCGAAAGTCCCGGTGACACTGAATGGCCTGGCATCCGGGTTCTCCAGGTAATTGCCCCTGAAATTGAAATCGAGCCTGAAGATCTTGAAAATATTGCCGACGCCAAAGGAGTACTCCCAGTAGATCTTGTCGTCAGGTGCAAGGAGCGGAATGTTAGTGGGGCTGTTCAGGGCGATATTCTCCTCAGACAATTGCCCCCAGGCCCCGCGCAGGCCTACGATCTCCCTTAGGTTCCAGTTCCTCAGAAGAGGGATGCGGGAAAAGATACGGCCATTGAAATTGTGTTCCAGGTGCAGGGCCACATAGGTATCGGTTACGAATTCGTAAAAATCGAGGTTGGGGAAGGTGTTGTACAGGGTAAACAAGGTCTGGTTGCCCGGGACCACGTTCAGCAGGCTCAGGGGTACCGTCTCCGTGGTCATCCCCATTTCCACCGTGCTTCTCAGTCGGCCGAAGCCTCCGATTTGCCAGGGCTGGGAATAGGAGAACTGGTATTTTGCAAAATTGAAATCGCTCTCCAGAAACCCTTCCAGCCCCCTGGTATAGTTGAACAGCAAAGTAGCGTATTCATCATTGATGTTCCTCCTCTCCACGCCATACCCGATCGTCCGTTTCCCGGGGGTATAGATCAGGGTGGTGTTGAGCTCGAACTGCTTTACCTCCGAGGAGATCCCGGTTGGCGAATCCGGGTCGATGTAATCCAGATTAAAGGCCTCCGGAAGGGCCGAACTCAGCGTCCGGAAGGATCCCCCGAAACGAACCCGGAAGTTCCTGAACGGCTCTGCCTCCAGATTCAGTGTGCTCAGGTTGATATTTGAGAGACGGTTGTTGTTGCCTACGGTTAATACGGCAGAAGAGGCTACGCTTCTGCCCAGGACGTCATTGGTGGCGGTGAGACTCAGGCCCAACTGTTCGATATCCCTGCGGTTCCCTCCTGATAATATGAGTCTGCTTTTCCTGTCGAGCAGCCATTTGGCCGAAAAACCATGCTTGAATTTCCGGTCCACAAAGCCATAAGCCATGTAGCCCTCCAACCGCCAGGGATCGTTCTGCCCGAAATATGTACGGGCCCCTCCCCTCAGGCGTATCCCTTCGGCATCGTTGTAGCCAAAAGTGCTGTATATGTCCCCTATGTCCAGGTTCCATTTGTCGATCTCCACATAACCGGATCCCAAGATACTGACCAGGTTGTAATAGGTTTTGAATTTGGGTACTGTCCTCAGGGTGTCGAGCAAGGTGTAGATCCCCTTCTCGTCCTTGTTCAGGCCTTCCAGTCTATTGGTATTCCAGAAAGTACTGTCCTGCCGGAAGACCCTGGGATCATAGGGGTCCGTTTCGGTCCTGTAGAAAGAGTCGGGCCTGGGATTGTCAAAGGTATGGTTGTCATAAACGGTAGTGCGTTTCCCATAGATACCCCGGGAAGTTTCCTTTTTGTTCAGGGCGAAATCGGAGAGCATATAATCCCGTTTCAACAGGAAGACCGAATCACTGACCACTTCGAACTCCTGCTCTATATATATGTCCTTCACCCAATTGATATTGGCGCTTTTGGTTACTTCCAGATTGATCTTCTTGATGGCGTAGGTGGTATCGTTGACCCAGAAATCCCCCTTGAAGGTGAGCTCGTTCTTCCGCCTGGGGTAGTAAATGATGTGAAAACACCATTTATTGTCAATATAGGCACTGTCTGCCAGGACATAATTGTATACGTCAATACCGGTGCGCGAAAGCGGACTTGTAAAACTCTTGTCGAAGAATTTCAGGTAGTTGGCATACACGTCGTAGTCAGAATACAGGTCCTGTACGAAGGCAGTGATCGCCTGGTTGTTTGTAAAACCGGAATTCTTATTTCCCAGCACATCCTCCCTTTCCTTTCCGATGAGATTGTTCCCGTAGACCTTGGAGAAAACCTCGTTGAGAAAAATGGGAAGGTAGGTCTTGCCCGTTATACGGGAAGTGTCCAGATCGGCGAAGATAAACTCCAGACCTCTGAACATCCGACTTTTGATAAGTCCGCTGTCTATCGTATTGAGATCGAACTCTACCTTTTCGTACTTATCGTATTCATAACGGTCGAACATGCGCAAGCCGTTGATCCGTTTTTTGGCCCAGATCTTTCTCAGGATGTCAATCGCCGGGTTGTTCTTCTTAGAGCGCTTTCCGGAATAGACCACTACTTCGTCTAGCTGTTCACCCTCGGCAAGGACAATGGTGAGATCATAATTCACGGCTGATGACAATTCAACCTCCAGAGTTTGATAACCGATAAACGAGACCAGGATAGAAGAATAGGTCTGATCCGATTCCAGATAAAACCGGCCATTGTCATTGGTAATGGTCCCTATGGTGGATTCGGGAAAGATCACATTGGCAAAAGCCACCGGTTCTCCTGCCTCGTCCACCACCTTCCCGCTTACCTTGGTCTGGGCGAAACAAACGCCGGAAAACAGGAATAGCAGGAGAAAAAAGCGCAGTTTCATAGTCACAAGCTCGGTAGTCTTTTGGGGTCACCCGATTCTCTTAACGGAACAGGATCGGAAATTTGTGTACTATCCTATCAAAAAGTAAGGATAAAAAAACTTCGCCTGCTCTGGGAAGACGAAGTTTTGTCGCTGATTTGGCAAATTTCTTACTTGTACATCACTTTTTTGACCGCGCGGATCACATCCTCGTGGTTAGGCAGCCATTCCTCCAGTAAAACTGGGGAATAGGGAGCTGGTGTATCAGCGGTGTTGATCTTGGCAATAGGGGCATCGAGATAATCGAATGCTTTCTGCTGCACCTGGTAGGTGATCTCGAGCGTGTCGCCGGGCGCGAGATCCAGACTCA
>CBDTYM010000067.1:0-13120 GCA_965364605.1 uncultured Muriicola sp.
TCGAGCGGTTTTTTGTTTTCTGAAGCGCTAATGCCGAAGGCATTGTATAGGCGATAAAAATGGCATTTGCAGGACGGGAGATAACCGGAGCAGCGACAGCTAACCCGGTATTCCCTATTTGAATGAAACCGCCGAGTTTACTCGAGCGGTTTTTTGTTTTCTGAAGCGCTAATGCCGAAGGCATTGTATAGGCGATAAAAATGGCATTTGCAGGACGGGAGATAACCGGAGCAGCGACAGCTAACCCGGTATTCCCTATTTGAATGAAACCGCCGAGTTTACTCGAGCGGTTTTTTGTTTTCTGAAGCGCTAATGCCGAAGGCATTGTATAGGCGATAAAAATGGCATTTGCAGGACGGGAGATAACCGGAGCAGCGACAGCTAACCCGGTATTCCCTATTTGAATGAAACCGCCGAGTTTACTCGAGCGGTTTTTTGTTTTCTGAAGCGCTAATGCCGAAGGCATTGTATAGGCGATGAAAATGGCATTTGCAGGGCGGGACACCACCCGTACAGCTTCACTGACTGATCTGTTATCCTCCAATATTCGGGAAAAGATCTCTTAATCCTTTTTTACGCTGAGCACCAGGACGGGTATCTTAGCGGAGAATTCAGATTTGTGTATGGTGTTTTTCTCCCAGAGGTTCATAAAGACCCCCCTTTTCCTCCTGAACACACATAGAAGGTCCGGGTTAACGACCTGGATATGTTCCAAAATACCGAGGTAGGTAGTCGCGTGTTCCGCCAAGGTCATGGTGGTACTTATATCCAGCAGGGCGGTATTCACCTGCAGGTCTTTATCGGTATATCCCGGTGTTTTCACCAGCAGCAATCGTATATCACTCTCAAATTTGTTTTTGATCTCAATCAGGCGGTTCAGGATCCGCTTCCTCTTGAGAACACCGGATTTAAAGCCCGTCAATACTACCTTGTACGGTTTGAATTGCGTTCCCTTGGGAACGATCAGTGTGGGGATATCCGTTCTTTTTATGATACGTCCTGAGGTGTGCCCGAGATAGAGTTCCTCCTTGATATCATTGCTCCTCGGGGCGATCACCAGAAGGTCGATCCCGATCTCTTGGTCGATCTCCTTGAGTCCGTCTATAAGGTCCCCGTTGTAGGTGGCGATCTTGATGTCTACCCCTTTGGCATCTACCTTACCGATCACCTCCTTTAACCTCTCCTTTCCCGAGCGTTCGACCGGGGCGGAAATATTGATCAGGCTTCCAGCCTGTCCTGCTACGTTAAAGACCTCCATCACATAGACCCCAGAAGAGAACTGGGAAGCAAAATCCACAGCGTATTGGAGGGTTTCATGGGCGTTGGGGGACGTTCCGATGGGTACGAGGATGTTCTTCATGACGGTTAGGTATTTAAACCATAAATTTACGCAATAATTGGCTTGAACAGATGATTAGACCCGCAAAGTTAGCCGAAATTCCAGAGATCCTGGCCCTGACAAAGGCCTGTGCACAAAGTATGACCGAGCAGGGAATCGAACAGTGGAATGAGCACTATCCTTCTGAAGCTGCTTTCCTCAGGGACGTCCAAAGGGGAGAACTCCATGTGATCGACAGCCCGGGGGGAATCCTGGGTTGCATCTCGGTTTCAACGCTGATGGATGAGGAATACAAGACAGTGAAATGGCTTACTCCGAACGGGAACAGCGTTTACGTCCATCGCCTGGCCGTGCTTCCGGATCATCAAGGTAAGGGTCTGGCGAGGCGACTTATGGACCTTGCCGAAACCCTGGCCAGGTCTGAGGGCCGAATTTCGGTAAGGCTCGACACTTTTAGTAAAAACGAGAGAAACCAACGTTTCTACCAGGCAAGGGGGTACCAACGTCTTGAAGCCGTATATTTTCCCAATCAAAGCCCCCATCCCTTTTACTGTTATGAACTCCTCCTGTAATATCGAACCCATTGACTACCCGCGTTAGCTTCAAAACCATCAACCGGCTTGCCGTACCTGCCACCGTAGCAGGGATTGCGGAGCCTATCTTATCCATAACGGATACTGCCATTGTCGGGAATATACCCGAATACGGCCTGGAGTCCCTGGCCGCCGTAGGTATTGTGGGAGCCTTCCTGTCCATGCTCATCTGGATCCTCGGTCAGACCAGAAGCGCTATCTCTGCGATCATTTCCCAGTACCTGGGAGCAGGTAAGCTGGAAGAGGTATCCACCCTCCCCGCTCAGGCTATTGCCCTAAATGTATTGCTGAGTATCGCAGTACTCCTCAGCACCGTTTTTATCGTCGAGGACATTTTTACGCTACTCAATGCCAGGGACAGGATCCTGGAGTTCTGTATATCGTACTACTCCATCAGGGTCTGGGGGTTTCCCCTTACCCTCTTTGCTTTTGCCGTAATGGGTATTTTCAGAGGGCTGCAGAATACCTTCTGGCCTATGATGATCGCCATTACCGGGGCCACCCTGAACATAGGCCTGGATTTTCTCCTGGTATACGGGGTAGAAGGTGTCCTATCCCCAATGAACCTCGAGGGCGCCGCCTGGGCCAGCCTGATCTCGCAGGGAGTAATGGCCCTCATGTCTCTCTATCTACTTATGACCAAAACGCATATATCGCTTATCCCGAGGTTTCCCATCCATCCTGAACTAGGCCGGTTGATCGGGATGAGCCTTAACCTGTTCGTCCGGGCCGTAGCCCTGAACATCACCCTGGTGCTTGCAGTCAGGGAAGCCACAGCACTGGGGGATCGCTATATAGGAGCCCATACGATCGCCATAAACCTGTGGCTTTTTGCTGCCTTTTTTATTGACGGGTACGGGGCGGCCGGCAATATTATGGGAGGACGCCTCCTCGGAGCAAAGGATTACTCCAACCTCTGGAAACTCGCCGGGAAGATTATGCTTTACGGGATCGGGGTAAGTGTCGCCCTTATGGTGATCGGGGCCATTCTCTACCACCCACTGGGGAGGCTCTTCTCCAACGAAGAAGAGGTACTCACCACCTTCTACACTATTTTCTTTATCGTGATCCTGGCCCTTCCCATCAACACAGTGGCCTTTGTTTTTGACGGGCTTTTCAAAGGGCTGGGAGAGATGAAGTACCTGAGAAATGTCCTCCTTGTGGCCACCTTCCTTGGATTCATTCCTGCCCTTTACCTCGGCCAATTCTTCGAACTCGGCCTCTATGGCATATGGATCGCCATTACGATCTGGATGACCATCCGGGGGGGTGCATTGGTTTGGAAGTTCAGGAGAAAATTTCGCCCCCTTTTGCAAAAGACGTAATTTTGGGTAAATCAATTTCCCATGGGAACAACCCGAACTAACGGCAGCCTGTATACCCATATAGCGGGTGGAGTGGCCACTGTAGAATTTGGCCACCCGGCGAGCAATTCCTTCGTGTCGGAATTGCTGGACCGGCTTGCACAAACCCTGGATGAGATCTCAGGGAACGACGATGTTTCCGTAGTCGTTCTGAAATCTGAAGGGGATAGGGCTTTCTGTGCTGGGGCTTCTTTCCAGGAACTCCTCGCCGTGTCTACTCAGGAAGAAGGAACCGCTTTCTTTAGAGGCTTTGCAAAGGTGATCAATGCGATGAGAAGGTGCTCTCAACCTATAATCTGCAGGGTTCAGGGCAAGGCCGTAGGGGGTGGGGTAGGCCTCATCTCAGCCTGTGACTACGTCTTTGCCACCGAGGATGCGGCGGTAAGGCTCTCGGAACTCACCATCGGCATTGCCCCCCTGGTGATTGCTCCCGCGGTGAAGCGGAAGGTGGGAGCAGCCGGACTATCAGAGCTTTCCCTCTCTCCTAAAGAATGGAAAAATGCTTACTGGGCCCAGGAAAAAGGGCTTTTTTCCAGGGTTTTCCCGGGTATTAAGGAAATGGACAAGGAGTTAGATTTTTTCGCCTCCCAATTAGCAGGCTATAACCGTAAGGCCCTCGTTGCCTTGAAAAAAGTATTGTGGGAAGGTAGTGAAGACTGGGAAGAGTTGCTGCTCAATCGGGCGGCCATTACTGGCGACCTGGCTTTGTCTGAGGAGACTAAAAAGGCACTGGAGTCCTTCCGGAAATAAAAATAGAGTAGCCCGTTGGCAAGAGAAGGTCAGAACATGCAATTCTCTCTGAAGAACATACTAAAAACCCCCTATCCCTTTTATTTTCGCGGTAGAACCCTCTGGCAATTCGCCCTGGTCATTTTTGTACTCGCGTTCCTCTTCAATTATTTTTTCACACCTTTTAATGTAAATCCGGCCGAACAGAAAATGGACTATTTCTGGATCAGTGTCATACACTCTGCCACACCGATCGCTGTCCTTCTGCTGATGTACCCCTTTGTCCACTTCTCGCCAGGGATAGAGGACAACTGGACCATCGGCAAGGATATTCTCTTCCTCTCGGTCTTCCTCCTCCTGATCGGTATCGGTCAGTTCCTCCTGAGGGATGTGATCTACGACAATCCCAACAACTGGTCCTGGGGTTATTTGCGGGAGGAGATCGGGAACACCTTCCTGGTTGGTATCCTGCTGGTTAGCCTCATCATCTCGGTGAATTTTAACCGACTCAATGCAAAATATATGAAAGAGGCCAGGCTCCTGGAGCGGAATCGCATCATGAAGCAAACCGAAAGCGACCACAGCGTGATACCTATTGAAACCCAGGTGAAAATGGACAACTTCCGACTGGAGGTGGATAAATTCCTTTATGCCAAGGCCGAGGGAAATTATATCATGCTGCGTATGCAGGGCGAACAAACGCCAGACCGTGTACTGAAGCGAATCTCTATCAGCGATTTTGAAAAGCAGGTCCGCCCTTCAGAACAGATCATCAGAACACATCGCTCCTATATCATCAACCTCACTCACCTCAAGGAGGTCAAGGGTAACGCCCAGGGCTACAGGCTCAACCTGGAACACGTCGATGGCGAGATCCCGGTATCCAGGAATATGATCCCGGCCTTCGAAAGCAGGCTGAAGGGGGCATGACCTTGTCACCGGGCCCAAAATCTTGTCATACAGAACATGGAAACGATCCGAACCGCGATTAGGGATATCTTTACTAAAAAAGAGAAATCATGCGGCGTTACGATCTGGACTGGTTACGGGTTTTTGTATTTGGTTTGCTGATCCTTTATCACGTGGGTATGTTCTTTGTACCCTGGGGCTGGCATATCAAGAATGACGTGGAATACTCCTGGATCAGATTTCCTATGCTCTTTGTCAACCAGTGGCGGCTTCCTATACTGTTTGTGATCTCCGGCATGGGTACTTTTTACGCCCTCGGTAAAAGAACCCCATGGCAGTTCAGTTCGGAGCGGATCCGAAGGCTGTTCCTCCCTCTGGTCGTAGGTATGCTTTTGATCGTTCCCCCTCAGGTATATGTAGAAAGACTGGTGAATGGTCAGTTTCAGGGCTCCTACTTCGATTTCTGGCCCGCCCAGGCTTTTGTCGGCGTATATCCCGAAGGGAACCTCAGCTGGCACCATCTCTGGTTTCTTCCCTACCTGCTGTTGTTTTCCCTCATCCTCCTTCCGGCTTTTGTATCCTTGAGAAAACGTTCGGACAGTGCCTTTCTGGGATGGATAAACAAGCAGGTGTCAGCAAAGACCGGTTTGTTTCTCTTCCTGATCCCACTTTACCTCATAGAATCCCTTGTAGAGCCTTTTTTTGAGGTCACCCATGCCCTGATCGGCGACTGGTTTGCGATCGCTAACTATTCGGCCTTCTTTTTTTTCGGCTTCCTGTTGATGACCGTCCAAAAAACCTTTTGGAATACGGTTACCATAAACAGAAGGTTCTACCTGTACTGTGCCTTGATCGGGTTCGGTCTTTATCTGGCACTGATCCTGAGCTTTGAAGATTCTGTGCTCATCCATTTTACAGAAGCGTTTCTCAAGGTATTCAATCTCTGGTCCTGGATCCTGGTCCTCTTCGGATATGCAGCCACATACTGGAATAAGCCCAGCCGGACACTTACTTATTGCAACGAGGCTGTCTATCCCTTTTATATTCTGCACCAGACGATCACTATCATAGCCGCGTATTTTATCATAGACCTCGACTGGGGGTTTCTGCTAAAATTTCTCTACCTGCTGCTTGCGACATTTGGTGGATCCCTGATCATTTATGAAATTGGTATTCGTCGGTGGAAGTGGATAAGGCCCCTCTTCGGATTAAAATTGAAAAAGGCTTTCACCTTTCTGAAAACTGCCAAGCCCGTTCCTTAGGGAAAGTTGAAGGTTCCTTTTAAAGAATTCCTACCTTTGCCGCATAATCTACGGAGGATGAGCAGGATTCGGGTAACCAAGGAATTCAGTTTTGAAACAGGACATGCCCTGTACGGGTACGACGGGAAATGCAAGAACGTGCACGGGCACAGCTATAAACTGGCCGTCACGGTCATCGGCACCCCCATATCCACAAAAGGGGCGGTAAAATTGGGCATGGTGATCGATTTCGGAGACCTCAAGAAGATCGTCAGAGAAGAGGTGGTAGACCCTTTTGACCACGCCACCATTTTCAATAAAAACACCCCGCATATTGAATTGGCCAGGGAACTGGAGTCCCGTGGCCATAAGGTGATCCTGGCGGATTACCAGCCAACCAGCGAGAACATGGTGATCGATATCGCATCCAGGATCCGGGCCAGGTTGCCCGAGAACCTACAGCTCCATTCCCTGAAACTCAGGGAGACCGAAACCGCTTATGCAGAATGGCACATGGAGGATAACCCCTGATCCCCTTTTCGTTTTTTCTATCTTTATATCCGGATGAAAGAGATTCACATACCGAAAGGAAAAAAGGTATATTTCGCCAGCGACAATCACCTTGGGGCTCCGGACAGGGCCCGGAGTGCGCAACGGGAAAAACACTTTGTTTCCTGGTTGAAGGAGATTCAGGAAGACGCGGCAGCCGTCTTTCTATTAGGGGACCTTTTCGATTTTTGGTTTGAATACCGTACCGTAGTTCCTAAAGGATTCGTCAGGACGCTGGGAACCCTTGCCGATATCGCAGACCGGGAAATCCCGGTCTATTTCTTCGCCGGCAATCACGACCTGTGGATGAATGGTTATTTTGAAGAAGAGCTTGGCATTCCCGTATTTCACAAGCCTCAACGATTCAAGATCCAGGGTAAGCAGTTTTTCATCGGTCATGGAGATGGTTTAGGGCCCCATGACAAGGGGTATAAACGCATGAAAAAGGTATTCACAAATCCCGTATTCCAATGGTTATTCCGCTGGTTACACCCGGATTGGGGGGTCAGGATGGCGCAGTATTTTTCGGTGAGGAACAAACTGATTTCAGGGGAAGAGGACAAGGAATTTCTGGGGGAAGAAAACGAGTGGCTGGCACAGTATGCCAAACGCAAGCTGGAGGAGGACCATTCAGACTACTTTGTCTTCGGCCACAGGCACCTGCCTTTGGAAATTAAGCTTCAGGAGGGATCCACCTATTATAACCTGGGGGACTGGATCAGCCATTACACCTATGGCGTCTTTGACGGGAACCGGTTCGAAATTAAAAACTTTGCACCCTAGTCGGCCCGAAGGTCCCGGACCTTCAATTGCAGGCTTACCTGTCCGTTCCAGTGATTTTCCTCCAGGGAATACACCGCACTGAACCTCGCGCCGTCCTTGAGCAGAGGCAATTTGTCTCCCAGTCCGAAACCAATCGCCTGTATGGGGTTAGACCTGCCCTTTTGCACTGCCAGTTTGAGGTGTTTTTGCTCCTCTCCTACCCCTTTGGCATACCCCGAATCCCGAAGGTGGTGCGTGAGGAAGACCGGCCTCATATTCCCCGGGCCGAAAGGCTCAAATTGTTTGAGGATCCTCATGAGCTTGGGAGTGATGTCTGATAGTTCTATTTCTGCATCGATCAGGATTTCGGGCCTGAGCATTTCGGGGGTGATGGTTTGGGCAACCACCTCTTCAAAACGGGCTTTGAATTCCTCGTACTGGCTTTCCGCCAGGGTTAGTCCAGCTGCGTATTTATGTCCGCCAAATTGTTCCACATACTCTTTACAGGCCTCCAGAGCGTTGTAGAGATCGAAGCCCCGGACCGAACGGGCAGAAGCAGCCAGCTTTTCACCGCTGCGGGTAAAGACCAGGGTAGGCCTGTAATAAGTCTCGGTAAGCCTGGAAGCCACGATGCCGATCACTCCTTTGTGCCAGCTCTCTTTGTAGACGACAGATGTATAACGCTCTTCTTCCCGGTTCTCTTGAATCTGCTGCAGGGCTTCCTCGGTGATCTCCTGGTCCAGGGAGCGCCGGTCTGTATTAAATCGTTCAATTGCGCAGGCCATTTCTTCCGCCTTGCCCGGATCTGTCTCCGTGAGTAAGGAAACCGCATAACGGCCGTGCTCCATCCTGCCTGCTGCATTGATCCTGGGGGCGATAATGAAGACCACATCGGTGACATTGAATTCCGTTTTTTTTACTGTTTTGAGAATTGCCCGGAATCCGGGCCTGCTTTGGCGGTTGATCACCTTGAGGCCGTAAAAGGTCAGCACCCTGTTCTCCCCCGTGATAGGCACTATATCTGCCGCTATGGCCGTGGCGACCAGGTCGAGATAAGAAAGGATCCCATCGACAGGTCTTCCGGCCCGTTGCTCAAGGGCCTGTACGAGTTTAAACCCAATGCCGCAGCCGCAGAGTTCGTCATAAGGGTAAGAGCAATCCGATCGTTTAGGGTCGAGCACGGCCACGGCATCAGGGAGCTCTTCCCCCGGCCTGTGGTGGTCACAAATGATAAAATCGATGCCCTTTTGCCTGGCATATTCCACTTTATCTACGGCCTTGATCCCGCAATCGAGCGCAATGATCAGGTGGATGTCGTTGTCATGGGCAAAATCAATACCGGCGGAAGATACCCCGTAACCTTCTGAGTACCTGTCGGGAATATAGGTCGCTACATTGCTATATCGCGTCAGCAGATAGGAAGAGACTAAAGCCACGGCCGTGGTCCCATCTACGTCGTAATCGCCATAGACCAGGATGTTCTGTCCTTCGAGGATTGCCTGTTCAATACGTTTGACGGCCAAGTCCATGTCCTTCATTAAAAACGGATCGTGCAGATGGCTCAGTTGTGGCCTGAAGAATCTCAGGGCGTCATCGTAGGTCTGTACTCCTCTCTGCAACAGAAGGGTAGCCACCAGTTGACTCACCTTGATAGCTTCACTCAGGTCTCTCACCGCCCCTGCCTCAGGTTTGGCTTTTAAGGTCCAGCGCATTTCACAAATCTCTTCAGCGCGCATAAAATAAGATCAGGTTGTGCATTTCCCTTTCAGGTTTATAAGATTGTTTCGACGACTTTCACGTTCCTGTTCCCGGAACAGATCAGACTTTGTGGTAGATGTTTACAGCGGTGACTTCCGCAAACCTCCTGAACATCTCCATGACCCCGCAGTATTTATCGACAGACAGATCAACCGCCCGCTGCAGTTTTTTCTCATCCAGGGCATTCCCGTAGAAGTGGTATTCCAGGTGTACTTTGTGGTAATACTTGGGGTGTTCAGCGGTGAGTTCTGCAAAGATCTCTATGTGAAATCGATCTACTTCGAGCTTCATCTTGTCGATCAGGGATACCACGTCCAGACCAGAGCACCCAGCCAGGGAGGTCAGCATCAAAGCCTTGGGCCTGTATCCCTTGCCTTCACCACCATCTTCCGGACCTGCATCGATCTTCAGGTCAAGGCCGGAAGGATTGTTGCTTTCAAAGGCCATTCCCCCTATCCATTTTGTGCTTATATGATTTGTCATGACGCGTTTTTTTCGTTTCTTAAGAATTCAAAATTACAATATTAACCTATACCTCCTCCTATGCCACTGGTCAACCCTCTCCCTCCCGAACACGATGCAGAAACACGGGAACTCGCAGAATTTTTTAATGAAACCCTGGGCTTTTGTCCCAATTCTATACTGACCATGCAGCATCGGCCTGTCATCTCAAAGGCCTTTATCGAGCTCAACAAGGCCGTGATGGAAAACAAAGGCAGGGTGACCTCAGCCCTGAAGCGCATGATCGCCTGGGTGAGCAGTAACGCCACGGGATGTCGCTATTGCCAGGCGCACGCTATCCGTGCTGCAGAGAGATACGGGGCGGAGCAGGAACAGTTAGACAACATTTGGGAATACCGGACCCATCCCGCCTTTTCAGAGGCCGAAAGGGCCGCTCTGGACTTCTCACTGGCGGCTTCCCAGGTCCCTAACCAGGTAAACGATTCGATCAAAACGGAACTATACAAACACTGGAACGAAGGAGAGATTGTCGAAATGTTGGGGGTGATCTCCCTGTTCGGTTACCTCAACCGCTGGAACGATTCCATGGCCACCACCATAGAGGTCGGGGCAGTAGAAAGTGCCGAGCAATATCTGGGTAAACACGGTTGGGAAAAAGGGAAACACAAATAGTCTTTCTTCTTATGAAAGAAATAGTGATTCCAGTAAAAAGATCGTGATCATACCCCAGAAAGTACCTGTGGCCATGCTAAGGATAGCCAGGACGACCGCGTGTGGCATCCATTTCTTTTCATAGGCCGCCGTAACTGCTGGGGCGGTGGCGATGCCCCCTACATTGGCCATGCTCGCAATGGGAACCCAAGCCATATGGACATTGAGAAGTTTGGCGATGCCCGTCATAAAGAGGAAATGTCCTACCAGCCATACCACAAGGAACCACAGGAAGGAAGTGTTAAAGCCCAGGGTAGCGAACTGTAGCTTCAATCCCAGGACTGCCATAACGACCAGGATGAGGACGGCACCAGACTTCAGTGCAAAATTGAAATTCCACCTGGGCCAGAGATTGCTGATAGCCAGGCCGATAAACGAAAGCAGTATCACCTTGCCGATAAAACTGTCCAGGATTTGATTTACCACTAGCACGGTCCCCAGAAGCACAACTAACACCAGCCAGGGCCTGATCGTTTTCATCCGGCTCAAACGGAGGCTTTCGGGAATGTCCGTATCGGTGATCCTAAAAAAGGAATTCAGGGAGTTGCTCCCTTTGATGGTCTGGAACATGAGGATGGTCCAGATATTGACGAGGATGTTATCCATGACCAAAACGGAAAGGAAGATGCTCTCCGGACATTCTACGAGTTCCTTGAGCACCAGCTGACTTGTGCTCCCGCCAATCCATCCGCCTACAATAGGGGGAATCCCCTTCCAGTAAATCTCATGGTCCAGGGTGGAAATTACAAAATCAGATCCTGATGCGATCCAGACAAAAAGGCAGGGAAACAGGGCGATAAAGAAAGATCCGCTGATGAAGAGTAGGATAGGCTTCCATCCGATCGACCTCAGTTGCCCTAGGGAAAGGCTGCTCATCACCGCGATAATAGCCAAAGGGATGAAGTACTCCCGGCTGAAGTCGTGGATATCCCCCTGGGAATAATCTAATCCCCCCAGATGGGTGATAAGGGCGGGGATCAGATAGGCAAGTAGGATGGCCGGCACCCAGTCGAACAGGGACCTGATATACCTGTTTTCCCATCGGTCCAGCAACGAGACTGCTACTACAGTGAATAGGGTGATAAACCAGGGTGCTAACATGGCCGAAAAAATACGACTTTAAACCCAGTAAAAACAGTTATTTCTTTCCGCCAACCACGATGACAAACTCCCCCTTCAAAGGGTTTTTTCCGAAGTACTCCAGCAACTCACTCAACGTTCCTCGTACAGTTTCCTCGTAGACTTTGGTCAGTTCCCGGGATATAGAAGCAGGGCGTTCACCTCCGAAGAATTCAATAAAATTCTCAAGTGTTTTTAGGAGCTTGTGAGGGGATTCGTAAAAGATCATGGTACGACCTTCTTCGGAAAGTTCTTTCAGGCGAGTCTGTCTCCCCTTTTTGGGGGGTAGAAAGCCTTCGAAAGTGAAGCGATCAGAGGGGAGTCCGCTGTTGACCAGGGCCGGGATCAGGGCAGTAGGACCGGGAAGGGAAACCACGGGAATCCCAGCTTCTATCGAAGCTCTTGTAAGCAGAAATCCCGGATCCGAGATGCCGGGGGTTCCTGCGTCTGAGATCAGGGCCAGGTTTTCACCTGCCTTCAATCGGTCTACAATCCTGTCTGTTACCTTGTGTTCATTGTGCATGTGGTAAGCCAACATAGGAGTAGTGATCCCGAAATGATGCAGGAGCTTGCCGCTGGTCCGGGTGTCCTCGGCCAGGATGAGGTCCACCTCCTTGAGGACAGCTATTGCCCTGAGGGTAATATCCTCCAGATTGCCTATAGGTGTGGGTACAAGGTAAAGGGTCGCCATGGGTCAGTAGTAAAAATAAGAAGCCGAAAGCGTAAATCCCTTTCGGCTTATTTATTCCTTATTGGGAGATGTTATGAGAACCTGCGCTCGATCAGGGCCATAAACCGGGTCGCGTATTCTTCTTTACCCTTCCAGTGATCGTATTCCGGTTTTACCATATTTTCGATAAAGGCCACGGATCTATCCATGGATTCTATGGTATTCAATTGAGACAGGACGCGGTTGAATTCCTCCGTACTGTCATTGAAGAGGTGTTTGACAAAGGCCAGCCTGTCATTTAAGCCGATCACCATTTCCTTCTTTGTGAGCCGGTCGTTGAGGGATTTCACCTTTTCCTTTTTAGGGCCTTCCTCAATATCAGGTGTTACTTCTTTAACGTCGTTTTTGATCACTTCAGCCTTGGCCACAAATTCTGCAAACAACTGTTCGATGTTCAGGTCCTTGGGCATTTCAGAGACCATGTGTTTGATGGTGTCTATCCCCGGGGTCATGATGTCCTCCTCATGAGGGTTGTTCTCTGGAACGGACCTGTTCCCATCCATGACTGCCGCAGCCATTTTCTCAAACTTGGAAGCGATCACATTCTTGGAAATGTCGACTTCTATATCACCCAGCTTTTCCTCAATGAACTTGAGCACCGCCAGTTTTTCATACAGTTTTCGGGCAGCCTCGTAAAGTTCAGGGATATCAGCCATGTCCTGGGAGGTAATGATCTCCGTGGACAATTTTACCAGTTCCTCTTTCAGATTACGCTTCATTTCTTTTTGGTTTGCATCCCTCTGCAGGTCTGTCTTTTTTAATACTTTTATACTTACTTTGATACTAACGGAGGAAATCCCGTATTTCGTCTAAAATTACAAAATGTTTCTCGAAAACACTGTTAATCATAAAGA
>CBDTYM010000068.1:0-13115 GCA_965364605.1 uncultured Muriicola sp.
CTCCAGAGCACGGAGGAAATCCTGATCGATGAACATGGCCTCGTCATCTCCTTTTTCCGAGAGCTTGAGTTGTTCCTCAAAGCGCTCGCGCTGGTCGAGGGGGTCATTCAATTCCGAATAGGCATTAGCGATCTCCTTTCCGTTCACCATGAGTTCAAAGCGCTCGGTGAGTTCCGGTTGGGTACGGTGTTCCTTGGTAAGCGGACTCATCTCCTTGGGATAGTCGATGATAAAGGTTGGCTGGATATAGTGTTTTTCACAGGTCTCCCCAAAGATCTCGTCAATGAGTTTGCCCTTGCCCATGCTGTCGTCTACCTCTATATCCAGTTTTTGGGCCACTTCCCTGACTTCTTCCTCGTTCATACCTCTCAGGTCATACCCGGTGTGTTCCTGAATAGCGGAGAGGAGGGACACCCTTGGATAGGGAGCTTTAAAGTCGATTTCTTTCTTTCCCACCTTCACCTTGGTGCTGCCATGGGCATCAACCGCCACTTTTTCGAGCAATCGCTCTGTGGTCTCCATCATCCAGTTGTAGTCCTTGTAGGCCACATAGAGCTCCATGACGGTGAACTCTGGATTGTGGGTGCGATCCATCCCCTCGTTCCTGAAATCCTTGGAGAACTCATAAACCCCTTCAAAACCTCCTACGATGAGCCTTTTCAGGTAGAGCTCGTTGGCGATCCGCAGATACAGGGGGATGTTGAGAGCGTTGTGGTGGGTCACAAAGGGTCTTGCCGCAGCTCCTCCTGGTATGGGTTGCAGGATGGGTGTCTCTACTTCCAGGTATCCCATCTCATTGAAGAATTCCCGGATACTATTCGTGATTTTGGTTCTCTTGATAAAAGTGTCCTTGACCTTGGGGTTCACCACTAAGTCTACGTACCGCTGTCTGTATCGTTGTTCGGGATCGTTGAATTCGTCGTACACGTTTCCATCCGCATCGACTTTGGGCAGGGGGAGAGGCCTGAGCGACTTGCTGAGGATGTCAAAATCCCTGACCATCACGGTTTTCTCCCCTACCTGGGTGGTAAAGAGCGTGCCTTGCACCCCTATGATATCCCCAATATCCAATAATTTTTTATAGACTTCATTGTATTGGGTCTTGTCTTCCCCGGGGCAGATCTCATCCCGGTTAAAATAGACCTGTATCCTGCCCTCGCTGTCCTGCAGTTCAGCAAAAGAAGCTTTTCCCTGTATGCGACGAGACATGAGTCGGCCAGCGATCACCACCTTTTTACCCTCTTCGTACTTCTTTTTGATCTGGGTGGATGTGGTATCCACCGGATATAAGGCGGCAGGGTAGGGATTGATCCCCATCTCACGCAATTTGGCCAGTTTTTCTCTTCGTACTACTTCCTGTTCAGACAGTTGCATATCCCTAAAATTGAGCTGCAAATATAGCCAGATACGGCCAATCTATCAATCAAAATAGGTCGTAGGCTTCAAAAATAATCAGCCGGCTGTGTAACGTTTGCCAGGGGATTCAGACTGATAAAATACATCAATCAAAATCATTTACCATGAGCTTTTGGCGCGTCTTGCTGGCCATTCTCTTTCCCCCTTTGTCGGTGATAGGGAGGGGCTGTGGTTCTATTCTCATCGTTTTCCTTCTAACCCTTTGCGGATGGGTTCCGGGGGTCATCGCTGCTCTGATCATCTTGAATAATCCCAACTGATCGGCGTATCTTTGTAGCCTATGAATAAAAAGGTAGGCATACAGGATCTGGGCCTGAAAGACTACAAGGAAACCTGGGATTACCAGGAGGCTTTGTTTCAGGAGATCCTTGGAATCAAGATCCGCAACCGTCGGGAAGGGACTTCTTTGCCAACTCCCAATCACTTTTTGTTTGTGGAGCATCCGCATGTGTATACGCTGGGCAAGAGCGGTGACATCGCCAATCTGCTCGTCTCCGAAGAACAGCTCAAGGAGAAAGGAGCCTCCTTCTACAAGATCAACCGGGGAGGGGATATCACTTATCACGGTCCGGGACAGATCGTCGGCTACCCTATATTGGATCTGGATAATTTCTTTACCGATATCCATAAATACCTCAGGCTGCTGGAGGAGATGATCATCCTTACCCTGGCGGACTATGACCTCAAGGGGGAACGGTCACCTGGGGAGACCGGGGTTTGGCTGGATGTGGGAACCCCCTTTGCAAGAAAGATCTGCGCCATGGGCGTGAGGGCAAGCCGCTGGGTCACCATGCACGGTTTCGCGTTTAACATCAATACAGACCTGACTTATTTCGACATGATGATCCCCTGCGGTATCAAAGGAAAAGGCGTTACATCCCTCAATGCAGAACTGGGCCGGAAGGAGGTGCCCATGGAGGAGGTACGCCGAAAACTGCTCGTCCACTTTGCAGACCTCTTTGAAGCGGAAAGGGCTTAGCAGCTGTACTTTTGGCTGAATTAAATGATAAACCTGTAACATTTCGTCATCTCAAGCGTCTATATAGTAGACAACCTTTTTAAAGAACAACTGAAATGTCAAGCATCAGAACAAAATTCGCACACAAGAGCATCATGTTAGGGATCCTTTTCCTCGGGGTGCTGCTGAACTCCCAGCTGGAGTCTTGGAATTCTACGGATGTGGTGGCAGACCAGGCCGAAGTTCCCGCCATAGACTCTGAGACTGAGCAATCCACTGATTCTCTGGAAGCCCAGTATGAAGAGGAGGAGACCAACATAGCCGGGTTGGGGTAACCATACCCTCCCGGATCCTTGTATCACATAACTTTATTCCGGATTACTGAGAATATGCTGTCAGCAGCGTTGAACTCATCAGCTTCCCATTTTTCTGATAGGTTTCCTGTTTGACCATCCCTATGCCTTCCGCCAGCCATAGACGGGAGGGGAATGTCTTGTTGAAGCCCATGGACTTGGTCTGGTTCTCACTATATATGACATAGCAATCAAAGGAGCCTGCTTCAGTTTCCACGACTTCCTTTTTTTCGACCTTTCTGTTTAGAATATTGACTTCGGTCTTCATCTTCATTCCGCTCATGCTCATGGTCATGGTAACGTTGGCATCTGACAGGGGCTCGCCCACATTGAGGTCATTGGGTACCTCGATGTCCGTGCCGGTGACCTCCATTTCCATTTCACCCATCTGTTCCTTCATGTTTTCCGGCAGGAGGGAACTGTAATCTATGGAGATCCGGTCGTCCTCGCAACGAACACTGTAACTGGTTGTGAAGACCTCTTTTCCCTTTTCGTCACTGGCGGTCATGCTCATTATAGCCTGGGTAGTACCCCCATCGTTCGTGACCTCAGAAACCAGGTAGTTCATCGTGCCGTCATTTTTCCCTCTTTTGTCAAAACTGGTGTACTGCATGGTCATTCCCTCCTTCATGGGGTAATACTTGCTGCAGTCCATTTGCCCGAATGCCAATGAAAGGCCCGAGAAGGCAATCAGAAATAAATTTAAATGTCTTTTCATGTCGGTTACTGTTTTATGAATTCAACTCTGCGGTTCTTGGCTTTGCCCTCCGGGCTGTCATTGTCACTGACCGGTTCAGACTCTCCCTTGCCCATGGATTGTAGACGGGACCCATCAATGCCGTAAACAGAGACCAAAGCTTCTTTTACAGCTGCCGCCCTCTTTTCGGAAAGCGATTGATTTTCATCAGCAGAACCATCGGAATCAGTGTGTCCCACGATCTGCAAGGAAATATTCGAATCCTGCATGAGAACCTGAGAAATCTGTCTGATGACGCCCATAGATCGCGGTTGCAGGTTCGCTGAACCGGAGTCGAACAAGATGGCATTGGTAGAGATCCGCCCTTCGGATAGCAGTTTCTTCCTAAGGTCAACTCCTCCCTTGGCGATTTTTATATTCGATACAAAAACGCGTTCAGTTTCCTTGTCTGTGCCCGAGAGTTGAAATTTGAAATGGGTCATTGGGCCTCCTGGTCCTATCATCCTCGGGATATCCACATATTTGGTTTCGTCTACATAAACCCGGTATCGCTGCCCGTTCACGGCAATAGAGATGTGAGCCCGATTCATGATATTTTTCCTGATATCTGCATTTATTCTGTTGCTAATGGCATCTTTCCCACCGATCCTGCTCCACACACGAATATCGCCTGAGGTCCATTGCACGAGGGGTATATAAACCCATGCCAGTTCGGTTCCGTATTCAAATCCCGGATCATTTGTAAGTATAGCCCTCAGCGTAGCTGAAGAAGACACCTTTTCTATGCCGTTCACTTCAATGTCAAATTCAATGGTATAGTCTTCGGGCAGATCATTGAGGTTAGCCACGTAGTAGGTTCCTGTACCTGAAGTCAGTTCAAACCAGTTCCCGCTATCGTCATCGAAGCGCACGATTTCTCCTCCGCCATTCGTGTTCCATTTGGCGGGGAAGTCGCCAATAAAATCACTGGAAAAATCGTCATAGAAAAGCAACTCGTCACCTGGCACGAAATCAAATTTGCTGAAAACATTCAGGGATCTTGAATTTGAGGTCTTGGAGTTTTTGCTGATGGGGTCGGACGGTTGATCGGAACTATTGGGACCCTCATTTCCTTGGGGAAGCGGATTATCCCCTTGTTGATTAGAACCCGGTTCCAGAATACTATCCAGCACCTGGTCTGTTTTCTCGGCAGTTTCCTTTTCTACTCTGCGCTCTATGGTCCGTTCCGCGGCCTTTTCCGCTCTTTTTCTGAGTTTCTTTAAAATCTGGCCATGAGTCATCGGGATGACGAACAACATGGTTAGAATGGTAAAAAGGGTGGTTTTTAGGGTTAATGCTCTCATATCTATTGTGGTTTTGGCTCTATAATATAAAAGAAAAAAATGGATTATAGAAGAGTAGAAAGAGGATTGGCAGGCAATCAATTCAGGGAATATACGATCAGCGAATTCTCCTCGAATTTGGCAGCGATCTCCACCTTCCGGTCGTTGTCCATATCCGTAAGGTCGATACCAGAAGCTGCATAGACAGGGAAGTTCCTGAAGGGGATGGCACTGCTGTCAAACAAGTACGCTTTCTGGTTCTGCATATCGGTAACGCTCACATAGATCTTGTCGTATATATAAAAGATGCGGGGCTTGGAATACACGCCCAGATCCAGGGAGGCCTTGTTCCCTTTTACGGTGAGTTCGTTGTCGTTCATCAGTGCCAGTGATTTTACGGTAGATTCCATCCCGTGATCTTCGGCCAGGTTAAAGCGGGTCTTCGCTATCTTACCTTTGGTATCTACGGAGAACAGGGTGCCTGTCTTGTCGGTAACGATGAATTTGTCGTTGTAGAGGTATACATCGTTATTTGAGAACTCGATCTTTTCATCAACCGCTACACGGGTATCCCCGACGCGGTTGAGGATCTTCAAAGACCCGTCCTCCAGCCGGAAGACGATGTAATCCCGGGAACCTATCCTGAAGTGTTTGGGCCTGTCCAGGACAGCGCTTTCCGCCTCCGTGTATTTAAAGCCCGTCACGATCTTTCCTTTTCCGTTGTACATTTTGATATCCTTTCCCTGGGTGACCACAAAGCGGTAATTGCGATTACCCTCGTAGTCAAAGACGGCAAGGGGGTTGAGCAGGGGACCGGAAAATTTCATATCAAAAGGGGCCACCTCTTTCCCATTGCGGTCCAGTACAAGGAATTGGTTGCCGGTTGTGAAGGCGAGTTGCAGCCTGCCGTTCTTGTAGAGGTCGATCTGTTCTATTCGGCCCTGCACTCGTCCTTCCAGTTTCTTTTTCCAAAGGATCTTCCCTCCGGTGGAAATGAGATATAGATTGTTCTCGGTATCCTGAACGACGATCTCCTGACTGTCATTCCTGTGGTCCTTGACGAACTGGGGGTCCGTGGCCAGAGGGGCGTCCAGCTGAACCGTAAACTTAGGGGAGACACCCAGTTTTTTCTCCAGGTTCGCCTTTTGCTTAACAAAACTGTTGAGGTGGCAGAAAGACCGGTCTGCGACCACCTGGAAGGCAAACAAGGGGTCAGACAGGCTCTTCTCATCCGGGTGTGCTAACAGGGTATGGGGCAGCATGCCTGAAGCGAAATCTACTGATGGATCTTTCCCTGCCAGCAAAAGGAGGGAGGAAGCCTCTGCCAGTTCGGGTCGGGCATTCAGATACAGAGAGGATTTGTCAAAGGTATTTCCACTGTTGACATCCCTGATGATGCGTTCGAGTAAGCTTTTTTTATCGCTGAAAACAAAAGCATTATCCAGGGTGGTGTAGTGGGTGAACTCAAAATCCCGTATGAACACAGGAAATGCGTTTGACAGGAGAGGATCGGGGTCTGTTACCCCTACCTCCTTGCTCTGGTAATCATAGGTTGAGGTTCGGTTTTGCTGCAGGTATTCAGACAGGCTCAGGGCTCCATAGGTATTGATGATCACAGCCTTTTCATCGCCCTGAATAATGAGTCCGACTTCCTCTGTCGTGTGAAAGAGGGAATCATAGGCCCGGGTATCCGGATATTGTTTTGCCTGGTTGGCTGCATACACAGCGTGATCTGTAAATGAAATGCTGAGCAGTCCGTCTGCATCTGCAGGGGTCATGCTGGCCAGGGAATTGACAACCGGTTGGGTGTGCTCAAAAAAGGAGAGTAGGGAAGGGAGGCTATCCGGTGCAAACCCGACCCCGGTCCATTGCCATTTATTTGGGGTCAGCTGTAGGTCGAGTGCCAGTGATCCGGCCAGGTCTGACCATTTTGGACTCTTTTCGTCCATATCCTCATTTCTCAGGGAATCGGCTCTGCCCGCATCTACAAAAAGGGTTACAGGCTTCTCCGTGCCTGGATTTTGGAAAAGGGCAAGACGTTTTCTGGCGGAGATATTTTGATCCTGCTTGTTTTCCTGCCGTGCGATCAGGGTAGAATCATTACTCCTGAATCTCAAGCCACCTATCTCCGTGCTGAAAGCCTTACGACTGGTATTTTCTATTGTTGTGGAATCTATGTCAAGGCTGTCCCCAACAGAAACCATTTCCGGTATTTCAGAGATGTAAAGGTAAGTAAGGCTGTCACCTCCGGAGGGCATGGCGACCAGGTAACCCGGTTCCTTCACCCGGAGATCACTCAGTTCCTTAAGCATTCCAAAAACGTAGGATGGTTCTTTGGTTTGTCCCACTGGATCGGAATGAACCAGGTCTATGGTGGCTGCAGCGGGATCCCGAACTTTAAGGATAAAGACCGCATCTTCGGGGATGGCTTCCTCAGGAGATCGGTCTGATCGTTCCAGGGGATTGCAGGCCGATATGAGAAATGCGATAAGCAGCATCGCATAAAAACCTTTCATAAACCCATTTTGGAACAAATTTAGGACTTTAAAGTTCAAGGGATAATTGATCTTCCTTGATTTTAAAACTTTTTCGGTGGTATTTCGTCAGGCCGTATGTGCGAACCGCTGCACGATGCTCTTCCGTGGGGTATCCTTTATTTTGCTTCCAGTTGTACATGGGAAACTCCCGGTGAAGTTCTTCCATAAGGCGATCCCTGGCATTTTTAGCCAGGACGGACGCTGCGGCTATACTCATGAACTTGCCATCACCCTTGATTATACACTCATGGGAACATAAGTTGTAAGGAGTAAACCTGTTGCCGTCTACCAGGATGTGCCTGGGAGTGGTCTGCAATTGATCCAGGGCTTTGTGCATGGCGAGGATGGAGGCGTTGAGGATATTGATCTCATCGATGGTGCCGGGGGAGATGTGTACGATTCCATAGTCCAGCGCAGAAGTTTCGATTTCCCTTTCAGCCGCCCGACGCGATCGGGGTGAGAGTGCCTTGGAATCGTTGAGAACGTCAGAAGTAAAACCAGGAGGGAGTATGACCGCTGCTGCAGTGACCGGCCCGGCCAGGCATCCCCGTCCTGCCTCATCGGTACCTGCCTCGTATAGAAAGCGGTAAAATTCGCGTAACGTGCCCATAACTGTTGATGGAAAAAATAGGGATTAATAAAAAAGATATGGAATCTTGCCGTTAAATTTTTTGATAAAAGTATAGTGTTTCCTTAAAAAAGCTACATAATCGGCAATAAAGAGCCATATTTTAACACCCCTTAACCTGGTCTTTACTTCTCATTTGGATAATTAAAAGTTAATCATCATTTTTGCGACTGGCTAATTCAAAAATCTAATTAAATGAAATCAAAGTTAACATGGATGTTGACACCATTGTTGGTGCTCTGCATGAGCTTTTCTTTTGCACAAGAGAAGAGGATTTCGGGTAATGTGACAGACCAGTCTGGTGTGCCTTTACCTGGTGTTGCTGTAATCGTAGAAGGTACAACTACAGGAACACAAACCGATTTTGACGGAAACTATACCATCTCTGCCCGCGTAGGACAGATCCTGAGGTTTAGTTATTTGGGTCAAAAGACGGTGACGAGAACGGTAGGTGCTTCTAGCACTATTGACGTTCAAATGGAAGACGATGCCGAGGCGCTTGAGGAAGTTGTAGTGCAGGGTTATCGTAACTCCACCAAGGAAAAGTCGAGTATTGCATCGGTGACGATCAATGCAGAAACCATTGAAAACAGGCCAAATGCGAGTTTTGTTCAGACGCTTGCCGGACAGGTAGCGGGTCTTAACATTACCACCAGTACTGGCCAGCCTGGTGCGGCTTCCAACGTAAACCTGCGTGGGGTAACCTCCATTAACGGTAACACCCAACCTTTATATATTATAGATGGTGTACCTGTTGATGAAGATAACTTCAGGAGTTTGAACCCTCAGGACATCGCTTCCGTATCTGTTCTTAAAGATGCCGGTGCGACCGCCATCTACGGAAACAGGGGTGCGAACGGTGTAATTGTGATCAAGACTCGCCAGGGTAATTTCAACCAGGGCCTGCAGATCAACTATACCGGGATCATGAGCTTTAGTACGCTTCAGGACAACGATTACAACCTGATGGATTCTCAGGAGCAGTTGACCTTAGAAAAACTACGAGGTGCGGGAAGAGGAAATACACTGACTGATGCCGAAATCGCAGCGGCCCCGACATTTGACTGGGCTGATTACTTCTTCGACACCGGGCTCACTCAAAACCATACGTTAACACTGCAATCAGGTAGTGAAAGAGCAACTCAGTTCACCTCCCTGGGTTATTTTGATCAGGAAGGTATCCTTCAGGATTCCGGATTGAAAAGGTTCAGTATTCGTAATAACACTACGGGTAAATCTGAGAATGAGAAATTCAATTACAATACGAACATAACGATCAACTATTCGACCTCTAACGAGCCGAATAACATTGGTTCTGGAGCCATCAACAGGAACTACATCCTCGGGGCTTATCAGTCTGTACCTTATATCACTGCAGACGATTACACCAATGGAGCAGATCTGTTATCTCCACTGCTTTTCTCCAATACCCCTCTCTTCCTTATCGACAGGTTGAGAACTTTTACACGTAAGGAGGAAGAAGTAAAGATCATCGGAAGCTTTCAGGCCGGTTATCAGATCACGGATAATCTTTCAGCCAACGTAACAATGAGTGCTGATTATCAGAACGAGATCGAGACTGAAGCAGAGGGACCTACTTCCTTTAACGCATTGTTATTTGGTGGTGCTGAGAACCCAACCTCAGGATATCAGGATCAGGTTACTGTTAGGCAATTCAGCTACAACCAGGTGACCTCCCTGAACTACAACAATACATGGGGAAAGCACACCCTCGATGCCGGAGTCTACTCTGAGTACTTCAAAGCGCATTTGAGGACTTTCGGATTCCGCGAAAATGGTTTGGACCCCAAGACGTTCTTCCCTGGAGATGGGGCAGGATTTATTCCTACCTTCCTGGATCCTGACTCTGGAGCAGTACTCTTCGTAGACAACCCATTTGCTACCATCAGAAATGCAGGATTATTCTCTGTATTCAGTCAGGCGGATTACGATTACGACGGTCGCTACGGTATTACCGGGACGATCAGGCGTGATGCTTCCTACCGTTTTGCAGGAAGTAACCGATATGCGAACTTCTACTCTGTGGCAGCTCGCTGGAACATCGACAACGAGTCCTGGATGGAGAATTCCTTCTTCGATGTCCTGAAGCTCCGTGCTTCTTACGGTACATCGGGTAATCAGAGGATCGCAGGGAACTCCTATTTCTCTGCTCCGGATTTAACAAAGAACTTCTTTGCTACCGGATCTGGATATGGAAATAACAACTCTATCTTCCTGTCTCAGATCGCCAATACCACATTGCGTTGGGAAACAGTTACCCAGGGTAACGTCGGTCTGGACTTCGAATTGTTCAACAGCAGGTTGAGAGGTAGTGTTGATGGTTATATCAAAGAGACCTCAGACCTTTTCCAAAGCACTCCGGTTTCTGCAGTAAATGCGGTTACTTCCTTGAATGCTAACACCGGAACCCTGACGAACACCGGGGTAGACCTTACCCTGAATTACAACATCCTCAACGGAGGAGATGATGGGGTGAATCTGGTTCTGAATTTTGTAGGGAACTACAACAAGCAGGAATTGGGCGAACTTCCAGCAGAAGACGGTGAGCTCATCGGTACTGGTAGAGATGGCGGTAAGCTTTTCGAGTACTTTACCGTACGCTACGCCGGGGTGAACCCAGCCAATGGTAACCTTTTATTCCTGGATGCTGATGGAAATATTACCGAGAATCCGGATGCTGATACGGACCGGGTTTGGTTAGATAAGAACATCTTCCCTGATTTCAACGGTAGCTTTGGATTTAACCTGGATTACAAAGGTTTCTTCCTGCAAACTCAGTTCAACTACACCGTAGGTGTTGACAGGTTCGATTTCGACTTGGCAGGATTCCAGAACCCTGATAACATCGGTCAGTTCAGGTCTTCACGTGACCTCCTGAGGGCATGGACCCCTGACAACAGGATCACAGATATTCCTGCTTACGATGCATTTAACAGGGCGGCTGTAGCCTCTACACGCTTCCTTAGGAATGCTGATTTCATCAGGCTGCGTTTTGCTTCCATCGGGTATAGTTTCCCACAAAGGTTCCTCGAAGGAACTGGGTTGACCAGACTGAGAGTCTTTGGAAACGCAGAGAACTTGTTTACGATCACAGAGTGGAGAGGTTTTGATGCAGAAGCGCTGAGCAACACCTCACGACTGTATCCAACGCCTAAGACGCTTTCAGTAGGATTTGAATTAGGATTTTAAATAAAAAGAGCAATGAAAAATTATAAAAAGATATTTTATCTATTTGGTTTGGTGACCATACTCGTGGCCTGTAATGACGCCATTGACATTGACCAGCCAGGACGATTAGACGCAGACGCTGCCTTTGAAAGTGTAGCTGACCTGCAGTCAGGACTCTTCGGGGTCTATGCAAACTACGACCTCAGTGGTGAGATCGCTTTCAGCTCTATCTTTACCGATGAATTATCCATCGGTTTTGATAACGGAGGACAGGGACTCGCAGACTATGGCTTCGTTTTGAACGCGGGAAGTACAGCCCCTAACGTATTTTGGGTAGGAGGATATGCCGCTATCAACGCAGCCAACAGGTTGATCGAAGCAGCAGAGAATATTACGCCGGAAGCCGGAGAAGAAGCCCAGTACAATGACATTCTTGGACAGGCCTATTTCTTAAGGGCTTGGGCTCACTGGTTCCTCATGGAGTATTTCACTACGGACTACGCTGATGACAATGCCTTGGGTGTGATCGCTTTGGACCGTGTGCCTACTATTGATGAGCAGTTGCTGAGAAATACCAATGGTGAGGTGTATGCCTTGATCCTTGCAGATTTGGATCGCGCTCAGTCACTGATCAGTACGGATACCAGTGATCCAACTTTTGCCAACAGGGACGCCGTAACAGCGCTTCGGGCAAGGATCGCAGCTTTCCGTGAGAACTACACTTTGGCTGCTACGCTTAGCCAGCAGTTGCTGGACAAGTACGGCCTGGCCAACAGGGCTCAGTATGAAGCAATGTTCCTCGATACTGATAATACCGAGGTCATCTTTAAGTTAGAGCGTACCAATAACGACCCGTTTGACGGCCAGGGAGCTACAGGTAGCCCTGCTGCCGGTGGATGGGCAGGAGCTCGATTTGCCTTTGTGGATGCCACACTGGCTGGATCTCCATATTTTGAAATGGGACGTTCCCTTTTCAACCTGCTGGATCCTGCGGATATTCGTTACGATGTAAACGTAGCTCCTACCAGTTTGATCGACCCGGACTACGCTACCAACAACAACCCGGCCACTGATATTCTGGTTATCCAGAAGTATCCCGGTTCTGAAGGTCAGCCTTTGATGAATGACCTGAAAGTGTTCCGTGCATCCGAGATGTTGTTGATCCGTGCAGAGGCTTATGCTGATGCAGGAAGCATCAACGGGGCATCTAACTCAACTGCTGCTTTACTGAAACAATTGAACGATGCGCGCTTTGGAACGGATACAGCTCTGCCTGTTTTTGCCAACGAGACCGAGGCTTTTGCAGCCATTCTCGATGCAAGGAGGATAGAACTGGCTTTCGAAGGACATCGATACAAGGACATCAAGAGATTGGGTGAGCGCGCCAATCAGGGTGTGCTGAAAGATCCGATCGACTGTGCATTCAATGGAGCTTGCTCCCTGCCAGCTACGGATTTCAGGTTCACTTTGCCACTTCCCATTGTGGAGTTCAACGCGAATCCAGGCCTTAGAGAGCAGCAAAACCCTGGTTATTAATCCATAAAAAAGAGAAAGATCATGAAAAAATATATTTCACTTATCGTCCTGGCTCTCGTAGCCCTCACCTCGTGTGAGGAAGACCTTCTGGTTTACGACACGCCAGATGGATTTATCCAGTTGTCCGCTGAGAGTGGAACGATAACAGAAGACACGACAACCCCTATCGTTACCCAGGTGTTGTTAGGAAAAGGGACCAATGAGTCCGGGGTCAGCGTGAGTTTTACGGTGACTTCTTCAGACCCGAGCCGTTACACGGTAAGTCCTTCTACAGGTACCATCGATATCCCAGCGGGAGAATTCTCTGCAGATATCGAAATCACACCTGTGGATAATATTGCTGCTGACGGTGACCTCGATGTTGTCCTCGCCTCCAACCAAGGAAGGGTAGGCATGACCAACCGTTTTTCTTCCGGGCTTCAGGTTTGGGAAGGCCAAAGTGGAGATACCTTGACATCAGTCTATTTCTGGGCGCGTAA
>CBDTYM010000069.1:0-12922 GCA_965364605.1 uncultured Muriicola sp.
CCGGTAAATTACCTTTTATAAAAAGAGTAATGCTTTCAAATTTTTTGGTTTTACCCTTAAAATTTCATCATTCTTTACGCATGAATATTTCAATTAAAACACCGTACCCCTCAGTTGGAACCTCGATCAAGGTTAGTTCTCTGGCATTTTTTTCTGCGTTTCGAGAACCATCCTCGAATATCACATTGAAATTATAATGACCTTTGATTATGACCATGAACTCTGATTCGCGAAAGAATCCTTGTCTGATTTTTTGAGATGACAACTTCCATGTAGTATCACCCGAATAAAGGGTGTCATTTCGTTGAAAATTAAATACCACGGAATCCTGAGTGAAATTAAAGGAGCCTAGTTGTCCAGATTCATCCACCTCATCAGAAGGGTCAAAACCGTTTTGGAAAAAAGTACCGTATTGTGACCTGATCCTGTAAATAGTCCATTTACCTTTCAGAGACCGTTCGGCCTGAAGGTCATCTTTGCTACATCCATAGATGACAAGGAAAATGATTGGAATTAAAAAGGACTTCATTATTTAAAAATTAGAGATTGTTTACCGTTTTCAAAATAGAATAGACAGTCCTGATCAAAGGTGCCAAATCTGCCAGATAGTTGCGTTATTGATGAGCAAATGGGAATGTCCGAACAAATTCTTGAAAACACCTAGGTTAGCTTTCTGACTGTATGGTTGGGGAAACGATGGAGCAACAATCCAATGATGATGGTTTTATCACAAGGGGTCTTCGGTGATTAGTATCATTTAATGGCAAATGGGATAATATTCCTGAAAATCTCAGGGCATACATATGTCAGTTATCTAGAATTACCTTCTTTTTTCCCATCTTTTCCTCCGCAGGGCATACACGAGCTCGTCCTGGTA
Source organism: uncultured Muriicola sp. (assembly GCA_965364605.1). Classification (GTDB taxonomy): domain Bacteria; phylum Bacteroidota; class Bacteroidia; order Flavobacteriales; family Flavobacteriaceae; genus Muriicola. The sequence goes on from CBDTYM010000069.1 coordinate 878, forward strand.
CTCATCTCCTTTTATGATGGTTTTTTCGAACCGGGCCTCCAGGACAAAACCGTTTTTCTCCAAGACCCTTTGGGAGGGTATATTGGACCCGAATGGCCTTGCAAAGACGCGGTCAACATCGAGATTCTCAAAAGCATAATCGATCACCAGTCTTATGGCTTCCGTAGTGATCCCCCGACCCCAGTATTCCTCCGCCAGCCAATATCCCAATTCGGCATTTTTTCGAAAGATGTCTGCCTGAGGGTGTATCCCGATCCCTCCAATGGCCTGTCCTTCCAAGTCAATGGCGAAGATATGATTGGGTCCTTTCCCTCTTGCATAGGCGATGAATTCCTCGCCCTTCTCTTTGGTGTAGGGAAAAGGGAATTGATCTGTAAGGTTCCGGGAAATATTCCGGTTGTTTGCGTATTTGACCAGACCTTCCAGATCTGAATTTTGCCAGGCCCTGAGTTTTACGGAAACCATATTGGCCGTCTAAATTCAAGTTAAGCCCCGGCGTCTGCCAGTTTCTTGGTGTCCACATACTGTTGGAAGGCAGTGATTTTACCTTCATCATTGAGTGTCCAGAGGTGTGCCACCTGGGCGTTATAAGCCTTACCTGTGGCTTTTACCTTGGCATCGTACCTCAGGGTAGCCAGTACCTTGTTGTCATCCATGCCATGGAGGGTGATGTCCTTGAGCCCAAAATACTCATGCCTTTCACCGAGGCGGGCAAACACCCCTTCCAAAACGGCATCCGGGCCTATGTAGGGATTGCCATCGGCCAGGGAATTGCTCTCAGCCTCCTTCCATTCAATCTTCGGGTGCATGGCCCCCAGAACGGTGGGCATATCCCCGGTAGAAAAAGCATTGTAAACCGTGTTGATGGTGCTGATGTTTTGTAATGTGGTCATAAGGTTGGTTTTAGAGGCCTTAAATTACTAAAAACGGGGATACCCTCAACTGCTTGTCCAAAAACATATCCAAGGATAATCCTTTTGCTCTTATTCTTGCTTTTCGGGGTATAAAAGCGACGCAGAAGGGGATCATATGAATTTCAGAATCCAGGTTCTGCCTAATACCGGATATATTCAAATTTTAAGCCAAACCGGCCATTCCTTACCCTAATCCTGTGGATTGTAGGCCCAACATTCCATTTCAACCCTCGCACCGAGGGCCAGACCGCTGACCCCCATGGCTGAACGGGTAGGGTACTTGCCTGCTTCAAAATACTGTGCGTAGATCTCATTGAAGGCAGACCATTCGGAAATATCAGCCAGCATCACCGTGCATTTGAAAACGTCCTCCAAACCAAGGCCATGCCGGGCTAGTGTCGTCTTGATCCGCTTGAACATCTGATGGGTCTCTGCCTCCAGGCCTCCGGGCACCAGGCCCGACCCGTCATCGGCTTCCCCCACATCACCCGAGAGGTAGAGAATATCTCCTACCTGAACAGCACTGGAGAAGGGATAAGGGAGTTCAGAAGGGGTGAACTTTGGCCCTTGTTTTACCGTGGTGCCTACATCTACCGCTTTTTCTTTTTGGTCATTATGACAACTGAGGAGCGCAAGACACATCAGCCAGCCTGCAATACTATTTTTCATAGGGAAATACTTTTTAAGTGAATAATCTTGGTTTTTGGTCGGTAGTAGGAAAGTTACTCAATCCCTATGCGATATCCTATGGAAAAATAACTTCGGTCAGGTTAGGAATTGCTATCAACGAGAACTGCCCGATATGAGGCCTGCATTGATTTATAGGGCTGTGAGATCAGTATTGGATCACGCATCGCAGGAAATCCTGAACGGATTCCATAGCGCCTAATGGCCGGGTTGCAAATCTGATAATGACAAGCAATACCCCGATGAGGGTTGCCGGGTGTTTTACTTTTCCAAATTTATAAGCGAACCAAAGGAATAATGGCAAATAGATCAATTCCATACTGACAAAAACGTACAGTGGGCTGAAGTTCTCCGCTGGCAGAACGGCCCTCCAGAACAGGATCAGTCCGCGCCCAAGGGCAGGTGAGATCATAAAGAAAACACTGGCGACGAGCCACCAGGCGTGGTTCTTCAAATCGTGCCTGTAAAGGATGGCCATGACTACCGCTATCGCGAAGCCCAGCATTTCAAAGAATTCGGCCATTAGCACCCCATAGAATAAAAAGGCTGGAGGGCCCTGGCTGTTGGGGTCCATGTTATCGATGATCTTCAGGGGAAGGTCTAGCAGGCTGAGCCCGGTAAAGATCACCCCTCCTGCTATGGCAAAGCCCAAGATGCCCAATGTGCGATGAGAAGACACTCGATTTACCTGGATGAGATAAGGCTGAATGACGACAAGGAGGTACCAGAGGCTCACTAACCAGTAGTGAATGTGAATCTCCCAGGTTTTGGTTGCAACATCAGGCCAGTAGAAATAGAAAATACTTATTTGTGCCAGCAATAAGGGAAGCAACATCCAAAGGTGTAAATTCTTGTAGCGATCCATTATATCGAGGTTGTGTTTTACATCCCGCCAAGCTGCCTTTGGTATTCTTCAGCGTCATAGGTGCCATCCGACTTTTGGATGAGGCCCTGCTCATTCATCGTCCATTCCTCGAACCCGCTGAAATCCACCGGATTCCCATTGCCTCCAGGTCCGCCATAGGTGCCTTTGAATGTCCAGTAGTAGCGGTATTTCCCGTCGACGACGGTCAGGCTGTCCATGGTCAGTTCCAGGTCCGGAAAAGCCTCCATGTAGGAGCTGGCGGTTTCGGCAAGCTGTTTCCTCCCGACGGCCGGTGTTCCATTATTGACAGTGAGAATGCCATCCTCGGCATAAAAGGAGGCCATGTTCTCAGGGACCTTACTGTTCCAGGCTTCGGTATACCTTTGGCTGAATTCGACCATTTTGTCATAATCCGATTGTGTGGATTTACATCCCGTGACCATGATCAAGATCAGGATCGCCGTTCCCGGTATGGAATGGAAAGTTTTCATTTGATCGGTTATTAGGTTCCTCGCCCAGGTTTATCGCAGAACACACGTCCTGCCAGAACGGATTTGTTTCTCCTAAGATAGGAAATCAGAAAAAATGATGAGCAGGACAGGGAAAAGATGACCTATGGATATGTTGGGTCGTCATCCAGAATTGGGAAAAACATTTTGAATAACGACCCCTGCGATCATCAGGATCAACAAGGTCAAGAAAGAAGATATCACTGCTTTTTTTGAACTTCCTGAAAAAGCAAAATAGTTTAGACAGAGACATACGACGAAAATCTCTATGAAATAGACAAGATTGTATGCCATTAATTGCTTTATCGGAAGTTCTATGTAGGAGTATAGCCCCAATACATTACTCAAAGAAAATAAAATACCGAATACAAACCCGAATTGAATGACCTTCCTTTTCTCCGGCTTCGAATTAAAGATCTTAAAAAAGAGAAATCCAATCAGAGCAGTCAATAACAGGAAACTCAAATATCCCGCAGGAATCAGCATGGCCAGATCATCGAGCGATTTCAGGGCAGGAATGTCTTCATTCCAATAGGATGCCAAAATGGAGGCATGAAACAAAAAATCAATGCCAATAAAAACCAGCCAGGCCGAAATAATTGAAATGATCTTTCTTTTTCTGGATATTGAATCAGCCACAGCGCATATTTAGATTGGTAAAGGAATTGACTCCGTTTTGCCGGAAAATTGCTGAATCCTCTTAATAAGGACTCCTACTTTGATTAAAGTTAGGAAGATTTCCGGGGCTCCGGGGCATCATGTCCTGATTTATACATACAGATTTCTTCGAACAACTAGCGAGATTGATTCGATATTAGGAGGTGTAATTCGCAAATTGATCCATCAGCGTCTTCCACCAGGCCCAGGTATCCGAACTGTACATCAGGGCGTGCTGAATGGCGATAAAAACAAAAAAGGGAACATAGGTGAGTTTCACTTCTCTCACATGCCGCTCTTTCCAGATGATCAGTAAAAGGACCCCTTCAATGGACAGGTAGGAATAGGTGAGGGCCTGATCAAAGTTGGAGGCGATCCCGAACGTAAACAGGAACATCCTGGCCAGTGCCGGCAGTAAAGGGCCAAAGATGGTGGCCACCATCAACTTCGAATGTAACATCAGTCTTTTGCGGTATCGCAATGCCAAAATGTATAAAAGAAAGAAACTCAACAAGGTTAAGGCATCGATAAAGGCCAACTTATAGACCAGGTTTGGCGGGTAATTGGCCTGCCCCTGTATCATCAATCGCATCATAATCACGCCACAAATGACCAGGGTCGGTACCAGGATCAAAGAAAACCAGCCCAAATATTTGTGGATTTTGAGTTTTCCTCTTTGAAATAAATAAGGCTGTAGGATGAGCAGGAACATCCATAAGGTGGCACTGATGCCGTGGGCGTGATAGGGCAGGGAAAAATCGCCCAGCCTTCTGAAATATGTGGTGCTAAAGCCCAGTAATACAACGGCCAGTCCCAGGGCCAGGTAGCGGTGGGCGTAGGGGTAGTATTTTTTTCCGGCCATATACTCCTCGCTTACAGGTATTCGACCAGTTGAATATTATTTCCGCAGGTGTCGTTGAGAACTGCGTATTTAACCTTTCCCATTTCAGTCGGTTTTACGCTGAACTCCACTCCCAGTTCTGACAGTCTTTTGTATTCTGCCTCCACACTGTCCACATCGAATTGCGTATAGGGATAACCCGCTTCCAAAAGAGCGTCCTGATATACCCTGCAGGGTTCAAAATGATTGGGCCCCGGCTCCAGCAAAAGTTCCGGCCCGTCTTCCCAGTCCTTGGAAACCAGGGTCAGCCACCGATTTCCACCTCCTAAGGGTTCGTCCTTTTTTACTTTAAAGCCCAGTTTCTCGGTATAGAATTTCCTGGCTTTTTCCTGGTCCCGAACGGGAATACTGATGAGGGTTACTTTCATGGTTGGCTATGTTTTAATGGGTTTTGGCCGGGTTTCAGTGGATGATTACAGTCTCTTCTAAGATAAGAAATAAACGGACAGTTCGAAGCGCAAGAGTATGCGGTCCTAAATTGGACGAAGCACCTGTATAGGCAGATACCTATCAAATTCAGTCGAACTTCACCACAGGCGTCTCCCAGGTCTTCGGGTCACCAGTGATCCCCCTGGTGGTACTCAGGATCTCCATCCATTCCGGGGAAACTCTGATCAGAAGATAATCTTCCCTGTTATTTGGATAGAATGCTTCCCAGGAGTCTTTCCATCTTTTTTGTTTTTCCTCAGGATCATCCACCAGCTGAGCTGTCCCGTGAATCACCACATAGCCCGAAGCGTCACTGTCCAGGTAGTACAGGGTCACGTTCGGGTTGTTTTTGATCTGTTGTACTTTTCTGCTTTCGGAATTGGTGCCAAACCATACCGTAAGGTCTTCTGCAGGGGGGAAGGGATCCATGGTCCTGACCATTGGGATGTGTTCCTCATCTAAGGTGATCAGGGCACAGGTACCTGCTGCATCCATGATCTCCCGGGCGGCGAGTATCAATTTTTCCCTATATCCATCATTGAGGGCTGGTTTTTGCCCAAGGGTTTTACTAGGGACGAAACCACTTAGTAAGCAGGAGATCAATAGAAATTTTGAGAGATGCTTCATTATGTATGGATCAATATGAACAAAGAGACCTGTTAGGTTGGTCTACGCGCTATGGCTGATCAGAAAACTCACCCACGTTAGTTGCAGGACCCGAGATATGCATCACATCCGTACCTGTTAGATCGATAGGGTACATCCTGTTAATTGAGGACGGCAGGCTCATCTGTTGACACTGCAGGCGAGGATACCTGAGCTCTGAATTGCGTATTCTTCCCATCAAAATGCATAAACATGATCAGTTTGAAGTAATAGGAGTTGAGGTCCGCCTCAGACATGTTTTCTGTCATGTCTTTATACAATTTCTGATAATCCTGTTCAGGGGCCTCTCCGATCTCAGGAGTTGGAACATCAGTAAATACCGTTTGCCATTTGGGATCCTGTTCCTTCAAGGACGCGATCATCTTATTGTGACATTGAAAAATGGCCATTTTGGTTTCATTGTGTACTTTATAAAAAGGATCGAAGTCCGCAAAAGAAGGTGAAGTAATGCGGAAGTCTTTATCCGAATACATTCTTTGCCATACGTCCAGATAGCTATTGCCGGAACCGTCTTCTAAGACCCCTTCTTCTATCAACACTTCTTCATAGGCATCAATAATGGATCTGATGTCATAGCCTTGTTCCTCATAGGTGTTTTCATAGCATTGCGTAATGATCTTGTCCAGATCTGAGGATGGCTGCTGACACGAATTCACAAAAAGTGCGATAAGGCATAAGTAGAAAATCTTGTTTTTCATAGCTGAGGAATATGTTGACCATGGTCCGTATTTCTGGGTTACACAGGCTCGGCTGCACGTGTAAAGCTTTCCGGCAATGTGACTGACTGGATCCAGAGGCCTTGATTTTCATTAAAGATAGGGAATAAGGCCAAATCTGAAAAGAACGATTATAACGGTCACGGCAGGGGTTTAGGATTCTAAATCATCGGAGAAATGACCCGAATGCCTTCCCTTTGAAAATTTCGCCCGATTGAATTCCCCAGACTTTCCCTTGGGGATGGTCAGGCTTTTCCATTCATTACCCCTGATCATTTTACCGATATGCACGATTTGTCCGATATGGTAAGCATAATGCGCAAGTTGTCTGTTGACCGCTTCGAGAATGGAGTGTTCCTGATTCCTGATATAGACCTTGGTGTCAAAGTTCTCTTCGGAAACCGAATTCAAGGCATCGAAGAGACACTGCCAGCCTTCCTCCCATTTTTCAAGCAGTTCTTTCCTGGTTTTGATCACGGATTCGAATTCCAAATCCCTTTCCCGCCATGGCTTTTCTCCGTCGGAGGTCAAAAAATCGGTCCATCGGGATCTCATATTGCCCCACAGGTGATTCACGATGATAGCGATGGAGTTGGTTGCCTCGTTATACTGCCAAAAAAGATCCTTCTCATCGACCTGATCGAACGTTTTTTCTCCTACGGTCTTGTAATAGGCAAACTGTTTTTTAACACTCTCAAGGTAGGCTGTTTTCATTCTTCAATTGCTTTGAGCTCTTCCAGGTATCTGTTAAAGTTATTTTCTTCCCTATATAGGGTCTTCTGATACTCGGGGAGGTATTGCTCCAGGATCATGGAGATATTGTAACCAAGTTGATAATAATACCGGTCATTGTAGATATCGTATAGGCCCTTATCTTTTTTGATCTGGTACTCAGCGAACATCCCGGAGATAAGAGACCTGTCTGCTTCGGTAAGCATTGATGTATCTAATTCATTTCGGGAGAGATACCTTTTGCACAAGGATTCAAAATAGCGGGCATGCCCCTCGGTGCATATCTCGTAGTCTTCCACCTCGCGTATGTCTAAGCCAAATTCGGCTTTTATCCTTTCGATCCGGGACGTTCTCAGGGAATCGTAGGTTGTCAGCTTTGCCGCCAAATCAGCCCCGTGTATCCAGATATCCTTCAGGGCTTGATTTTCCGCTTTGATGCTTTCTTTAAACCAGTCCAATTCCCTGTGATATTTGGCGAGATATTCATCCGGGCCTCCTGGAATTTCCAAAGCCGTGTAATAAGCCTTAAACCCGGGGATGGATCTTTGGTACCCGTGGAACAACTCGTGGATGACCATAATTGACCAGTCCTGCAGGTCGGATACCCCGATTAATTTTTCAGTGAGAGCAAAACTCTGAAAAGAAAGTACATTGTCTCGAAAGTAAAGGGCAGTACTATCCGTATCGCTGTAACTCACGGAAAAGTCGAAAGTGGTTGTATCCGTATATTTTTCTGAAAGCCGGATGGTTTCAACCCGGTCAATAGGTTTCATTTCTTGATGGTCCGTGAGACGTGAGATATGCTCGTTCGGATTCAGGACAAACGCCCCGCGGTAGGTATGGTATATAGCGGGATGGTAAAAATCCTTTCTTGTGAATTCTTTCCAGGTACGCTGTGCCACTTCATTCTTGAGTTGTAAGACATAGGCGAGATGTCTCCAGTGCGAGTCTTGATAGGGAGTACTTTCTTTTACTTCCGTTTTCTCAGGGGCTTGCAGACAGGAAAAGCACAGGAAAAATAAAAGGAGATACATTCGTTCCTTCATTTCAATTATTTACGAATAACAGCTTGGGTTGTATTTCGACTTTCGGGTAATTACCCGGATGAACCAGGCGGTGATGAGTACGTCGCTTTGATCGTGGGATAATTTCCATCTTTGTAGTGCCCTGCCCGATAGGAGTGATCATCCATTGGGATATTTTGTTTTTCCGCATTGGGCAAAAATTTGATCCCGCTTTAAGTCAATTTGATGGGATTGGGCAAATTCAGCCAGCAGATCTGCAAATTGCTCTTTCTTTTCCGGGCTCACGCGCGGATTCAGAACTCTGAAAAAATAATAATCTATGTCGCCATCGGGTTCAAAATAGATTTTTTGAAGAATGCTGATGGACTCGTCTTCCACTCCCCAACTGAAATTGTTCCTCCTTAAATATGCGTCTATTTCTTGGTGTAGTTCAGTCCATGATTTCAGGACGGTCTTATAATCTGTGACCGAGATCTCCGGGTTCAGTAAATTGGGATAAGAGGCATCCAGGTCTAGCGAGGTATAGGCCGAGAGCTGCCGTTGATCATCAAAATTAAAAACTGTGATAGGCTCCTTGTTTTCTACGGTCTCTGTTTTTGAGCCCTCTTTGTCCTTACAGCTGCTGATTCCCACGAGAACACCAAGAACAAGTGTCCAGGATAAAAGTGTTATTATTTTCATCTTCATTTGTTTATTGGGTATTTATAAAAGTGTCTTCAAAAGTTTTTTTCCATTTCCCGTTCATCATTTGTTCCCCGTATTCCCGAAAGCCGCCCTCAGAGGTTGGTCCGAAAAAAAAGCGGGTCTTCTCATCCTTCCATACAATGAGTTGCCCCTCCCTGAATTCCGCGGGATATCTGGCCGCACCATCTTTGGAAAATCGGTGGTAGTAATAGCGTTGGTCTTTCTCATCATAGAGTACGATCGTATGGAGTTGCAAGAATTCGGTATTCAACTCGATCACCAAAATGCTTTTGTTTAGGTCATAGGATATTTTTTCATAGGCAGCGCCCTGTTTCGCAATAAGGCCATCTTCATAGATGGTTGTCGTGCCTACCCATTCTCCTATCAAAAAGCCTAATTGTTCCATCTTTTCCTGCCTTAGGTCTTGGGCAAGAACCGGACTGTACAGAGCGAGTAGTGCAAGAACACACAAGGATAAAGCGACTTTTGGATAGCTCATTGTTTGGACGTTTTATCAATATAGGAGATGGATTCAGTTATAGGTAGACCCATTGGGAAACAACGTTATCCATCGCGGTAGAGGACCCTTCGGATCCAATTAGTTTCTAACTAAGATAGGAAATAGGCGTTGATTTTGGTTGTCCATGGGATCATAGTGGATAAGCTTTTGCGTTATTCCCTCAGTTCCCGATCAATCGACTCAATCACTTCCTGATTTTTGATTTTTAGATCAAATAAGTTTTGCGCATACCAATATTTCTGTTCCGTAAAATTGCTGAGGTCTGCAAAGATCTTTTGATCTTTCGCATTTTTTAGGTCAGTATAGGTCCAATTCCGCTTCTCATAGGGATATGCCCAACCTATTTTTAACTCAATTTCTTTTATGACTTCGTATGTACTGGCAATCCTCTCGTGACTCTCGCTGTAAATTCTTTGTATTTCCTGAAAAAGTTCCCTGTTCTTTATCAAATCTGACTGCCCATCAGAAATCAGGGACTGGTAGGTACTGTTGATGGATCGAAAGGATAGATTCCTGTAAAATATTCCACTGAATTGAAGCGTATCCGAATTTTCAAAAAGGCTGCCATAGCGATCCGTATTATAGACAGGTTGCTTGTGAAATATGGAGTCAATACTGCTAATTAAACCAAAGGCGGGCTTTAATTGAGTCAAAACACTGTCTGCGAGGATGATGTCACTCCTCAGGTCGTTTTGTATGCCATTAAGGTATTGATCGCCAATGGAATCCGCCTTTCGTCCCTCATACCAATTGTTGATTTGTATGGCAATCAGAATTCCAATAACCACCAGGATGATTTCGCCAAGGGCATAAAGCAAATAATTCCTGAACTTGTTTTCTCTGAGCATTTTTTGACGAATGGTTCTGAAGAATTTTATCATGGGTTACTGGTTGATCCCAATGGTTTTCAGGGTTATGGAGAAAGAGTATTGCATATTATTAATCATCGGATTTTACAATAGCCTAATTTTATAGCAAGGTACTTGAAGAAAATGAAAAAACGGTTCGAGTTATCACTCAAACCGCTTTTTCGGAATATGCTATATTGGACAAGAGTTACCTCATTCCTTAGAAAATGGGTGCGATAAGAAACATGTCAATGTAAGGTGCTGCGGCTGTTCTCAGTGGCAGTACTTCCTTGTAATCACTTCGGTTGAGCGCATAATCCCTGCCTTTTGTACCTTGCTTCCATTCGCTCAGGAAAATCAGATTGGGATGATAGGTTCTGTCTTCCACTCCGAGGCTCTGAAGTTGGGCGATGAGTTGAAAGCCCACCTGAGGATCTGCTGCTACAGGACCCACTTTTTCAAAATATTCCGATAATTTCGGCGCATTTTCCGGGTCGAGCCATAGGGCTGCAAATTCATAGGTCTTGCCCTCGGTAAAGGTATAGGAGATGTCCTGTTCTACTTTGAAATACCCGGTGGTCAGAAAACTCAGGGCATCATTCCGGATATTGACGATCTTGAGAAAATTGAAGTCTTTTTCAAAGGCACGTTTCTTATCCAGGCTTTCCCATTCAAAGAACACGAGCATTTGGGCCGGTGCATTTCCCAGTTTTTGATCGATGAGAGCAAAACTGCCTATGGGTCGTGCCCCATATTTAGGGGCAAATTGGATAGCCTGGGAGAAATAGTCTTCGCTGAACTGTTTTTCCTTACCTGGCTTTATGGTAAGCAATGCGGTCTCTACCACCGTATTGGCCTTGAATGAGATTGTCTGGCTTTTTTGGGCCATTGTCACATTTAATGTGAAGCTGGTGGTAATCAATAGGAGAATAAGGGCGGGTTTAAAAATGATAAATTTCATGATACTTGTTTTAAACGGTTTGTGATAGTAATTGTTCGATGCCAGCATAACTCATGGCATATACTCCTTTGATGCCTGCTTCGATTTCCTCAGCGGGAGCACCCTCTTTCAAGGAGTAGGTCACCTCCGTCAAGATCTGCGTGCGACCTTCATTTTCTGAAACGGTGATAGCTGTTAGCAAATCGTCAATGGGAAAGAATTGTTGTTCCGTTATGGCGTAGGTCAGTTTTCTTTCTTGATGGTCCAAGAGTAGGATCTGCTCCTTTAATACACCATTATCTGATGAACAGGTTCTCTGTAAGCCTCCATCGGCAGAACTGGACAAAGTACACGTGTTGATGATCGGGGACCAGGTGTCAACACCTCCCACTGCGCCGATAACGCCCCATACTTTATTCACAGGAGCATTCAGACTTGTAATAATTGCTAGTTTTTGCATTGTATTGAATTTTAGTTAAACAATCTGATGCAAATTTGTAGCAAACAAGGCTCTTTCACTTTCTGTTTTAGGTCAAGAGCTTTCTGTTTTTGTTCCGATAGTTGGTAGGTGAAACCCCATATTGGCTGGAGAAGGCTGAAGAGAAGGTGGTAGGATCTATAAAGCAGCAGTCGTAGGCGATATTGCTGATATTCTCAGTTGTAGTAGCTATCAAAAGTGCAGCTCTTTCGAGTCTTTTTTTCTTGATATACCTGGCCGGGGTTTCATCAAAACACAGTTTAAATGCGCGCTTAAAGCTCGACATGCTTTTGTTGCACAGAAAGGCCAATTCATCTATGCTGATGTCGCTGAAAATATGCTTCTCAATGATGTTCTGAAATTCTAACTGCTGGGCATTAAAAAGCTCTCCAAAAAAAGATTGAACTGAATCGCTGTGTTGCGATTTCATGAGGATCAAAATCAGCTCTTTGAACTTTAAAACCGCTAATTCAT
>CBDTYM010000070.1:0-12700 GCA_965364605.1 uncultured Muriicola sp.
CGCGTCGCTTTGGGGAGCGAAACTCGCCGGGTTCGCCGCGCGCAACCGCCTGTTTCCGGGGGATCCGCTTCAGCGTGACTACATCGCAGGCCTTCAAGCATTGCTGAAGACCTTTGTGCTCGAGACCGGTCTGTTCCCGGAGGCCGCAGCTGCTCCGGCCGGCGAATACCTGTTTCAGGAACTCATCGCCGGCGCCGTCCGCTCTGCCGTGTACGGCGCGGAGGCCTCCGAATACCGGGTCGGGGAGGACGAATACGACATCCGGGTGCGATTCAGGCCGGACCGGCGCCGCAGCCTGGCCGACCTGGAGACGGAATACGAGGATCACAGGAGGAGGGCCCTGGAAAGGGAACAAAGGATAAGCAGACAACTACAGGACGAGATCAACAAGTACAGAAAATCCAAATAGTAAAAAGCTCCGAAAGGAGCTTTTTTGTGATATCATGAGAATCGACATCATCACGGTGGTCCCAGAGATCCTCAGGAGTCCGTTTGAGGCTTCCATCCTGAAACGGGCCATAGAGAAAGAACTGGTGGAGGTGCATTTACACAACCTCAGGGACTATGCCACAGGCAACTATAAACAGGTAGATGATTACGCCTTTGGCGGGGGTGCGGGGATGGTCCTGATGATCGAACCCATAGACAAGTGCATACAGGCCTTGAAGTCTGAAAGAGAGTACGATGAGATTATCTACCTCACGCCTGATGGTGTAACCCTGGATCAGAAAATTGCGAATTCACTTTCGCTGTTGGGCAATATCATTATCCTTTGTGGACATTACAAAGGTGTCGACCAGCGGGTTAGGGATACACTCGTCACCCGGGAAATTTCCATTGGGGATTACGTGCTTTCCGGGGGGGAACTTGGAGCCGCCGTACTATGCGATGCCATTATTCGTCTGCTGCCAGGGGTTTTGAATGACGAGACGTCAGCCCTAACCGATACTTTCCAGGACAATCTTCTCGCTCCTCCGGTCTACACCCGACCCAGAACCTACAAGGGTTTGGAGGTGCCGGAGATACTTACGGGGGGCAATACCAAGGCTATCGAGGCATGGAGGGAGGAACAGGCACATAAACGCACCCAGCGGCTGCGGCCTGATTTGCTGGAATGATCCTTCCGGACATTAAAAATTCATCCGATTTCCTTGTTCGTATGGATTTATAAACTATTTTTGCAGTCGTTAAAATCAACCTCTGACGAGGTCCGTGAATGTTGGTTTTACTAAATTTTAAATCAAATACTTAGATGGAATCTTTAATAAAATTTGTTCAGGACGAATTTGTTCCCAAAAAAGATTTTCCCGCATTCTCTGCAGGTGATACCATCACCGTTTACTACGAGATCAAGGAAGGTGAGAAAACCAGGACACAGTTCTTCAGAGGGGTAGTGATCCAGAGAAGGGGTTCCGGAGCTTCCGAGACCTTTACGATCCGAAAGATGTCTGGAACTGTGGGTGTGGAAAGGATCTTCCCAATCAACATGCCTGCACTTCAAAAGATCGAGGTCAACAAGAAAGGTAAAGTAAGAAGGGCCAGGATCTTCTATTTCAGGGGTCTCACAGGTAAGAAAGCCAGAATCAAAGAGGTGAGGTCGTAATCCTCATACCAAACTCATAGAAAACCCTAACATCTGTTAGGGTTTTTTTATGCTCAATATTTATTCGGATTATTCCATATTCGCTTCAAAATCCAGGATGGTATCACGGATGATCCCAATGCACTCCCTAAGCTGCTCTTCAGTCATCACGAGGGGTGGCGCAAACCGAATGATATTCCCATGGGTAGGCTTTGCCAACAGACCGTTGTCTTTCAGTGCCATACATATGTCCCAGGCCGTTGAACTGTCCTCAGAGTCGTTGATAACTATGGCATTCAACAGTCCTTTCCCGCGTACCAGCCTGACCAATGAAGAATCCTTGACCAGTTTGTTCATCTCCTCCCGGAAGAGCTCCCCTAGTCTATCGGCGTTATCCGCCAGGTTCTCATCCCTTACCACTTTTAGGGCGGCCATGGCCACTGCACACGCTAAGGGATTACCGCCGAAGGTAGAGCCGTGATTGCCCGGACGAATCACTTCCATGATCTCGGTGTTCGCCAACACGGCAGAAACCGGGAAAACGCCCCCGGAAATAGCTTTGCCCAAAATAAGGATATCGGGTTTTACCTCAGGGGTTCCACTGCAATTCTTGTCGGGGCAGGAGCAGTTACCACAACTGGCCAGTAACCTGCCCGTCCTGGCGATTCCCGTTTGCACTTCATCTGCAATCAACAGGACATTTTTTTCCCTGCAGAGCTCGTGAGCCTCCACCAGATAGTTGTCATCCGGGACATAGACCCCGGCTTCGCCCTGAATAGGTTCCACGAGGAAGGCAGCCACATTGGGATCCTCAAGGGCCTCTCTCAGGGCATCGATATCATTGTAGCGTATTGATACAATCCCAGGGGTAAAGGGTCCAAAATTCTCAGTCGCTACTGGATCATTGGAGGCCGAAATTATGGAGATCGTCCTCCCGTGAAAATTGTTTTGACAAACCAGAATTTTTGCCTTGTTATCCGGGATGCCCTTTTTTTCATAACCCCATTTACGAGCCAGCTTCATGGCGGTCTCCACTGCTTCCGCTCCAGTATTCATAGGAAGCACCTTGTCAAAGCCAAAGTAAGAGGTCAAAAAGCGCTCGTAAACTCCGAGCATATCGTTGTAAAAGGCTCTGGAAGTGAGGGTGAGTCGCTCTGCCTGAGACTTGAGGGCATTAATGATCTCAGGATGGCAATGTCCTTGATTTACAGCAGAATAGGCAGAAAGGAAGTCGAAGTATTTTTTCCCTTCCAAATCCCAAACGAATACGCCTTCTCCCCGACTCAAAACTACGGGGAGGGGGTGGTAATTTTGTGCTCCGAATTGTTCCTCCAAAGCGATAGCCTCTTTAGAACTGATTTTTTCCAAAACAGACATGTACGATAGAATTAAGTAAGACTAAAACCATTCCTTCTTAAGGAGAGAAATCATCCGTTGCGGGTTATAAAAATATTAAATAATAAACAATCCCTGGTTATAAATACGGAACCTTATTTTTCTAATTTGTGGAGTAGTGCCGCAATTTGAAGTTCAATGCGCTTCAGTTCTCTTTTAAGATCATTCTTGTCCATCTGCATCCAGAAGTACAACTTTAAAATACCGATGGCCATCACAGATAAGATCGCAATGACGGCCCAACGAATCATTACCAACATTTCATGGGCGTTCCATAAAGATATTATCGAATAAACGGCCAGAATAACCAGGAGCAGCATAATCACATTCATTACCAAAGCTAACCAGCCCAACTGGCTCTTATACACCTCACCGAGTTTGTGGAATACAGAAGGTTCATCCAATTCTTCGTAGAATTGTGCTTCCTGATCAGAAAGGGCTTCCCTGATCATCTTATCTATTTCTTCCATTTCTTTTTTCATGATTTATCTTTTATTAAGGTTTTCAATTTTTCTCTCGCGTGGTACAGCCTTGATTTTACGGTACCGGCTGATAGATTCAGAATCTCCGATATTTCCTTTAACGTAAATTCCTGAAGATAAAATAGACGTAACACCAGCTGATGATCCGGACTAAGCTCTTCTATCGCTAACTTTAGTATTGACATCAATTCCAGATTTTGTTCTTTTCCGCTCTCCAGGGGTCCTGTACCTCCAGTATTCCATATTTCCTTTTTCTTTCCGAGTTCCTGCTGCTTTTTTTTCAACAGGTCGAGCGAATGCCTTGTTACTATGGTCATTATCCAGCTCCCAAATTTGTTGGGATCCCTGAGCTTGCGTATTTTCCCGATAGCTTTGATCCAACTATCCTGTACGATGTCCTTGGCTAATTCCGAATCTCGCGTATACCAGTATGCCTGACTAAGGAGGCGTTTCTGGTGTCGATTTATTAAGGTTTCAATCGCTTTCTGATCGCCTCCCTTAAATTTCAGTACCAGCAGACCGTCATAAATCCTGTCGAGTTTTTCCATGAGTTACTTAATGGACGGACAAATTGATAAAAGGTTCAAAATGGGTTGCTAATACCTAAAATTAAGCTAAAGAATTGGCCCTTGATTAAACCAAGTGTTTAGTACTTTTGCGTCATGCGAAAAAGGAATACCAGACAGGTCTTTGAGAAGATCGAGATCCTCGATGCAGGTGCCAAGGGAAAATCAGTAGCCAAAGCCCCGGATGGTCGGGTCATCTTTCTGAAAAACGCAGTCCCCGGTGATGTGGTCACCGTACAGACCACCAAGAAGAGAAAGTCTTATTTTGAAGGCGTCGTAACGCGAATACATCGCTATTCCGAAAGGCGCACCACACCCAAATGCAAGCATTTTGAAATGTGCGGTGGGTGCAAATGGCAACATATGGATTACCAGAGTCAGCTGCACTTCAAGCAAAAGGAGGTGGAAAACAACCTGAAGCGCATCGGGCATTTGTCTTTTCCTCCCCCCCTACCCATCCTGGGATCAGAGAAGAGATATTACTACAGAAACAAAATGGAGTTTTCCTTTTCCGATTCCCGGTGGCTCCACGCACACGAACTCGAGCAAGATGACCCTATCGAGGACAAAAACGCCCTCGGTCTCCACATCCCGGGGATGTGGGACAAGGTCCTCGACCTCGAGGAATGCCACTTGCAAGCGGATCCTTCCAATGAAATCCGGCTGGAAATCAGGCGTTTTGCCAGTAAAAACGGGTTGGCCTTCTTTAACCCAAGAACACAGGAAGGTCTGCTAAGGACATTGATGATCCGAATGGGGGCTCCCGGTGAATTAATGGTATTGTTACAATTCGCCAAAGATGAAAAGGTGAACAGGGACCTTCTCCTGAACCATATCGCAGAATCCTTCCCGGAGATCACTTCACTACTGTATGTCATAAACAGGAAAAAGAACGATACCCTTTACGACCAGAAAATTCACTGCTTTAGAGGTAGGGACCACATCTGGGAGGAGATGGAAGGGCTGAGGTTCAGGATCGATGCCAAATCATTTTACCAGACCAATTCCGAGCAGGCGTATGCTCTTTACCGGGTGGTACGCGACTTTGCCGATTTGAAGGGAAATGAATTGATCTATGACCTGTATACCGGGACAGGCACCATCGCCCAGTTCATAGCCGGTAAGGCCCGAAGAGTGATAGGCATTGAGATCGTGCCCGAAGCGGTTGAAGCTGCGAGGATCAATGCAAAGGTCAATGATATCCAGAATGTAGAGTTCATCTCCGGCGATATGCGCACTGCGCTGGATGCCGCTGTCGTCGAAAAGTACGGTGCCCCTGATATACTCATTACAGATCCCCCCAGGGAAGGGATGCACGCACAGGTGATCGAACAGATCCGGTCCATGGGTCCTGAAAGGATCGTTTACGTGAGTTGCAACAGCGCCACACAGGCCAGGGATCTCGGGATGCTGGACGATCTTTACGAAATTCTGAAGGTGCAGCCCGTAGACATGTTTCCCCAGACCCATCATGTGGAAAATGTCGTACTTTTGAAGAAACGAAATCCGAAGCATGAAGCCTAGTTCCAAGACCCAGAACCCAGATCCAAGCGGTTTCAGGGCACTATCCTTTTTTATTCTGGTACTGGTCCTCACAATGGCATTCGGAGCCTGTGAAAAAGACGATATCTGCGTGGAAGGGGATACACCGCTGCTGATTCTCCGGTTTTATGACATCACAGACACCAGTGCGACAAAAGCAGTACCGAGCCTAAGGATCATAGGTATCGGCAATGGTGCACCCGTAAACACTTTCAGCGATCGCTCGAGCAGGGATTCCGTGGCCATTCCTCTCAGGATCAACCAGGGTAACACCCAATTTCTACTCATTAACAACTCGGCCGGAGATGAAGGAGCAGAAAGCGGGAATATCGATACCCTTCAATTCGATTATGAAACAGAGGAAGTGTTCATCTCCAGGGCCTGTGGCTTTGTGGCCAATTACAACCAGCTTTCAGACAGCCTGGTCACGGATACAGATAATTGGATACAGAACATCGAGATCACTTTACCATCTGTTAATTCACAACAACAAGCCCATGTTAAGATATATCATTAGCGGGATCATGTTGTGTTGCTTTCCCTTAATGCAGGCGCAATCGGGAAGAGCTGAAGGCCAGGCGAGGGACAGTACTCGTAACAGTCAGCCTTATGGCCTGAGAGCTGGGATCGATCTCAGCAGGCCGGCCTTGTCCTTTTTCAATCAGGACTACACGGGTTTGGAGATCGTAGCAGATTATCGCCTTACCCAACGCCTCTATCTTGCCGGGGAACTGGGTAATGAAGAAAAAACAAACCAGGAAGAGCTGGAGAATTTTGACATCTCGGACCCTACTCCACTATACAATTACACCACCTCAGGAAGTTATATCAAACTGGGGGTGGACCTCAATACTTACGAGAACTGGTACGGGATGAACAATTCCATTTTCATAGGTGGCAGATACGCCTTCAGTACATTTAGCCATACCCTGAACTCTTCTTTCGTCTACGATAGTAACCGGTATTGGGCACCCAATTCCTTCGCAACCGGTAGTCTGGATGGGGTGGAATACGGCGGACTCAACGCGAGCTGGCTGGAATTTCTTGTGGGAATGAAGGCCGAGCTCTTTGCTAATTTCTATTTAGGAGCCACGGTGAGACTGGGGTTTTTGGTGAGCAACAAGGAAGCGGATAATTTCCCAAATCTTTGGATTCCCGGATTTAACCGCGTGACTGACGGCAGCAATTTCGGCGTAGGGTATAACTACAGCATCACTTACTTCTTACCCCTTTATCGCAAAGCGAAAAAAAACAACACCGTTCCCGGGGAGGCGAATTAAACATCTCTTATGTCTTTTCAGACCTAAACTGTCCCCTATTTATACCCGGCTTTATTGAATTTCGCTTTCTTACTGCCTTCGTATATGGCATATTTTACCAATCGGGATTCGAGATGGCTGTTAAAGACCTTGATCTTTCGGGATGGCCTGAGACCGACATATTTAAGGGCTTCGAGATTTGAAGTGATCAACCAGGCGTCCGTCCCGGGATACCCTCTTTTAAGGGTATTGCCAATGTGGGTATAGAATTCCTCCATTTCAATCGGCAGGCGCTCTCCATAAGGTGGGTTGAAGAGCATGTGCAAATGTTTATCGGATTCTTTATGGGAGAGAAAGAAGTTCTTTTGTTCGATGCGGACATAATCCGTGAGATTGGCATTGGCGACATTGTCCTTAGCCTTTTGGACGGCAGAAGGTGCCTTGTCGTATCCCGATATTTGAAATCTGAATTCCCGAACCTTGTTGAGACAACTTTCATGGATCTTATCAAAGAGTACCTGGTCAAAATCCCTCCACTTTTCAAAAGCAAAACCCTTTCGGTTGATATTGGCCGGGATATTACAGGCGATCATGGCAGCCTCAATGGGTATGGTCCCGCTTCCGCACATGGGATCCAGAAAATCGCACTGCCCGTCCCACCCACTTAGCAGGAGGAGGCCGGCTGCCAGCACTTCATTGATAGGGGCGATATTGGTCGCCGTCCTGTAACCGCGATGGTGAAGGGAGGCACCCGAACTGTCAAGGGAAACGTTACAGTGATCCTTGTGTATATGGATATTGATCCGAAGATCCGGATTGTCGAGGTCCACGTTGGGCCTCTGGCCCTTGAGATTTCTGAACCTGTCGGCTATTGCGTCCTTGGTCTTCTGGGCTACATACAGGCTGTGGGTGAATTTCTCCGAGTAGATCGTGGCGTCTATGGCAAAAGTATTTTCCGGGGAGAGATAGTCGCTCCAATCCATGTCATAGATCTTCCTGTACAGATCGTTTTCATCCTTTACCGTAAAATGCCGTATCGGTTTGATGATCTTGACCGCCGTCCGAAGACTGAGATTGGCTTTGTACATAAAGCCTGTATCCCCTTCAAAGGAAACACTGCGCACCCCGGGTCTCACGTCGATCGCGCCGAGATTCCTCAGTTCCCTGGCCAGGATCTCTTCCAGCCCGAACAGGGTTTTGGCAACCATCTTGAAATTATTGCTCATGTCCGTTCTTTTCCACCGGTAAAAATACGTTAATTTTAGCCCCGACAAGAATTCAGCCATTTTGAGGCACCTGGCGTATGCATTATATATTCCTGATCTTAACGGTACTTTTCAGCTTTGGTTTTGTAGCCATCGCAGAACCGAGGAAATCCCTGGGACTGCAACTCCTTCTCTCATTTAGTGGTGCATTTCTTTTGGCGCTGACGATCTTTCACCTGCTTCCCGAGGTGTATTCACCTGCCAGTAAAGGCTCGATCGGCATATATATAATGCTGGGTATACTGCTTCAGATCATCCTCGAGTTGTTCTCCAAAGGGGCAGAACACGGACACATTCACGGGGACCCACAGAAGACTAACTTTCCATGGTTATTGTTCCTGAGCCTTTGTTTACACGCTTTTATGGAGGGCTTGCCTCTTTCCGATTCGAGTCCGATTTTATATGGCATTCTTATCCACAAGATCCCCATTGCGATCATTTTGAGCATGTTCCTGATCAATTCGAAGTTGAGCAGGATTGCTACGATAGTCTTTATTCTGGTATTTTCATTCATGACCCCCCTGGGAAGTTATCTTGGGACCCACCTGGAATTTATGAAGACGTACCGGCCACAGATCACGGCATTGGTCATTGGGATCCTATTGCATATTTCTACGGTTATTCTTTTTGAAACTTCTAAGGAACACGTATTTAATATGCGAAAATTGGGAGCGATTTGTTTGGGGATCATCGTGGCTTTTTTCATCTGATTGTTCCCAAAACTGGAATTCGAATGACCGGGATAGCAAAACGGGCATCCTGCTACAGCTCTATTGCCTCTGGAACCGCAAACTGATCACCTGGAAAACTTTAGGAGCACCGGCCTATACTTTGGTAAATGCGATACTTAAGGAGACCATGCACTTGCTCACAGCAGTTTAAGGAAAGGTGCAGAAATTTTCCAGCGACTAAAACCTTTACCACAAAGCTCAAAAAACATCGGTATAGATCAGGATCCAATGGCTTATGGCTCCTCCCAGCACAAAAAGGTGCCAGATAAAGTGGTTATAGGGGATTTTCCTGATAGCGTAAAATACGATTCCCAGGGTGTAGAATCCACCTCCCAAAAACAGCATGGTGGCCCCGAACGTCGATAATTCTTGCCACAGGTAGGGAAAGTCGACCACAATCAGCCATCCCATGACCAGGTAGAGCACAAGGGAGAGGTATTCCAGTTTGCCGGTATAAAAGATCTTAAAAAGACTTCCGGCGAGAGTGACACCCCACACAATATAAAAAAGGAGCATTCCCTTGGACTCCTGCAAGGTCAGGAGTGCCACAGGGGTATAGGTTCCTGCAATAAGAAAATAGATACTGATGTGGTCAAGGATCCGTAATTTCCTTTTCTTTCTCGGGTCGTCCACGCTGTGATAGAGGGTGGATGCCGTAAAGAGGAGGATCACACAAAAACTGTAGATAATTACGCTCCAGAATGCCAAAGAATTGGACGAATCGTGCTCCAGCCACAAGAGATACGCCCCTATGAAACCGAGAATGATGCCCAATCCATGAGACCAGGCATTCAGTGATTCCTCTTTGTGATAATAGGTGGTCTTTGACATGTCAACAACAGAAGTACTTTATCACTTATACCTTTTGCCGTGTTTGATGACCATGTCCACATCCTGAAGGAGACTGATATACCTGAGAACATCTCCGTTGACCGCTATGATATCTGCGTATTTTCCCGGTGAGATCGTGCCTACTTCGTCGGATACCCCCATCCAGAGGGAGGGCCAGTACGTGGCCGCCCGTATAGCATACATAGGGTCTATCCCGAATTCATTCACCCAGACGTCTAACTCATTCCAGGTAGACTGGCTGTGGAATTTCATCGGTATTCCGCTGTCGGTCCCTATCAAAAGGACTACCCCGGCATCCATCAGTTGTTTGATCTTGGTTTTCAGGGTAGGCTTACGGACGGGGGTCAATTGGAAATAAGGCAGTTGGTCGGGATGTTGTATACTCCGTTTTATATCCTGTACAACACTGTCGGGAAGTCCGAGGTGCCAGGAATCATTGTCCAGTTTTTCCGGATTGTCCCGTACGTATTCGTAATTGTATAAACCTTCTACCGTAGGGCACCAAAAGAGAGGGCCCAGGTTCATTTGTGCAGTGCGTTCCCGAATCATTTCCATAACATCATCCGGGTAGGCAGGGGCTGAGGAAAGACCTGTATGCTCGAAGCAGTCGACCCCAACCTGCAATCCTCTTCGGATCTCCTCGGGCCTGTGACCGTGGGCGACGACCTTGAGGTTATTCTTATGGGCTTCATCTACCACTGCCTTTAGTTCTTCCATGGTCATCTGGTCCTGGTCTATCAACTTGATGACATCTACACCTGCCCTGGCTAGTTTCTGGATCTTACGCCTTCCGTCATCAGATCCATTGACACCCCAACGGAAATCCTCTGTTCCCGGATAGGGCTTGTGCTGAATGAAAGGACCTGAAACGTAGAGTGTAGCTCCGGGTATTTCCCCTGTGTTAATAGCATCCCTAACGGAGATACTGGCTTCGAGAGGGGCGCCCAGATCTCGTGCACTGGTAACCCCGGCCATCAATAACTGATGAGCGGATGCGGGCATGATCACGTCCTTAAAGAGGGGTGGATAGGTTTTGTCCCAATAGTCGTAATCCGCATGCCCGTTGATCATGGTATGCACGTGCATATCCCATAATCCGGGAAGAACACTCATCCCTTCTGTAGAGATCACTTCGGCATTTTCAGGAATCGGCAGGTTATCCTGATTACCTACGGCCAGGATCCGTTCTCCCTTGATGAGGATCACGCTGTTCCTGATGGGTGTTGAGCCATAGCCGTCTATGAGTGTGCCCCCTACAAGGGCTTTTATATCGGTGTTTTGAGCCCAGGATCCCATCATACCAAATACGAGGAAAATAAAAACGGCTATTTTTTTCATCATTGTTATCATTGAGGTGAAAAAAGATTATTGATCAAAGTACCAGAATGGGACTTGTATAATTGTTCTCATATAGACACTGTCCCTAACGTGATCCTTACGTCTCACACTGAGTATATGTTTGCCATTGGGTATGGAGTCCATATCCAGAAAAGTTTCAAAACCCAGTTGTTTCCTGGAATTGACCGTGAATACAAATTCGGGTTTAAAATCGATGGAATCAACAGCAATCGTATACATATCCTCTATCGTCTTCATGTATTCTTCCAGATCAGCGCGTTTTTCCCAGGATAGCACCCCATCTGTAAAAGCCGAGTGTATCCCCCTTTTATCTTCCTCCGGCTTAAGTGTATCATTGAAATAGAACACATCATCTTCAACCGCACTCCCGTAAACCACGAATACATTTAGAAAGGGGTCACTGATGACTTTAGAGGGTATAGATGCAAGGTCAGCGAAGGACTTGTTCATCTCAATCAGGTCCTGGTAGTTGTCACTGTTGGCGATTTGAGGATTCGAACCCATCCCCTTTTCCAAATAGTTCGAAGTACTGAAACCGGTCGCGGAAAGAATGAAGATACCCAGGTATAAGGGAACGATGATCATACTGAGCCTTTTTCCGAATCGTGTATCGAGAAAGTTATAGACCATGGGTCGGTAGAGGAAACTCAAAGTGATGTATTTGAACACCCAATAAATCGGGTAGTAAAAAAAGGTGGTCCATTTTTTCTTTTTTAACCATCCTTGTGTAATGAAGTCAATAAATGTAAGAAGTACGCCGAAACTCAAAAATAGTATGATGGGAAAGGCAATTCCATAACGCACCCAGTCTGGTGTTTCCTCCTTATCGATCAGCAATCCGATGAGAGCAAATGTGAATGTGATAGCAAGGAGCCCGAGCAAATAAAAAACAAGGAGAAATGTAACTGCAAAAATAACACTGCAATACTTCTCCAGCGTAGCCACGTAGCTATCGAAGGAACCCACCCGTTTTTTCAGGTGCCTTGTGAATTTGGGGCTGTAGGGAAGTTTTTCATAGTCAATATCTCCGGAGACATACCTTAATCCAATAGCTCCTATCCACAATCCCCGTAGAATAACATGAGCGATCAAGTTGATGGTCAGGATATACCAGGATACCCACAGACCCTGCATTAGAAATATCTTATAGATATTTCCATCATTCTGAGCTTCCAGATTTGCCATTTCAATAGGCTCAATGATCATGAAGAGTCCGTAGATGGCAAAACCAGAAATAATCAATTCTAACTGCCAGCTTTCCTGTTGCAAAACGTCAAGCCATTTCTTGAACTTGGTGTCATGTGGATTATTGCTCATGGAATATCAGGTTAGTATTTATAAATATATGGGAAAATTCAACTTGCCACTCAAGGCCATAGGAATTTGCCAATACTCATGGCTTGGACTTCATCGCTGGTTCTTTACAGTCTCGGGCTTTATTTTGTCCTCAAGGGGGAAGAGGGACGGTTGTCCCCCGGGGGTGTAAAGATTACTATAAGCAATAACATGGGAATGAGGCTACCGACCTTTAAGCTCTCAAAAGGGGTACACTGCTTGTAATTCTGCAATGCGTTTTCTGGGTTAGCCTATATTTTGTCTTCATGGGGAAGAGAGACGTTAGTCCCCCGGGGGTGGTAAGGTTGTTATCAGGCAGAGAACTCCCTGGG
>CBDTYM010000071.1:0-12671 GCA_965364605.1 uncultured Muriicola sp.
AGGGTAAGCAGCATAAAATTAGCATATCTGCCCCAATAATAAAAATAGCCATTGCAGCCATAGCCCTGGGGATCCTGATGATGCTGATCGCCGTGGCAACGGGGGTTGGACTCAAATACAAGATACGGGAAAAGATTGCCGCCTTCAACGGCCATGTCCAGATCTATAATTACGACAACAACAATTCTGAAGTATCCGTGGTCCCCGTTTCCCTGGAACAGGAATTCTATCCGGATTTTGGTATTGTCGATGGGGTGAGACACGTTCAGGCAGTGGCCTCTAAAGCGGGGATCATCCGCACAGAGGACACCTTTGAAGGAGTCATTGCCAAGGGCGTGGGCAAGGATTACGACTGGACCGCATTCGGGGATTTTCTCTTAGAAGGGAAGCTACCGGACTACTCCGGTCCCCTGAATACCGAAGTACTTATGTCCCGGTTGATGGCTTCCAGATTGCAGATGGGGGTTGGGGATGAGTTCTATACCTTTTTCCTGAAGGATGAGGACCCGTCAAAGATCCCCAATCAGCGGAAATTCAGGATCAGCGGTATCTATGACAGCGGTTTTGAGGAATTTGATGGCACCTATATCCTCGTCGACATACGGCATATCCAGCGGATCAACCAGTGGACAGAAGACGAGGTAGGCAATTTTGAGGTCTTTCTGACAGATTTCGATCAGCTGGAAGAAAAGAGTGCCCAGATCTATGGCAAGACCCTGAGCACCCTGGACACCCAGACCATCGACAACAAATACTACAAGATTTTTGAATGGATCGGCCTGTTCGACTTTAACATTGGGATCATCATCGGTATCATGATCATCGTGGGGGGTATCAACATGATCACTGCCTTGTTGGTACTTATCCTCGAACGCACGCCCATGATAGGAATTCTCAAGGCTTTGGGGGCTGCTAACTGGAGCATCCGCAAGGTTTTCCTTTACAATGCGGCCTATCTCATTTTGATCGGCCTTTTTTGGGGTAACCTCCTGGGCCTTGGCCTTATCTGGTTCCAGGACCGGTTCCGGTATTTCAGGTTTCCAAATCCGCAGGAATACTACATAGACTATATCCCGGTCTATATTGACCTGCCAACCATTCTTCTCCTCAATTTCGGCGTGCTGCTGCTCTGTATGCTGATGCTGCTTATCCCATCTTATATCATCACGCGGATAAGCCCGGTAAGGGCCATCAAATTCGATTAGCCCAAGAGAGCCGTTAAAACCCTGTCAAATTGAGTATCCAAACTAGGCGCTGAATCGGGGAACTCCTATCTTTGCAGCCTATGGAATACGCTGAAAACATACTGGGCACTATCGGTAATACACCCATGGTAAAATTGAATGTCCTGACCAGGGATCTGCCCTGCCTTGTCCTCGCCAAATACGAAACCTTTAATCCCGGTAATTCGGTCAAAGACAGGATGGCCGTACAAATGGTAAATGATGCCGAAGCTGAAGGAAAATTAAAGCCCGGCGGCACGATTATCGAAGGCACCTCCGGGAACACAGGTATGGGCCTTGCCCTGGTAGCTGCGGTCAGAGGCTATAAAATGATCTGTGTGATCTCCGACAAACAGTCTAAGGAAAAGATAGACATCCTCAAAGGGATGGGCAGTGAAGTATACGTATGCCCCACGGATGTGGCGCCGGATGATCCCAAGAGCTATTATTCCACCGCGAGACGCTTATCTCAGGAGATCCCCAATTCGTGGTATGTGAATCAATACGACAATCTTTCCAATACCAAGGGACATTACCTGACTACCGGACCCGAGATCTGGGAGCAGACCGATGGCAAGGTCACCCATTTTGTGGTAGGCGTAGGCACCGGGGGGACGATCTCCGGGGTAGGGACCTATTTGAAATCCAAAAACCCAGAGGTCAAGGTCTGGGGAGTGGATACCTACGGTAGTGTTTTCAAGAAATATCATGAGACAGGTGTCTTTGATGAGAACGAGATCTATCCCTATGTCACGGAAGGTATTGGGGAAGATATCCTTCCGAAGAACGTCAACTTCGATATTATCGACGGGTTCACGAAGGTGACCGACAAAGATGCTGCGGTGTACACCAGGCGTCTGGCCCGGGAAGAGGGTATGTTCCTGGGCAACTCAGCAGGTGCAGCCATCAAAGGCGTCCTTCAGCTAAGAGAGCACTTTGAGAAGGACGATGTGGTGGTGGTCCTTTTTCACGATCACGGAAGCCGGTATGTTGGGAAGATCTACAACGATGAATGGATGAAAAAGCAAGGCTTTCTTGAATAGAATTCCTATCTTTTATCCCCAAAGCAATTTCATGAAAACCAAAAAAAAGATCGTTTTTGCGATGGCTCTTGCCTTCGCCTTCTGCGGTTTTTCGCAGAAACTCTCCCGGACTGAAAAAAAGATCCTGACCACTGTTGAACGCAATAATGAAGAAGCGATAGACTTTCTCGAAAAGGTGGTGAATATCAACAGCGGGACCTTAAATGCCAAAGGCGTAAAGGAAGTCGGAAGTGTTTTCAGTGATGCTTTCGAGGACATCGGCTTTGAGACCCGCTGGATCGATATGCCTCCGGAAATGAACCGCGCGGGCCACCTCTTCGCAGAAACTAAGGGATCCAGGGGAAAAAAACTCCTGCTTATCGGGCATTTGGACACTGTATTTGAAGAGAACAGCCCGTTCCAGCGATTCGAAAGGATCAATGACAGTACGGCACACGCTCCCGGGGGCAATGATATGAAAGGTGGGGACGTCATCATACTCTATGCTTTGAAAGCTCTTTACGAACAGGGATTGCTGAAGGACGCTCAGATTATCGTCGCCTTTACAGGGGATGAGGAAAGCACGGGCAAACCCCTGGAAGTGAGCCGGAAAGACCTGATCGAAGCTGCCAAACGAAGTGATATTGCCCTGGGGTATGAGACCTCTACGGGCTTCAATTACGCCACGGTTGCCCGCAGGGGTGCATCCGGATGGGAGGTGGAAGTATCCGGGAAGCGGGCGCATTCTTCCGGAGTGTTTAGTGAAAGGACGGGAGCCGGAGCCATCTTTGAAATGTCGCGTATCCTCAATGCATTTTACGAGGAAGTGAAAGGGGAGGAGTACCTTACCTTCAATCCGGGAGTCCTTATGGGTGGTACATTTACCGAATTCGATCCTTTTAAGAGCACGGGTGAGGTTTTTGGCAAGACCAATGTGGTGGCCCAAACGGCCTATGTACGGGGAGGGCTTAGATTTATTACGGAGGAACAAAAGGAAAAGGCCCGGGATAAAATGAGAGCCATCGTCGCTGAGAACTTACCCAATACCTCAGCCGAGATAAGCTTTACAGATAGTTATCCGGCCATGCCGCCCACTGAGGGAAATCTGAAATTGCTGGAAGTCCTGAACCAGGTCAGTACAGATCTGGGTCAGGGGGAAGTATTGGCCTACGATCCCGGCAGGAGGGGTGCGGCAGATACATCCTTTGTGGCCGACTATGTCGACTGTCTGGATGGGCTGGGCACTATGGGATCGGGGGCGCACACTCCTGAAGAGACCGTGGACCTGAACACCGTAGAAGCGCTAACGAAACGCTCTGCCATCCTCATTTACAGACTTATCAACCCGTAATTTATGGTGACCCTCAGGCAAGGCCTTCAGACAGTGCAAATAGATCAGGGCGAACTCGTCAGCTTCCGGGTGGGCGAAACGGAGTACATGCATCAGAAAGGCCAGCCAGGCTGGGGACATACGGATGCGGAGATGTTTCCGATCATAGGCCCAACTGAAAAGGCCGGATATCGGGTACAGGTTCCCAGAGGGAATGCAATTCAGGATCAGCACGGTTTGCTCCGAGAACTCACATACGATCTTGAAAACAAAACAGATACTTCTGCGAGTTATATAAAAGTATACAAAGCGGGTACCCTTGTCGCCAATTCGAAATATCCGGAACGCTCCAAAGCCAGGCAGCTGCTTTGGCCTTTCAGTTTTAAATTCCAAAAGTGTTTTGAACACACTGACACGGGTCTAAAAATCGGGTTTGTCGTAAGCGGGGATCGGGATATGCCCATTATGCTGGGTTACCATCCCGCTTTTTCGTTACAGTCCCCCAACGCCAGGGTGGTCTCATCTGATACATCCTTTAGCCTGGAAGAGGTCATGGCGGTAGGGGACAGGGCGTTGGAGGTCGCGGATACGGATACGCTGGTCCTGGAAGACCTCAGTAAGATCAAAATCAAGACCCGGGGTTTTGGGCATTTTATGTTGTGGTCTCCCAGCCCGAATATGATCTGTGTGGAGCCTGTCACCTTCTACCCTTACGCTGTTGAGCAGCCATTGCTGCACGAAGGTTTCCAGTTTCTGGAAGGAGAGAACACGAAATTCGAGGTAGAATTAATACCCATACCAAAAGATGAAGAATAAGGAGCAAAAAGAACTGCAACTGGAAGACCTCAAAAATCTTTACGGCTACATGTTTGAGGACGAGCTGATCGAGGAAATATACACCGCAGGTCAGCTGAGGGAGGTCAAACAGGGTAGTTTTATCATGGACATTGGAGACGAGATCACTTTTATGCCACTGATCATCAGTGGTGCGATCAAGATCATGAGCGAAGATGAACAGGGAGATGACCTCCTGCTATACTTTATCGAAAAGGGAGACACCTGTGCTATGACCCTTTCCTGTTGTGTCAAAAAAGGTCGGAGCAATATACGGGCTGTGGCTGAGTCAGACGTGGTCATGCTGATGATCCCGGTAGAAAAGATGGAAGACTGGATGGGAAAATACCGGAGCTGGAGGGCATTTATTCTGGACAGCTATCACAACAGGATGCAGGAATTATTGGAAACCGTAGACACCCTGGCCTTTATGAATATGGATGAACGACTGTTGAAATACCTCAGAGATAAGGCCATGGTAAACCACGACGATGTGATCCACGCCACCCACCAGGAGATCGCTGCTGATCTGCACACCTCCAGGGTTGTGATCTCACGTTTGCTGAAGAAGATGGAACGAGAGGGAATTATCGACCTTCAGCGAAGCCAGATCAAGGTGAATTCCCTATGAGAAACAGACCGGGTATACCCCTAACATACAGATATGCATAAGCTCTTCCCTTTCTTAAACTGGATAGGGAAATACCAGTGGTCTTTTCTGCCAAAAGACCTTCTGGCCGGGGTAACCGTAGCTATCGTCCTTATACCTCAGGGTCTGGCATATGCCCTTATCGCGGGTCTTCCGGCTGTCTATGGCCTCTACGCCTCAGTAGTCCCCCTCGTCATGTACACCTTTTTTGGAACTTCCCGGGCCCTTGGTGTGGGACCGGTGGCCATGGATTCACTTCTCGTGGCGGCCGGACTAGGGGCCCTGGCTTCTGTGGGTCCTGAAAACTATATCGCAACAGCGGTGTTGCTCGCATTTTTGGTGGGTGGACTACAATTGGCATTCGGGATCTTCCGTATGGGGTTTCTGGTCAATTTCCTGTCAAAACCAGTTATAAGCGGCTTTACCTCGGGAGCTGCCCTGATCATCATGTTAAGTCAGCTGAAATATCTGCTTGGGGTGGAGATGGAGAGTAGTAATCAATTACACCTGATCATCTGGAATGCCTTCCAGCAGATCGATGAGGTCAATTTCTTTGATCTCAGTATTGGGATCGGTGGGATCATCCTGATGATTCTCCTGAAAAAATGGAATAAAAAATTGCCTTATATACTCATGGTCGTTATCCTGGGAATTCTGGCCGTATACGCTTTCAGGCTGGAAGCCAGGGGAATTGGCATTGTCGGGGAGATCCCGAGGGGGCTTCCCTCTGCCTCCCTGCCCGAGTTGAGGTGGGGTATGCTGAACGATCTTTGGCCCATTGCCCTTACCCTGGCTCTTATAGGATACCTTGAGACGATCTCCATCGGCAAGGGAATGGAAGATAAGATGAACGGGGACCATCTCAATGCGAACCAGGAACTGGTAGCTCTAGGGCTCTCAAATATGGCCGGTTCCCTCTTCCAGTCCTATCCGGTTACTTCCAGTTTTTCGAGGTCCGCTATTTACTACGAAGCCAAGCCCAGTACAAACCTGGCAACCCTGATTACTGCGGGTATGGTATTGCTTACCTTGTTGTTTCTCACCCCCTTGTTTTATTATTTACCCAAAGCGGTTCTGGCCAGTATCATCGCGGTTTCCGTATACGGATTGATAGATGTAGGTTACGCGAGGGAGTTGTGGAAATACAGAAAGGATGAATTCGCTGTCCTGATCACCACGTTTGTGCTGACATTATTCGTCGGTATCATGGAAGGGATCCTTACCGGAGTGCTAATCTCCCTTTTGCTAATGGTCTACAGGACCTCCAATCCTCATTTTGCAGTGCTTGCCAATATAAAAGGTACCCCGTATTACCGGAATGCAGATCGATTTGGTTCAGATGCTTTACTCAGGCCGGACCTGCTCATTGTAAGATTTGATGCTCAACTGTATTTTGGAAATGCCAATTTCTTCAAGTCGCGCCTTATGGACCTCATCCGTGATAAAGGCCCTGCACTCAAGGGAGTTATCCTCAATGCCGAAGCCGTTAACTACATTGATTCCACAGCGGCCCAGACCCTGAAAAAACTCATTGGGACCCTATATGAGAAGGGGATACATTTTTTTATCGCAGGGGCGATAGGTCCGACGCGGGACATTTTGTTCTCCAGCGGGATCATGGAACTTCTCCCCAAAGAGTGTCTCTTCGTGGGAACCAGGGAAGCGGTTATCTTTTTTGACGCTCCCAAAAAGGAACACCAGATGGGGAATAAAGTAGCGCATCAGCGAAACCCGCTTGGTAACCGAGGTTACCGAAGCTAGTTTAGAATGCTGTATTTTTGCAGTGTAAAAAAACTGAAAGAGATGACCATAGAACAGATTTATACAGGATGCCTCGCCCAAGGGGCCTATTACATTGAAAGCAAGGGAGAAGCTGCGATCATCGATCCGTTGAGGGAGGTCTCACCCTATATCAAAAGGGCTGCCAAAGATAAAGCCAAGATCAAATACGTTTTCGAGACGCATTTTCACGCCGACTTTGTAAGCGGGCACGTTACCCTTTCCAAGGAAACCGGGGCCCCTATCATTTACGGACCCAAGGCGGATCCTTCCTTTGATGCATATATCGCAAAAGATGGGGAGGAATTCAAGCTCGGGGAACTCACGATAAAGGTCCTGCACACCCCCGGCCATACCATGGAGAGTACTACCTACCTGCTCAGGGATGCCAAGGGCAAGGACGTTGCTATTTTTTCCGGAGACACCCTATTCCTGGGAGATGTAGGAAGGCCAGACCTGGCCCAGAAGGCGGCTCACCTCACCCAGGAAGAACTGGCCGGTTTGCTCTATGACAGCCTGAGGGAAAAGATAATGCCTCTGGCCGATGACGTAACGGTCTACCCTGCCCACGGCGCAGGGTCTGCATGTGGAAAGAATATGATGAAGGAGACGGTGGATACCCTCGGGAATCAGAAAAAAATGAACTATGCCCTCAGGGCTGATATGACCAAAGAGGAATTTATCAAGGAGGTGACGGAAGGTCTGTTGCCCCCACCCAAGTATTTTCCCCTGAACGTCAAGATGAATAAGGAGGGATATGAGGATATCGATAAGGTTCTCAAAAGAGGAACACGCGCCCTGAATCCTGAAGAATTTGAAGTTTTGGCCAATGAGACCGAAGCCATTGTACTTGATGTCCGTAGCCAGGCGGACTTTGTGAAAGGTCATATTCCAAGGTCAATTTTTATTGGCCTGAATGGTGACTTCGCCCCCTGGGTGGGTGCCCTCATCGCAGATGTGGCCCAGCCAATCCTTCTGGTCACCCCTGAAGGGCAGGAAGAGGAAGCAGTAACCCGACTTTCCAGGGTAGGTTTTGACCATACGCTGGGATATCTCAAAGGAGGTTTCGAAGCCTGGAAGAAATCGGGCAAAGAGGTAGATAAGATCCTTTCCAAACCGGCAGCTGATCTGAGGAAGGAGCTGGAAGGAGAAGCAAATCCCGTGTTCGATGTGAGAAAAGAGACTGAATATCAGTCCGAGCACCTGGTGGGAGCGGAAAATACGCCCCTGGGTGCTATCAACGAGCATCTCAGCGAATTTCCGGATGACCGACCTTTCTACGTGCATTGTGCAGGGGGATATCGCTCCGTGATCGCTGCATCCATCCTCAAGAGCAGAGGGATCCACAATCTGGTAGACATAGGAGGTGGTTTCGACGCCATCAAGGAAGCAGGCATGAAAGTCACGGATTACGTATGCCCTTCAACTTTATGACCAATGTCATAGATTAAGAGATGCCAGGGAAGTAATATTGGTGGATGAAAGCGAAACGCATTCTGAAATTTGTAGGAGTATGTGCCCTTTGTCTCGCTATCATTTATGCCATAGCACAATTATTCTATTCGTTAACCTGAAATAGAGAAGAGATGAAAAAAAACATGGGTGCTTTAGACAAGGTCGTACGGGTGATCATAGCCCTGGTAGCGGCAGCCCTGGTATATTACGAAGTCGTTGAGGGCGTGGTTTCTTATATCCTGCTCACGGTTACGGCTATTTTTTTACTTACAAGCCTGATCGGGTTCTGCCCCCTCTATGGAATTTTTGGTCTCAATACGTGTCCTGCACGGGGGAAATAACTCAATGCTGATTTTTTTCCGAAAGGAAACGATGAATTTATAGTGCAGAAACCTCCCGGTTTTTATGCTACCCTGAGTTATCGTCTATTCTTATAACCACATTGGTAATTATTTTTCCGTCCCTCTTTTTATAAGAGGGATTTTCTTATTTTCGTTCTGAGAAACCACAAGAATGCTTAAAAATTTTATTCAGAGTATCGGAGTAATCAACATCGTTTTACTCCTTGTCGTTCTATCTATCATCGTCGTCTCTGAATACATGTATCTCACAGGCAACAAACTGGATGCCATTTTTATCGCTTTCTGGGCACCGACCATTCTCGGGTTTATGATCTATTTTAAACACAGGAAGTGATGGATTTTATTTTGGCATATTCCCTTTTCGTCGGTGTGATCTTCCTGGTCTGGATGATTTTCGTTATCCGGATGTACAAAGAACTCAACAAAAAGCTTTAATCCTCCTCCTTAAGTGATATCAAGAGATCAATCTTCTTCAGGCGAGAGGGAGAACCTTGTCACTGTTTTTAAGAGCATATGAGTAAATCAGTCGCCTGGCTTCCAGGGTCTCCTGCTGGGGTGTTACAAAAGCCAGGATATCTTCCATGGAGGTCAATGGGGTGTCTTTGGGAATAAAGCCGTATCCATAGTAGAGACCGTCCCTGACCACAACCAGTGCATCTTCTTCTGGATTTCTTCCTTTTTCCCGGATGATGAAATTCTCTCTTTCATCTGTGAGGTGTTTTACCGCCAGCTTAACCCTGGAGTTATATATCCGCGTATCCTCATTGCCCCGGCAGATGCCGGAACAAGGGCCCAAACGGAAATGATGGCAGGAACTGACCCCTTCCTGCAGGTGGCAGTACTTGGGGCAGAGCTCGAACCGTGCGCACAGCTGTTCCAGGATCTCCCGGCATTCGGCGAGAGAGTAGAGCGTTATCAGGGCATTCGGCACCCCACCTGCACGTGAAAATGCCAGGTGGTGAATACCTTCTCGATCTTCGTATGAGAAGATCGAATACCCCTGTATCTTCCTTTTCTGCGCCCTGTTGTACCTGGGGAATAGCTTTTTGATGGCTTGACTTTCCATGAGTAGCGCAAGGAATTCGCTACCTGAGAGATCGTAATCGATCTTTTGTGTGGCTCTGCACATATGGATCTCTTTTTCACTCCGGTCGTAAAAGTGTCCCAACACCCTTTTTTTGATGTTCTTGGCCTTGCCGGTATAGATCACCTCTCCCTTTCCGTTTTTGAAATAGTACACGCCTGGTTGTTGGGGAAGGTTTTCGTACTCATTTTTTGGTAGGGATGGGGGCAGGGTGGCTTCCTGGGAGCGGGCATTTAAAAACCTCTCCAGGACTTTTTCTACCTCCGGGGTCTCCAGGATCCGCTCCAGAAGGACGACTGTAGCACGCGCATCGCCCCTGGCACGGTGCCTGTTTTCAAGGGGAATGCCCAGGGAAGAACACAATTTACCCAAGCTATATGATCGATAACCGGGAAATACAGCCCTAGCCAGGCGCACGGTACACAATTTCTTTCTGATGAATGGTATCCCCAGTGCACTCAGTTCATTCTTGATCACGTGGTAATCGAAATTCACGCTGTGGGCAACAAATACACAACCTTCGGTAATGCGGAGAATGTCTTGGGCAATATCCTGAATGAAGGGGGCATTACGGACCGTCTGATTATCGATGCCCGTGAGGCCTGTAATAAACGGAGGAATTTCGCAGCCGGGGTTTACCAGGGATGTAAATTCCTCAACGATTCGGCCATGGAGGTACTTAAAAATGGAGATCTCGGTGATCTTGTTTCCGCGAATACCATTACCAGTGGTCTCTATGTCTACTATACAATACACCTTTCCGACTTATCTCTCTAAAGTTAGGGCTAACACGAAAAAAGGACAACCGATGTTGTCCTTTAATTCTTTTTAGTAGGGTCGGATACTATCCAACCGTTCTGGATTTAAGAGATATCGACGACTTTGGCAGAAGGTGCATTCTTTTTAACCGAAGCAATACCGTTCGCCATGGAAGAGGCAGATGCATACATCTGACTGGCCCCGATCTCCTGACCATTGGATGCCTTCAGGCTGAAATAAGGTTTGCCGTTTTTAGCCACCTTACGCTCGAACATTCCGTCATTTTTGGAATTTTTTCGCACAGATTCGATACCGTTTTCACAGGCGGCTTTGGTCTTATATGCCTCACTGGTGAGGATGACCTGGCCGTTTCCAGCTTTGAGGTTGAATCTGAACTGACCTGATTTGTCTTTTTTAATTTCGAATTTGCCCATTTTGAAGTATTTTGATTTTTCCAAAATTAACACTAAAAAGGAAATTTTTTAGGAATCTGACCAAAAAAAATCCACATTTTACCGTGGATTGTTGTTGTTTTGTCAAATTCAAAGCCGGTGGCAGGACACGAATGTCCACAACCGGTAATTATCTGACCAGAGAACCTTTCAATCGTTTCTCTATCTTTTGTTTTTTTTCCGTAAGCCTCTTCATCAGATCCATCAGTTCGGGATCCTTGGTCTTTTTATAGATTTCGTTCAGGGAAAGGATGATCTCCTTTGCATCCCGTGATGCCTGAACCCTGTCACTGGTAGACATATGACTCATTTTGAGATTTTCAAATGCCTCTGCTCTTTTTAGTAAGTCCATAGTAGATTTATTCTAAAATCAAGCAAAAGATAGGAAACATTTCACACCTGTGAATCCCTACTATTCATAAACTTTTCCTATTATTTCCTTAAATAATCGCAAACTGTCAAGGAGCATCGGGGTCGAGCACTGTGATGAAATTCTCCCGGGTGAGGGTGCTTTCCCCTTCGTTGTTGATGGCTTTCAGGGTGACATCATAGGTTCCGGGGTTCAGATACTGAATAAAAGGGTCAACCTCTGTACTACTGCCGGGGGTACCTCCCGGGAAAGTCCACTCGTAGGACGTAGCATTGGCAGATAGGTTGACGAATTGCACTCGGGTCCCTGCCCGAATTGATGTCGCCAGTGCGTCGAAGTCGGCTATTGGAGGGTTCGAAGGTGTAGGATTATCCTCCTGATCTGAGCTGCATTGCAAGTGAAGAACAGTAATAAGAAAGAGGAATATCAACCGGTTCATTTTCATAGAATCCAATTTAAGCAGATCAAAAATAAAAAATTTCATAGGGTACTATGGAACATTGTGCCAGATGAAACATGGGGAAAGAGTATTCGTTGTCTCATTCGGGAATTCTCCTGGAGAGCATGAGTAGATCATGCATTTATCATGTACAGGACTGTCATTAAAAAGGGAAAAAGTAGTTGTGTCCTAAGGATTAATTTTCCTATTCCTGTCCATTTCAAGGGCTGAAAGGCTATCCACCTCCCTGCGAAACCTCAGGATCATAAAGCTGTCCAGTTCCTGCCCGATACTGTCCCTCATTAGCCTCCAATTGGCGGCATTTATTTTACCGGTATAGGCACGTATCTGATTGAACCTTTCCAGGTTGTAACGGTTGGCCTGCCAGGCGGCTTCCGTACTTTCCCGGTGCTTGAGGTCCTGCAGGTAGATCCCAACACCGAAACTGATGACTACAACAGCCAGAATCACTGCGAATTTTGTTTTGGTCAGGTTCAAAATCGACGATTTAGGACCTCTAATCTAGTGTAAATAAGAGAATTATTGATGAAAAGTCTGTGATATTGAGGTTTATGACGTTATAAGGTTTGAAGTGATGGGATTTTGTGGAATTTCTTGGATTTATAAAAACTATTCAATTATCCATTAAATGAATGAGTCGAAAGAGCAAATCGAGTAGGATTTTGGAGGTGTTTTTGGAAATAACAATCTGATTTCGAGAATTAAATCAATCGTTTATTTCTAAAAGCAATACCAGATCCTGTTTTTAAATACCGCTCGTAATCGTAAGCTTTTTGGACATCAGAGAAATAGGAGATATGAAGTAGTTCAACCGGCAGTTTCTTTTTTGTGAAGGACACTTCTCCATTTTTATGGGAAGCTAATCTGTGACTCAGATTTCTTGAAAATCCCG
>CBDTYM010000072.1:0-12535 GCA_965364605.1 uncultured Muriicola sp.
CATATCGTTGAAGGGTGTCGGGAGGTAAAGGTTTTGGTCAGGTGGTCGATCAGGCCAAATTCGCCTAATTTTTCCAGGGAGGTCTTTTCTCGATCTTTGTCTTCCAGCATCCGGCAAAATTAAGGAGGATCTGGCAGAAATCGTATCTTTACTATTAAAAGTACTCGTTCCCAAGTCGGTTTGCTATGAAAAGAACCCTCCTCCTCATTGTAACGATCATTTCTTTTGCCTGCTCAAAAAATGATGATCCTGTACCTGATTTCAATGTGATTAATCCAGTGGATGATCCACCTGTGGAAGATCCGGCCGATCCGGTTTCCAACTTTGTTCCCTGTGAGAATGGCTTTGCCGGTGTGTTTCCCTGCGAAGGGTACGACCTGCTGGGCCGATTAAACCTGAGTGCCCTTGGGGCTACGGCGGGAAATGATATCTGGGGCTGGACCGATACGGCCTCCTCCCGGGAATTTGCCCTGGTCGGACTCAACAACGGGACGGCCTTTGTGGAGATCACGGATACGGAGAACCTGGTCTACCTGGGCAAACTGCCTACGGCTACCACATCCAGTGCCTGGCGGGATATCAAAGTATATGGGGATTATGCGTTTATCGGAGCAGAAGCCAGCGGACATGGGATGCAGGTGTTCGACCTTCGTAACCTGCTCTCGGTCACCAACAACCCTGCCACCTTCTCTGCGGACACCCGCTACACGGGTTTCGGGAATTCACACAACATCGTCATCAACGAGGCAACCGGCTATGCCTATGGGGTAGGCACAGACCGGGGAGACGCCTATAACGGAGGGGTCCATTTCGTCAACATTCAGGACCCACTGAATCCAACTGCAGAGGGGGGATATGGTGATAGCGGCTATACCCATGACGCCCAGGTGGTACTGTACAATGGCCCGGATCCTGATTATGCGGGCAGGGAGATCTTTCTCGGGGCGAATGAGAACACCGTGGCGGTGGTGGACATCACTGATAAGCAGAACCCTGTCTTGATCTCCAACATATTGTATTCCAACAGGGGCTATACCCACCAGGGCTGGTTTACAGAAGACCAGCGGTATTTTATCCTGGGGGATGAACTGGATGAGATCAATTTTGGCTTTAATTCCAGGACACTGGTCTTTGACCTGCTCGATCTGGATGCACCCTTATTACTGACTACCTACACCGGTCCGACCCCGGCCATAGACCACAACGGGTATGTAAAAGGGAATACCTATTATCTGGCCAACTACACAGCTGGTGTTCGTATGCTGGATATCACAGATCTGTCTGGCGGGTCGATCACGGAAACAGGGTATTTCGACACCTTTCCCTCCTCAAACAACACATCATTTTCAGGAGTATGGAGTGTGTATCCGTATTTCGACAGCGGCAAGATCATCCTGAATGACATGAATTCGGGTTTCTTTGTGATCGCCCCATCCAATTAGCAAGATCATGTTCAAGAAGACCAGTTTCCTTTCTTTGACCCTTGCCCTGGCCGGCTGTTCCTATGACAGCATGCCCGAGCCTGAAGAAGAATTCCCGGAATTCAGAGGGGAGGTCGTCTGGATAAAGTCGTTCGGGGGTTCAGGGGACGATACGGCTCGCTCCGTGGTGGAGACACTTGATGGAGGATTTGCCGTCCTCGGGTTTTCCAACAGCACAGATGGGGATCTACAAGGCAAGTCGACCCAGGTTAATGATTACTGGCTGCTGAAGACCGATCGGGAGGGGAACACACTATGGTCCAGGACCTACGGGGGTTCTATGGACGATCGTGGACAGAGTGTGATACAGACTTCTGATGGGGGTTTTGCCCTTACGGGCTACGCCATGAGTGCCGATGGAGATGCGAGCAACAACGAAGGCTTCCACGACAACTGGGTACTGAAACTCGATGGGCAGGGAGGGATCCAATGGGAGAGGAGCTTTGGGTTTTCGGGGCACGACCACAGCTATGACCTGGTGGAAACACTTGGGGGCGGACTCTTCTTTGTGGGTTTTCTGGATATCACCTCGGCCCGGGCCGATGGGTATGACGAAAAGGCTTATACCCTCACCAGGCATGGGGTGGGGGAGTTCTGGGGAACCAAACTCGACGCTGAGGGACAGCTTGAATGGCGCACCTATTTCGGTGGCACCAATAACGACAGGGCCCATGCGGTGGTCCGGGCACATGATCAGGGGTATGTGATGGCAGGCTTCTCAGAAAGCGATGATTTCGATATTTCCAATCCCAAAGGGTCCTATGACTTTTGGGTAGTGAAAGTGAGCGAGGCAGGTGAAATGCTTTGGGAAAATTCCTATGGGGGTACCGGGATCGACATTGCCCAGGATATTTCACAGACCGAAGATGGGGGTTACATTATCGCAGGGAGTACGATCAGTGCCGACGGGGATGTAGCCTTTTCAAAGGGCGGTTCCGATGCCTGGGTAGTCAAGATCGACTCCAGGGGTAATCTGCTTTGGGAACGCACCTATGGCGGCTCAGGCTTCGACGCTGCAGAGTCTGTAAGACCTGCCAAAGACGGAGGATTTATCATCGCAAGTAATTCCAGGAGTTCAGACGGGGATGTGGGCTCCAATGCGGGGGAAAACGACCTCTGGGTATTCAAGATCGACAGCGGGGGCACCTTGCTTTGGGAGCAGTCCTATGGTGGGAGCGGACTCGAATTTGGTTTCGATGCTGTGGAAACCGAAGACGGTAGTATTCTGGTTCTGGGAGAGAGCAACAGCACTGATTTTTCCCCTCTGCTCAACAAGGGAGGAACCGACCTGATTTTAATCAAAATAGAATAGGTCGGAGGACCTGTTCTCACTTTCCTCTTCACTTAAAATTTACCCTCAATCGGGAACATAGAATTCCCTGATCCTCATATATGTTATTATAATGTTAGTATCGGTTTGAATCCCCCGGTTTTAGTGTATATTTGTGAACTATTTAGATTAAGTCCAATTAAGATGATCAAAGTATCTGATACGGCCAAACAAAAGGTGACCACTTTGATGACTGAGGAGGGGTATGACCTCTCTAAAGACTACGTCCGTGTAGGTGTCAAGAGCGGAGGGTGCAGCGGCCTGTCTTACGAACTCAGGTTCGATAACCAGATCACGGATACCGACAAGGTGTTTGAGGATAACGACGTGCGCATCCTGGTCGACAAAAAGAGCTTTTTATACCTGGTGGGGACCGTCCTGGAATATTCAGGGGGACTCAACGGAAAAGGATTTGTATTTAATAACCCCAATGCACAGCGTACTTGCGGGTGTGGAGAAAGTTTCTCCCTCTAATAACAAGAACACGAGAAATGGCATATACCGAGGAAGAATTAAAGAAAGAACTGGAGACCAAGGAATACGAATACGGGTTTTATACCGATATCGAA
The DNA here is from genome assembly GCA_965364605.1 of uncultured Muriicola sp. GTDB lineage: Bacteria > Bacteroidota > Bacteroidia > Flavobacteriales > Flavobacteriaceae > Muriicola. Next base: position 3,381 of record CBDTYM010000072.1, read on the forward strand.
TCCGATACCTTTCCCAAGGGATTGAACGAAGAGGTGGTCATTGCCCTTTCCAAAAAGAAGGAAGAGCCGGAGTGGATGACCCAATGGCGACTGGAAGCCTACAGGGGGTGGAAGGAGATGGTGGAACCCGAATGGGCCAACATCAAATACAAAAAACCCGATTTCCAGGATATCAGCTATTATTCGGCTCCCAACAAAAAACCCAAGTACAACAGCCTGGATGAGGTCGACCCTGAGCTGCTCAACACTTTTAAGAGACTAGGGATCTCCATCGATGAACAGAAAAAGCTGGCCGGAGTAGCGGTGGATATTGTCATGGATTCTGTATCCGTAGCCACCACCTTCAAAAAAACCCTGGCTGAAAAAGGGATCATTTTCTGCTCCATTTCCGAGGCCATCAAAGAGCACCCCGAACTCGTCAAAAAATATATCGGTACGGTAGTGCCACCGAAGGATAACTTCTACGCAGCTTTGAATTCAGCCGTATTCTCAGATGGATCTTTCTGCTACATTCCGAAAGGAGTAAAATGTCCCATGGAACTGTCTACCTATTTCAGGATCAACCAGGCGGGTACCGGGCAATTTGAAAGGACACTGGTAGTGGCCGACAAAGGAAGTTATGTAAGTTACCTCGAAGGGTGTACGGCACCTTCCCGTGATGAGAACCAGCTGCACGCTGCCGTGGTCGAGCTCATCGCTTTGGATGATGCCGAGATCAAGTATTCTACCGTCCAGAACTGGTTCCCGGGAGACAAGGAAGGAAAAGGCGGGGTCTACAACTTTGTGACCAAGAGGGGACTCTGTGAACGCAACGCCAAGATCTCCTGGACTCAGGTGGAGACCGGTTCGGCCATCACCTGGAAATATCCCTCTTGTGTACTTAAGGGAGACAATTCCATCGGAGAATTTTATTCCATCGCTGTTACGAACAACTTCCAACAGGCCGATACAGGTACCAAGATGATTCATCTCGGGAAGAACACCCGAAGTACGATTATCTCCAAAGGAATCTCTGCCGGAAGATCCCAGAACAGCTACCGCGGACTGGTTCAGGTGAACAGCCGGGCAGAGAACGCCCGAAACTTTTCCCAGTGCGATTCCCTTTTGATGGGGAATGAATGCGGGGCCCATACATTTCCGTATATAGAGGCGAAAAACAAATCAGCCCAGATAGAACACGAGGCTACTACGAGCAAGATTGGGGAAGACCAGATCTTTTACTGCAACCAAAGGGGAATAGATACTGAAAAGGCCATAGCCCTGATCGTGAACGGTTTCAGCAAGGAGGTCCTGAACAAACTGCCCATGGAATTTGCCGTGGAAGCCCAGAAGCTCCTCGAGATCAGTCTGGAGGGTTCTGTAGGGTAAATCAAATAACGAGAAAAGAAGAAAAAGGAAAATACCATGTTGAAAATTAAAAATCTGCACGCAGGCGTAGAGGGGAAAAAGATCCTGAAAGGTGTGAACCTTGAGGTAAAGCCCGGAGAAATCCATGCCATCATGGGCCCTAACGGCTCCGGTAAAAGTACCCTTGCTTCTGTGATCGCAGGGAAGGAAGATTTTGAAATCACTAAAGGATCCATCGTCTTTGAAGGGGAAGATCTGGAAGATGTGGCACCTGAAGAGAGAGCGCACAAGGGAATCTTCCTCTCCTTCCAGTATCCCGTGGAAATACCCGGGGTTTCGGTGACCAATTTCATGAAAACGGCTATCAATGAATCCCGCAAAGCGAGGGGGCTCGAGGATATGCCGGCCAACGAGATGCTGAAATTGATCCGCGAAAAATCGGAATTGCTCGACATCGACAGAAAATTCCTCTCAAGGTCCTTGAACGAAGGCTTTTCCGGAGGAGAGAAAAAGAGAAATGAGATCTTCCAGATGGCCATGCTCGAGCCCAAACTTTCCATACTTGATGAAACGGATTCCGGCCTGGATATAGATGCCCTTCGTATCGTGGCCAACGGGGTCAACAAGCTTAAGAGCAAGGACAAAGCAGTGATCGTGATTACCCATTACCAGCGACTCCTCGAGTATATTATCCCGGATTTTGTCCATGTCATCCACGACGGGAAGATCGTGAAATCCGGTACCAAGGAACTCGCCCTGGAGCTGGAGGAAAAAGGGTACGACTGGATCAAAAAGGAACCTGTAGCCTGAGATAAATAAAAGGAGATCCCCCTAAGTGGGACATTGAAAATGAGAGAAATGGATCTAAAGGAAAAACTAGTATCGTCCTTCATGGCATTCGAGAATAGCGTGGATGTGGAGCACCCCGTGCACGATATCCGGACCGAAGCCATCAAGAATTTTGAAGCCAAGGGTTTCCCTACAAAAAAAGAGGAGGCCTGGAAGTATACTTCTCTGAACAGCGTGCTGAAAACAGATTTCAGCATCTTCCCAAAGGAAGATAATTCTCTGGAATACAATCAGGTGAAGAAGTACTTCCTGCACGAAATAGATACCTACAAGATCGTTTTCATAGACGGGATATACAGCTCCTACCTCTCTGAGACCACCCATGACGGGGTGGATATATGCCTTATGAGTTCCGCCCTGACGAAGCCGATGTACAAACCCGTCATCGATGTATATTTTAACAAGGTGGCTTCCAGGGATGAATCCCTTACCACTTTGAATACAGCCTTCAGCAGGGAAGGGGCCTACATTTATATCCCAAAGAACAAAGCGCCAAAGAAACCCGTGGAGATCGTCCATTTTGCCACCGGGAATGAGGCATCCCTTATGCTGCAACCCAGAAACCTGATCATTGCAGAAGAGAATGCCGAATTGCAGGTGATCGAAAGGCACCAAAGCCTGACCGGTAACCCGGTCCTGACCAATTGTGTTACAGAGATCTTTGCAGCAAAAAATGCCATTGTGGATTACTACAAGGTGCAGAATGACACCGAAGATGCTACCCTTATAGATAACACCTACATTGCCCAGAAAGACAAGAGCGTGGTCAACGTACACACTTTTTCTTTTGGGGGGAAGCTCACACGAAACAACCTCAATTTCTTCCAGAGTGGGGAGTATATCGAATCTACGCTGAAAGGGGTAACCATCCTGGGAGAGAAACAGCACGTAGACCACCACACCCTGGTGCACCACCAGGAACCCAACTGCGAAAGCCACCAGGATTATAAAGGTATTTTTGGGGAAAGGTCTACCGGGGTCTTCAACGGGAAGATCATCGTGGACAAGATCGCCCAGAAGACCAATGCCTTCCAGCAGAACAACAACGTGCTGATCAGCGATAAGGCAACCATCAATACAAAACCCCAGCTGGAGATCTTCGCCGATGATGTGAAGTGTTCCCATGGCTGTACCATCGGCCAGCTGGACGAGGATGCCTTGTTCTATCTACAGTCGAGAGGTATCCCAAAGAGGGAGGCCACGGGATTGCTGATGTACGCCTTTGCGAATAACGTCCTGGAGAGCGTGCGCCTGCCTGAATTGAAGAAGCGCATCAACAAGCTGATCGCCACCAAGCTGGGGGTCAGGCTCGGGTTCGACCTGTAGGGCAATTCTCCTAAAACATTCTTAATTAACTTTCTTTTAAAAGAGGTGGATAGAATGGTTGAGTAGCTTAGAAAAACAAACTAAGCCAAAACACAGCCATGATCCGACCTATTTTATGTACACTACTCCTTTTAAGTGCGCTTTTCGCCAATGCTCAGGACAAAAAATGGAGCATTGAAGTAAGCTATCCCATTTCCGTCAACGATGCCTTTGCCTCCTCCAACGAAGGGACAATAGGAGTAGGTGTTAAATACCGGTTAGTACAGTCGGGGAAGATCACCTTTGCACTCTCTGTGGATGGCACACGGTTTGCCACTACCGACATCAATGACTCTGATCCTATCCAGGAGTTTAAATACCGGGATTTCTTTTTTCAACCCAGGATTTTTGCGGAAGTACCCCTATCACAGAATGGAAAGCTCCGTCTGACTGGAGGTGTCGGATGGACCTGGTTATACTCCAAAGGGGGAAGGGCCTTTTTCGATGAATTCGGGCGAGTTCAAGGAGGGGAATCATGGGCAAACGGCCTAAACCTGAATGTTGGACTGATCTACGATATCACTCCAGGTATCTATGTACAGACCCAGTACGATCAGCTATTTTTATCAGGTGATTCCGGCAACAAAAATATTGGCCTGCTCAAGCTGGGAGGGGGAATCCGATTCTGATTTCCTTACAATCTATTCACTAGTAACAGTACATCTTCAACTTTAAAAAGAACCTGATCATGAACAGAAAATTACTCATCCCTTTAGTATTAATATTTATTGGTGTTAATCTCAGTGCCCAAGACCAAAAATGGAGCGTGGAGGCAAGTTACCCTGTCTCTGTGGGAACCGAATTTGCCACTGATGGCAGAGGACTTATTGATCTTGGGGTCAATTACCGCTTTACCGAGGTAGGCCGATTTCAACTAGGAGCTTCGTTCAATACATCCTTGTTCACCTCCAGAACGCAATTCACGGCCGGGAGTGCCAATGAGGACCTGGAATACGATTTCAGGGAAAGCAATGTATTCCTTCAGCCCAGGCTATTCATCGAAACCAACACGCCCGGCCTGGAGGTCCTCAGATGGTCGCTGGGTTTGGGTTATTCCTGGGAACTATACAAGGCTAAAGGGACCTTTATGAATGAACCCCTGGATAGCTCCGATACAGAGGGAGGTTTTAATGTGAATGTGGGAGCAAGTCTGGACGTCTATAGAAACTGGTTTCTCAAGGTGCAATTCGATCATATTGCACAGCCGAAAGGTTCCTTTGGCGGCAGCCCCAGTCTACTCAAATTTGGAATTGGAACCCGGTTTTGACCTTGGCATTTCACAGTCCTGATGTATACATTATTCCTATGACCCATGTGCTAAATACTATGGTCAGAACGTAGTAATTACCGTTGTCTTCGATATCTTTGTACCACATGGAAAAGACTGCATTTAACATCGCCAAAATAAGAGAAGACTTCCCCATCCTCACTCGAAAAGTAAACGGGAACCCTCTGGTGTACTTTGACAATGCGGCCACCTCCCAGACCCCAAAACAAGTGATAGACACTATTGTGGACTACTATAGCCGCTACAACGCCAATATTCATCGGGGGGTGCACACCCTGGCCCAGGAGGCTACCGAAGCGTATGAGGATAGCAGGAGGAAGATACAGGCCTTCTTCAACGCGGCCAAGCCCCGGGAGATCATCTTTACCTCCGGGACCACCCACAGCATCAACCTGGTGGCCAATGGCTTCACTTCTTTTTTGAAAAAAGGGGATGAGATCCTGGTATCGGCCATGGAACACCACAGCAACATCGTACCCTGGCAAATGCTTTGCGAGCGCACAGGGGCAAGCCTAAAGGTCATCCCCATGGATAAAGATGGGGTCCTGCAGATGGAGTCATACAAGAAACTCCTTTCAAACCGCACCAAGCTGGTGGTCTGCAACCACGTTTCCAACGCCCTGGGGACCATCAACCCCATAGAAGAGATCATCCCCATGGCCCATGCCGTCGGGGCGGCCGTCCTGGTAGACGGAGCCCAGTCGTCCCCCCATATCAAGGTGGATGTACAGGAGTTGGGGGTGGATTTTTACACCGCCTCGGCCCATAAATTGTGCGGGCCTACTGGCATTGGAATGCTGTACGGTAAGGAGGAATGGCTGACCAAACTCCCACCGTACCAGGGGGGAGGGGAAATGATCTCTGAAGTGACCTTTGAGAAGACCACCTACGCAGACCTGCCTTACAAATTTGAAGCAGGAACTCCTGATATTTGCGGGGGCATCGCCTTTGGTGCCGCTATTGACTACCTCAACAGCATCGGCCTGGATACGATTGCCCGATATGAGCATGAGCTTCTGACCTATGCTACGCAAAAATTGTCCGGTATCGAAGGGATGCAGATCTACGGTACTGCCCAGAATAAAACAGCCGTAATTTCTTTTAATATCAAAGGCATCCACCCCTACGACGCAGGCACCCTCTTAGACAAGATGGGAATCGCCGTGCGCACCGGTCACCATTGCGCCCAGCCCGTGATGGACTATTTTCAGATCCCAGGAACGATCAGGGCCAGCTTTAGTTTTTACAATACCAAAGAGGAGATAGATCGCTTTGTGGATTGCCTGGCCAAAGCCAAGGCGATGCTGCAGTGATCGAAGTCGTTTTCCCTGACGGCCGGGCCCATAACAGGGATTCCAAAGAAAGCAAAGGCATTGAAAGACAGTAATACTTATTGTATTTTTGCGACAAAAGATAGAGGATGAAGATACCCGAGATACAAAATGAGATCGTAGAAGAATTTTCCATGTTCGACGACTGGATGCAGCGGTATGAATATATGATCGAGCTGGGGAAATCCCTTCCGCTGATTAAAGAAGAATACAAGACCGAAGACCATATCATCAAAGGCTGCCAAAGCAAAGTATGGGTACACGCAGAACTGGAAGGAGATGAGCTGGTGTTTACCGCAGACAGCGATGCCATCATCACCAAAGGGATCATCGCCATCCTGATCCGGGCCTTCAGCCACCAGAAACCTCAGGACATCATCGACGCCGATACCCAATTCATCGATGAGATCGGGTTGAAGGAACACCTGTCGCCTACCCGGGCCAACGGCCTGGTCAGCATGATCAAACAGTTGAAGTTATACGCTGTGGCGTATCAAACCCAGTTAAATAAAGCATAACATGAGCGAAACCGCAATAGACACACAGGAATTAGGAGAAAAGATCGTCAAGGTCCTTAAGACCATATACGATCCGGAGATCCCTGTAGATATATATGAACTGGGATTGATCTATGACGTCTTTGTCAACGAAGACAATGACGTGAAGATCCTGATGACTCTTACCTCCCCGAATTGTCCCGTGGCGGAGACCCTGCCCGTAGAGGTAGAGGAAAAGGTAAAATCCCTGGACGTGGTGAAGGATGCAGAGGTGGAGATCACATTCGATCCGCCCTGGAGCCAGGACCTGATGAGTGAAGAGGCCAAGCTCGAACTGGGCCTGTTATAATCAAACCCCAACATTTTTTAGGATGTCTGAAGAGATCGTCAACCGTGTGAGTGCCAGTTCCCTGGTGACCTTCAACCTGGAGGAATACTACCCCAGGGGGAGGCGGACGGCGCTGGATATAAGCGACTGGCTGTTTGAAGGGATCATTCTGAAAGAAAAGGAATTCAGGGCCTATGTAGGGGAACACGACTGGGAACAATACCGCGATGCCTTCGTGGCTGTTCACTGTTCTACTGACGCCATCGTACCCGGATGGGCTTTTATGCTGGTGACCACCAGGCTGCAGCCATACGCCGCCGAGGTGGTACAGGGAGATCTGGAACTGATGGAAACAGTACTTTACAAAAAGGTCATTGATGAACTGGATATCTCCGCTCTGAAAGGCAAACCCGTGATCATCAAAGGCTGCTCCAATAAACCCGTACCCCCTAATGCCTATATCTGGGCAGCGAAAAAGTTACAGGATGTGGCCAAAAGCGTGATGTATGGAGAGGCGTGTTCCTCGGTTCCCCTCTTCAAAAGGAAGGCATAAAAAAAATCCCGGCCAATGAGCCGGGATTTTTGCAGGTCTTACATTCGAAATTTTCAAATGTTCAATCTCTGGTTCTTGGTGTCGATTTGGGGAAATGAACACTAAGAATATAGTTCAGGGTAGGATTTGGGGATAAACACTTACACTTAACTACAGGGTAAATGTACGCCACCCTGTCAGGGAGGCCAAAATTCTGTTGTCAACCTATTGGATTTTGTGGTGTGTCTTACCAAGGGTCAATATCTTCGGTGAATGACACCATCCAAAGAGATAAATTCTAGTAGGCATCCAGATTTTCAGGGTACAAAAAGTTGTTATACGGGAAGCGGGTTACGTGTATCTCACGCACAGCGTGGTAGACACGCCTCTTGAATTCGTCAAGGTTCTCTTTGTTCAGGGCAGAGATAAAGAGGGCATTTCCCCCCATACGCTTCATCCAGGTATTCTCCCAGTCGGCAAGGCTCATATGCCGTGCCGTCCTTTCGGTGGTGAGGTCGTCCTCCGCAATTTCCTCCTGCGTATAGAGGTCGATCTTATTAAAGACCATGATGGTCTCCTTGTCTGCACACCCGATCTCGCTCAGCACCTGGTTGACGGAATCGATGTGTTCTTCAAAGTTCGGGTGGGAGATATCCACCACGTGCAGAAGCAGGTCGGCTTCCCGTACCTCATCCAGCGTACCCTTAAAGCTTTCCACCAGCTGGGTGGGCAGCTTGCGGATAAACCCTACGGTGTCGCTCAGTAAAAAAGGCAGGTTCCCGATGACCACCTTGCGCACCGTGGTGTCCAGGGTGGCAAAGAGCTTGTTCTCGGCAAAGACGTTGCTCTTGCTGATGACGTTCATGAGGGTCGACTTGCCCACGTTCGTATACCCCACCAGGGCCACCCGAACCAGGGACCCGCGATTCCCGCGCTGGGTCTCCATCTGCCGGTCGATCTTGGTGAGCTTCTTTTTGAGCAGGGCGATTCGGTCCCTCACGATACGACGGTCGGTCTCTATCTCCGTCTCCCCGGGTCCGCGCATCCCTATCCCCCCACGCTGGCGTTCGAGGTGGGTCCACAATCCCGTCAGGCGGGGCAGGAGGTATTCGTACTGGGCGAGTTCCACCTGGGTACGGGCGTAGCTGGTCTTGGCCCTTTGGGCAAAGATGTCCAGAATGAGCCCGGTACGGTCCAGGATCTTACACCTTAGCTGTTTTTCGATATTGCGTTGTTGTACGGGGGAGAGCTCGTCGTCGAAAATGACAGAGCCCACCTCGTGTTCCTTCACAAAAGCCTCCACCTCTTGCATCTTACCGCTCCCGATAAAGGTTTTGGGATTGGGTACGTCAACGCGCTGTACAAAGCGCTTGATCACGTCCCCCCCGGCCGTATAGGTGAGGAACTCCAGTTCGTCCAGGTATTCGGTGACCTTCTCCTCGTCCTGTTCCCGGTTGATAATCCCGATCAGGACGGCCTTTTCATGGTCTATGGTCTTTTTCTCCAGCATATTTTCTAACCTTGTGCAAAGCTACTAAATCCGGGCAATAGATAAAGGTTGTATGACCGGAAAGGGGAAAGTGGTATTTTAGAATCTATAAATTTCCAGCAAGAATCA